>JAFTWV010000033.1 GCA_017465155.1 Clostridia bacterium
AGCCCGGGCTCCCGCGTGAAACGGGAGTCCGGGCTCATTTTGTGTGTCTGTGTCAGTTCATGAGCCTGCCGCAGCATTGCTTGTACTTCTTTCCGCTTCCGCAGGGGCAGCGGTCATTGCGGCCGGGCATTGCAGGCGCTTTTCGCTGCCCCCTTGTACGCTCAATCAGTTCATTGGGCGAGTGTCCCTTGTTGCTCCAATGCGGCAATGCGTTGAACAAACCATACATCGCTCTAACGCCATTATTCGCGTCATCAATATCCTTCGTCTTTACACACGACAAAAGGCACTCCGGCGTCTCTCTTTCGCGCGTGTTTTGACACAGCCATACCAGCTCATTGAGCAAGTCGTCTATATCCTCGGCTTCATGCGCCTCGAGCCAGTCCAGCAGCGGTCCGTAAAGCTCAATGTCGCCGGGAAGCAGGGTTTCCAACGCAGAGAACAGCAGATCCTCCACGCAGAAGTCCGGATACGGCAGCGTCGCAATATGAGGCTCCTGCAGGCGCTTCCAGAGCGCGTCGGGATCCTCCAGCTCCTCCGATACAGCCCAGGCCGCGTCCTCTTCATCCACATAGATCGCCCCCGGACCCATGCGGGCAATCAGAATCGCAAAGCACAGCTGCTCCACATCCGTTATTTCCTCCGGCTCTGGCTCCAGCAGCATTGCAGTGCGGTGCAGCAGCTCCTGCAGCGGCATCATGCCCACATGCATCAGCCAGCCGTCCATCACTGCAGCAAGCATATCATGCATGCGCTGCTCAGCACGTTCTTCATCGCTTATCCGGAGCATCTCCTGCACCTGCGGACGGACACGCCAGGTTTTTCCATTCCGCCATACCAGCCCATACCGCTGCAGCACCAGAAGTCCCGGCAACAGATCCTCTGCATCTTTTGCCTGTACATCGTGCGGGATGTCCAGACTCTTTTCCAGCCGTGCATTCACCGCGTCAATTTCCTTCAGCCGCATCTGCAGTCGCAGGTTTTCTGCATACTGCGGCAGCATCTGCTCAATATACGCTGTCAGTTCAGCCTTCTTCGCCGATTTTTTCATCGGCGTCAGACCGAGACGAAGAATTACATCCTCCAGCTCATACTTCGTCTGCATCGCCAGACACTCCTGCATTGTTTTTTCCTTCATGTGCGTCAGCCTCCTTGATGCAATATTCATCGCCCGTACTGCTTTTCCCTCTATCCAAATCCGATAAAATGCGTTATAATAACCTCAAACAATGCTTCTGTCATAAAAGGAGGGCTTTCCCATGAATATCGGTATCCGCCTGCATGATACTGCCGGGTCGAACCTCGCTGAGCATCTTGCCGCTGCCCGCGCCCAGGGCTTTACCTGCGTTCACATCGCCATGAGCAAGGTCATCCCCGGCTTCCGGATGGCCGATGCGCCGTCGCTCCTGACGGATGAGCTGGCCGACGAGGTTCGTGCGCAGCTTCAGGCCAACGGCCAGACCTGCGTGCTGCTGGGCTGCTATCTGAACCTGTGCTCCCCTGATATGGAGGATCACGCCAAGACCGTCGAAATCTACAAAGCACACCTTCGCTTTGCCAAGCGGATGGGCGCGCTGCTGGTCGGCACCGAGACCGGCGCCCCCAACACAGGCTACAAGACCTGCCCCGAATGCTTCACCGATGAGGCCCTTGCGCTGTTCATCAACCGTGTGACGCCCGTCGTCCGCTACGCTGAGGAGGTCGGCCAGCTCTTCGCCATCGAGCCGGTCATCCGCCATATTGTCTCCACCCCCGAGCGCTGCGAGAAGGTGCTGCGGGCGGTCAATTCCCCCAACCTGCGGGTCATTCTTGATGCGGTGAACCTGCTGAGCGAAGATAACGTATCCGACGCTAAGACCATCATCGCCGATGGCGTCGCGCGGCTGGGCGACAGCGTGTCCCTGCTGCACATGAAGGATTACATTCCCTACGCCGATCCCCGTGGCCAGAAGGTCAAGGCACAGGTCGCCAACACGGATGTATTCAGCAACGTGGTCAGCTGCGCCTGCGGTTTGGGCGACATGGACTACCGCCCCCTCGTGGCGCTGGCAAAGGCCAAGGACGTGCCCATGACGCTGGAGAATACCAACCCGGACAATGCCGTGGCCGCAAGGGAGCATCTTGAGGCCATCGGACAGCAGGTGTAAGCGATGTCCATGGATACCCAGCGTCTGACGGGTCTGATTCGCCAGTGCATCCAGAAATACGGCATGATCGCACCGGAGGATCGCATTGCCGTAGGGCTTTCCGGCGGCAAGGACAGCCTGACGCTCCTGACAGGACTGAGCAAGCTGCGCTCCTACTACCCCATCCCCTTTGAGCTGCACGCCATTCATGTGGATGTGGGCGCCGGTATGACGGAGGAAAACATCCGCACAATGGCAGATTTCTGCGCATCGCTGAATGTCCCCTTCCATCATGTGAGGACAGAGATCTACCAGATCGTCTTTGAGCTGCGGAAGGAAAAGAACCCCTGCTCCCTGTGTGCCAAGCTCCGCAAGGGCGCGCTCAACCAGAAGGCGCTTGAGCTGGGCTGCAGCAAGATCGCCTATGCCCACCACAAGGATGACTTCATCGAAACGCTGATGATGAACCTGATGCTGGAGGGCCGCTGCGACTGCTTCCCACCGGTCACGCAGTTGGACAGAACCGGCCTGCAGGTCGTCCGGCCGATGTTCTTCATCGACGAGCGGGACGTCACCGGCTTTACCCGCCGCATGGCGCTCCCGGTCATCAAAAACCCCTGCCCTGCCGACGGCCGGACGCGTCGTCAGGATGTGAAGGAATTTATCCGCCACAGCCGCGCAACCTTCCCCGATGCCCGCAAGAATCTTTTCTCTGCCCTGATGCTGATGTTCGACGGAACGAGATGAGCCTCAGCCATCGCCTTTCCCTGCACAGACGGGGCGATCCGCTTCCATCTGACGGCCGTGCACCTTTCACAGCAAGGAGAATCCCATGACTGACCTCGTCGTCCGCCCCCTCCGCAGCGAGGAGCTGACCCGCCTGACCGCGCTGTTTCACTACAACGACGTGCCCTCCATGATTGCCGACAACGCCCGGCGCATCGACGCGGGGACAGACAGCATCTACCTCCTGCTGGAAAATGGCGACCTTGTGGGCGAGCTGCACATCACATGGTCCAGCGAAGACACGCAGGCCGTCATTTCCGGACAGCGGGCGTATCTGTACGCCTTCCGAATCCGGGCGGACAGGCAGGGACGCGGCTATGGACAGCATCTGCTGCAATCAGTGATCAATGCGGCCGCGGCCCGGGGCGTACGTGAGCTTACCATCGGCGTGGAGGAGGACAACCTTCCTGCCCGGCACATCTATGACAAGTTCGGGTTTACAGAGCTGCTTGCACGCCGCAGCGAATGTTATCAGGGCGATAGCTATCAATACGGCCTTTTTCTCAGGCGTCATCATGATAACTGTCCGTTAACCGGGCGGTCGGACCAGGCGCTGTAACAGCTTATCACCCACGGCTGCCCCCCAGAGAAGGCCGCGAACAGACTGACTGCTGCAAAGATGCTTCAGGCAGCCTCCTACCCGGGGGCTGCCTTTTTAATCCGGAAACCGAATAGCTGTTTGAGAACCAGTTCTGTCTGTCGTATAATAAAAGCGCCATGATCAACCAATCCGGACGAAACAGGAGGACGCCATGTGCCAGATCGACATCGCCCGCAGACTTTTCTGCTGCACAGATCCGCAGCAGCCCGTCTATGATGTTTGCGGCAGGCTGTTCAGCCCGGGCGGCTTCTGTCATCACAGGCGTACCTTTGAGTGCCATGTGCTGATCCTGATGCTGGAGGGAACGCTGTACATCACCGCAGGCGGTATTGCCCGTGCGGTCCATGCCGGGGAATACCTCTTTCTGCGCGCCGGAGAAGAGCATTTCGGGCATCAGCCATCGGAAGGCCGGCTCTCATATCTCTGGGTACATATACGTACAGACAGCGGCTTTCTTGTCATGGATGCGGAGACGGATGCTCCTTATCTGTTCGCTGAATGCGGTGACGTACCCAACACAGCCCGGCTGGCCAGCCGCTTCCAGCAGCTGATCGACATGTCGCTGGAGGAGCCGGTCTATCCCGCTGTCATGATGGACTGTGCCTGCGCCATGCTGCTGATGGAGCTGAACCGGCTGCATACCTGTCAGCAGCCGGCAAAAAGCTATCCACCGGTTGTCCTTGCTGTGATGGAGTGGATCAGGAGCCATTATCATCAGCCCTTTTCTGTACCTGAATTGACGCAGCATGTGAATTACCAGCCGGATTACCTGTCCGGCCTGTTCAAGCGCAGCACAGGCGTGTCCATCGTGCAGTATACCAACCAGCTCCGTCTGCGGATGGCCAAGGCTCTGCTGACCAATTATGAGATCACAATAAAGGAAGCCGCTTATTCCTGCGGCTTCCCGGATGAAAAATACTTTATGCGGCTGTTCCGCAGGGAGGAAGGCATGACGCCCTCTCAGTTCCGTTCCTTGCAGGTGAAGTAGACCGTGTAGCGCTCATCCGTCACATCATAGAGCGGGACGAAAGTGAAGTTCGCTATCTGGCCTGCAGTGCGGTAGGTGCTCTGCTGCCAGGGGACGGTGCTGTATGTGTGCTCGGTGTTAAAGCGCAGCGCGGAAGCAGGATCGTCCTTCTCCATTGCCAATCCGCAGTCCGCATCGCACAGGCCCGCCAGCACAATGGGGCCTTCCAGAACAGCGGCGGTATCCGGCATATCGGGCAGATGGTCGAGGGTCAGGGCTGCCGGGAAGTAGATGCGGATGCTGTCGTTGTGCCACTCGCGGTCAAGGCGGATATAGCCGTTTTCTACGGTCAGTTCGCCGGCATCCTCGCCGTTGATGACAACGGTGGGCTTACCAGCTACCCAGCCGGGAACGCGCAGCGTGAGCGTAAAGCGGGTGGGCTGCTCTGCCTCGATGGAAAGCTTCATCAGCCAGCGGGACATCTGGCTGTCATCGCTCTCATCAAAGAAGGCTTCGGCGTTGTAGTATTTCATGTCCACGCTCTGACGGACGGTGATGTTGGCACCTTCCTTTTCCCATTGATATTCAGAGGGGATGTATTGGCTGACGATCAGCTGCTCAGCTGCTTCGTCATGATAGTAGCACAATGTGGGGTAGAGCGTCTGCGCCTGCACCATGGTCCCGTGGCAGCACCAGAAATCATGGCGCTTGCTGCCCCACTTCTTTTTACTGCCGGCCTTGAAGGGCAGGAAGTAGGTGGGCGTGCCGGTTTCCTTGTTCTGCTGGGCGAGGAAGCCATTGTACAGATTGCGCTCGATGTAGTCGGCATACACGGCGTCGCCGGTGAAGCGATAAAGGTACTCCGCCAGGCGGACCATGTTGTACACGGTGCAGAATTCCTGATTGCGCTCGCCGAGGAAGGTGCCGTTCAGGTGCGGCGGCACCCAGTATTCACCGGAGCCCTGACCGCCGGTGCAGTAGGCTTCGCGCTGGTTGACCGCACAGTCCCAGAACAGGCGAACACGGTTGAGCCACTTTTCATCGCCTGTGATCTCGAACATCCTTGCGGCGCCGTGGGCCCAGGGGATGCTGGCATTGCCGTGGCAGTTGCTCAGAGGATCAAGCCCTGCTTCCAGCTTGCGGAAGATGGAGGGATCGCTGTAACGCTCCGCAAGGGCGAGGTAGCGGGCGTCACCGGTGGCCTGGTACAGTCCGGCCCAGATCTCCAGCATGCCGCCTTCCTCGCCGCTGTACACAGCGTGGGGATTGACCTGCGCCATCTTTTCCGTCCAGTCCAGATACCAGTCTGCCGCGTGTCCCAGCAGCATGAGCGCCTTGTCGATTTTCGCGTACAGGTAGCTATGATACAGACCCATAATGGTCTTGTGCATCACATACTGGGGCGACCAGACGTACTCATTGCGCTCCAGTTTGCCGAAGAACTTCTCCGGGATAGAACCAATCCACTTGCCGCCATTGAGGACGCGGCACTTGTCCAGCTCGTCAATGATATCCTCCAGCCGAGCCTTCAGCACACGGTCGCCGTTTGTCATGACCAGCATGGCGGCAGCGGACATCCAGTGCCCGGTGAAGTGACCGCGAAGCTGACAGGTGGGGGCTTCCCAGCCCCAGTGCAGCGCCGCTTTGGAGGGATCCTCCATCACCTGCAGTCCGGGCATCACAATGCCTGCCTCCAGGTAGAAGTTCTGCAAAAGGCCCTGATTCTCCAATTCCATCAGGTAGCTGCGGTTCACCTGTGCCCGGTCGCTGAACAGGCTGGGCAGCAGGTGGACGTTTTCATATCCGGCTGCTTTCAACATATGCGTATCCTCCTTGGTAAGCTGGCACAATTATACCGCATTGAGGAAAGCTTGTCAGTAGATATTCTTTTCAGCATGGTGGATAATTCTTTGATTCTTGATTCTCACAGACGCTGCGGAGGCGAACGTTTGCTGCAAAAGGTATCATTTTTGTCATTGCGCGAATTTCAATCTCTTGTCATTTGGCCAAACAACCGTTATATTGAAAATGAGATAGAACATTGATCGCTGCACATGGACCTGAAAGACGGAAGAGCAGTTGTATCACCTGCTCATTATTGATATTGTATATATTGGAGAAAATAGAATGTACAGTACTTCGATTTTTCCCGGCATGCCGGATGTGTTCCCACTACAGGCAGCACCTGCTGGCCCACGCGGTGTCTTCCCTGAAATGCGAGTGCGAAATGCACATGAAGTTCAGGGAAGAAATACCTTATCAAATGGCAGGACTGGTGTTCATCTACAACTGCGACAACCGGTATTATCTGTGCAAGACAGCGGATGAAGACGGTCAGCCTGTGCTGGCGATTTTCTCCTGCGACAATGGCGCAGCCCACGGCCATGGCGTGTACCCGCTGCCCACGGGCTGCAGGAAATCAACCTGTCTGCCCGGGTAGACGGCGGCGATCTGCGCTTCTCCTACACGATTCCCGGCGGGAAGAAGCAGGCTGTCAGCCCGGTGTTGGACATGCAGCAGCTGTCCGGCGAGTACGTGCGTGGCAACGGCTTCACCGCAGTGATGGTGGGCTTCTGCTGCCATGACCTGCGCGGCGACGACGCATTCGCCGATGTGGAATGGTTTGATTACCGCACGTGGAGGCGGAGTAACCATGAAGAAGATCCGGCTGGGTATCCTTGGCGCAGGCCGCATTGTTGCCCGGGTGATGGCGGATATGCACCGCCTGAAGCACGTGGAGATCACCGCGATTGCCGCCCGTGATCTTTCAAGGGCGCAGGAAACAGCGGAGCGTTATCACATTCCCCACGCCTACGGCAGCTGTTTGACGCTGGCGCAGAGCCCCGAGGTTGACCTGGTATATATCGCCACGCCCCATCCCTTTCATGCGGAGCAGACCATGCTCATGATGCGCCACGGCAAGCACGTCATCTGCGAAAAGCCCATGGCTATCAGTCATCACGAGGGGCAGCAGATGATTGACTGCGCGAAGGGGAACGGCGTTTTCCTGATGGAGGTCATGTGGACGCGGTTCCTGCCCTGTGTACAGGAGCTGGTGCGGATGATCCGCGAGGGCGTGATCGGCGAAGTTCGCAATATTTCGGCGAATTCAGCTGGTTCTGCGGGCAGATTGACCCGCCTGACCGCCTTTCGATCCGGCGCTGGCAGGCGGTGCGCTGCTGGATCTGGGCATATATCCGCTGATGCTGAGTATGCAGCTGTTGGGCAGTAAGCCCCGTACCGTGCAGAGCCTTTACCGCAAAACGGACACGGGTGTTGATCTGCACACCAGCGTGCAGATGCAGTACCCCGGCGGCGCAGTAGCACAGTTCTTCTGCGGCATGGATGCGCAGGGAAACGACTACATGCAGGTTTTCGGCACGAAGGGCTACATTATCATGCCGGTCTGCTGGCCCCCCAGTTCCTTCACACTGTGTCTGAAGGGGCAGCCCGATCAGCTGCTGACCGTCGGGGACCTTCGTCTTCCTCACTTTCTGCTGCAGCAAAAAAGCAGCTATGTACCTGAAGCTTTTCCCTTCAAGTCATAACTGCCTGATATACCGTTTCCTTCCGCCATTCATGGCGGGACAGGATGAACCCTCCCCCGCAGCATAAAGAACTTCGTGAAGCGCTCCAATTATCCCTCTGCCCTGATCTCGCCGCACAGATCCTGCGTCAGCAGCTCATCCGTGTTTTCCTGTGCAAGCGCCCACATCAGCTTGGTTACCGCAGCCTCGGTCGTCATATCCATGCCGCTGATCACATCCGTCCTGAGCAACTGCGTGCCGACCTCGTAGATCGACAGATCCGCCTTTTCGTACATGCACTGGGTCAGCACAAGGATACGCACACCCTCTTCCCGCAGCATCCTCAGCTTCTCCACCAGATTGCGCCGGATATAGTGCAGTCCGCCTACGCCGAAGGCTTCGATCACCAGCCCGCGATAGCCTGCCTGCGCCACAAAGTCAAGGATATCCGGCTGCGTACCCGGCACCAGCTTGAGCAGGAACACCCGGCTGTCCACCTCCGGGCGGAAGCAATAATCCCCCCGGATCTTCTGGGGACGCATGAAGCGTACGCCCTCGGAGTCGATCAGGCCTGCCAGCGAACGGTTTACGCTGGAAAAGGCGTCGAAGGACATTGTATGCGTCTTGACTGCCCTCGTGCCATGGATCAGCTTGCGTGCAAAGCAGACGTAGGTTCCCGGCACGCCCTTGCAGGCTGCCTCAATCGCACAGGAAAGGTTCGTCTCTGCATCAGAAAGCGGCGCTCCCAGAGGCAGCTGAGAGCCAGTCAGGATAACGGGCTTCGTCTGGCCGCAGAGCATATAGGACAGGGCTGCAGCAGTGTAGCCCATGGTATCCGTACCGTGAGTGATGACGACGCCGTCCGCGTCCTGCATGGCCGTATCGGCGGCACGGGCCAGCAGCGACCATTCCTCCGGCTGGATGTTGGAGGAGTCCATCGAAAACACGTCGCGGGGAATGATCTCCACGTCAGCGCGGCAGGGAACGCTTTGGAGCATCTGGGAGGCACGCAGCGCCGGGGTCAGGCCATCGGGAGTCTGACGGCATGCAATGGTACCGCCGGTTGCAAGCAGAGCAATACGTTTCACAGGTACATCACCTCGGGATGCAATAATAGATGCAGCAATTACACAGACAGGCCAGCACCGGCCCTTCCCGGCTGCCATGCCTCGCGCTACATCATTATACCATGCCTCTGTCCAAATTGCAAAACCTGTGTTATGATATTCTCAGAGTATGCCTGTAAAGGAGCTGACCAGCTTGTCTCTCATGATCCGCCTTGCCTGTCCTGACGACGCCGAAGCCCTCCGCCGCCTGAATGAAGCCTTCAACGAGATCAGCGACGTTTCTGCAGAGGATATCTGCCGCAGTCTGATTGCCTCAGGTAAGATCGTTGCTGTTGTAGATGTCGACAAATGCATCGTCGGCTTCTGCTGCGCGCAGGTGCATCATTCCTTCTGTTATCCCGCTCCTGTGGCGGAAATCACCGAGCTCTACGTGGATGCAGCCCATCGCCGCATGGGCTGCGCAAGTGGCATGCTGCGCTATCTGGAGACAACGCTTCGTGAGGATTATGGCGCGGACGAATGCCACCTCCTCACCAGCTGCGCCAACCATACCGCGCAGTCTCTTTACGCATCCCTCGGCTACGAGGTACACCATGAAACCTACATGAGTAAATCCCTCTGAAAGCGTTGACATCACCGGGATTTGCGGGTATAATGTATCGGTGATACTGGACAAGTATGCACCTTTGCATATTGCACGGGTGCTTCATTGCAGCATACGCGTCCCTGACGGGCATGCAACTGAAAGGAGCTTGCGACCATGGCTGAAGAAAAGCGCAACCTTGTAACAGAAGAAGGTCTTCGGAAACTTCAGGAACAATATGACTATCTGGTAAACGTACGGCGTAAGGAAATCATCAACGCCATCGAGATCGCCCGCGGCTTCGGCGACCTTTCCGAAAACGCGGAATACACGGAAGCCCGTAACGATCAGGCCAAGAACGAGGCCGAGATCACCCGCCTGAAGGCGATCATCGACAATGCGGTGGTCGTGTCCGAAAGCGAAATCTCCACCGACCGCGTGTCCGTGGGCACCACTGTGCGCTACCGCAACGAGACCACCGGCAAGGAAGCTGAGTACGGCATCGTCGGCGCTGACGAAGCAGATCCCGAGAACGGTCTCATCTCCAACGAAAGCCCCATCGGCATGGCGCTGTTGGGCCATCGCGTGGGCGAGAGCATTGAGGTGGAGATCCCCCGCGGCATCATCACCCTGACCATCCTGGACATCCATCGTTGATATCGGTGGCTTCGTCACGTTTTACGCGATCGGCTTGAATGCCTCCGGTTGAAATCCTGTCGCGTAAAGCATTTCACATCTGATATACAGGAGCTGTGCAAACAATGGCTGATTATCCCGTTACTCCCCTGACTCCGCCGCTGTCGGAGCAGGAAATCATCCGCCGTCAGAAGCTGCAAGGCCTCATCGACGCCGGTCAGAATCCCTATGAAATCACCCGCTATGACGTGACTCACCATTCTCAGGAGGTCGCTGAGAACTTCGAGGCGCTGGCTGGCAAGGAAGTCTCCGTCGCCGGCCGCATGATGTCCCGCCGCGTGATGGGCAAGGCGTCCTTCGCTTCCCTGCTGGACGGTCAGGGCAACATTCAGATCCATGTCACCCGCGATATTCTGGGCGAGGAAAACTACGCCGCGTTCAAGAAGCTGGATATCGGCGATATTCTGGGCGTAAAGGGCACTGTCTTCCAGACCAAGACCGGCATGACATCCATCGAGGCTACCGAGCTGGTGCTGCTGACGAAGTCCCTGAAGGTGCTGCCGGAGAAGTTCCACGGTCTGGTGGATACCGACCTGCGCTACCGTCAGCGCTACGTGGACACCATCGTGAACCCTGAGGTGCGCGACACCTTCCGCAAGCGCTCCAGGATCATCGCCGCCGTGCGTGAATTCCTGGATGCCCGCGGCTATCTGGAAGTGGACACTCCCGTGCTGCACACGCTGGAGATCGGCGCCTCTGCCCGTCCCTTCCGCACCCACCACAACGCCCTGAACCTGCCCATGTTCCTGCGTATCGAGACCGAGCTGGCCCTGAAGCGCCTGATCGTCGGCGGCTTCGAGCGCGTGTACGAGGTAGGCCGCATCTTCCGCAACGAGGGCATGGACGCCACCCACAACCCCGAGTTCACCTCCGTTGAGACCTACCAGGCCTACGCGGATTACAACGAGATCATGGAAATGGTCGAGCAGCTCTACGAGTTCGTCGCCATGAAGGCGCTGGGCACCACTGACGTTCCCTATCAGGGCCAGATCATCCACCTGAAGGCCCGTGGAAGCGCATCACCATGGCCGACGCGGTCAAGGAAGCCTGCGGCGTGGACTGGACCGAGTGGAAGA
>JAFTWV010000034.1 GCA_017465155.1 Clostridia bacterium
GGAGGTGTCGGAGGGCCCGCAGGCCCTCTGACTGTAATCGTATCGCGGGGCTTTGCCGCGCGGGCGGGGCGGTTTCGGCATTAGCCGAAACCATTCCTTACATTTTTCACGGCCGTCAGCCTTGGCTGACAGTGAAAAATGTCCGCTTCCGCAGAAGCGGAACCTCTTCCCCTTCTCGAAAAAGTGGCCGCAGCCACTTTTTCGACACACTGAGGCCCTTCCGTTGAGGAAGGGCCGCCAGCGTGTTGCCGCAGTTATCGGAAAGTAGATACGCCAAAGCTGTTCACCATGCCATCCAGCTTGACGTTCGCCTTGCACAGCGGACAATCCGTGGAGGGGCAGCTCTGATAATCATCCAGGTGATCACGCTTGTTGAAAATGCTTATGATCGGGAAGCCAAGGCACTCGTCCACACAGCTGAAGATGGCGCAGATCCCCACAGGAAGACCGCTGTAATAACGAATCGCTTCCACCGCAGCCTGTACGGTATAGCCCGTCGTGACAGATGCCGCCAGTACCAGCACATGCTTGCCCACAATCATAGGAGCAGTGTTGTCACGGAAAATCAGCTGGCTGCCGGAGGTATGCTCCGGCGTGACCACATAGATGGTGCGGTGCGCGTTCATATTGGTGAATCCTGCGCGTGTCAGCTCGCTGGCCATGCAGGCGCCGATGACCTCTGTACCATCCAGACAGAGGATGGTATCAATGACCGTCGTGGAGGCAAAGCTGGCACACAGTGCAGCCGCAGCCTCACGGGCTTCAGAAAGACGGTGCTTGGTCATCGTAAGATCCACGTAGTAATTGATATGGCTGTGGCTGGTCGCAAAGTGCCCCCGCGCCAGACGCAGCTTTACATTGCTCGAGGTGGTCGGAAGTACAAACAGCTTGATCGCCATGCATAATCCTCCTGTTCCATTTTTTCACGATCCGGTTCCGGATATCTGTAACATGATTATACATGCTTTTGTCTACTTTGGCAATACTTCAGCAAGATAAATACATTTTTAACATACTTCTGTATATCAGACGCCTTTTTCATTCACCCGTGAAGCCTGCAGCAGCTTCAGCAGCTGAAACGGAACCAGTCCAGCGTCACACAGCCCTGCAGCCGCATCGTCACATCATGCTCACCCGCCGGATTCTTCAGGGAAAGCGACACCTCCCGCCATGCGCCGCAGCTATCATTCAGCTCAGCCGTTCCAGCCTCCGCGCCGTCCACCAACACCGTAACAGCTGCATCCGCACCGCTGCAGACGCACAGGGTCAGCTTCAAATTCTCCGCCATGCCGTATACATGAGGATAGTACGCCTCCTGCACACCTGCTTCCTGCGCAATGGCAAACCCGGTATGCTTCTCCGCCTCTCTCAGCTCAATTTTTCGCAGCGCCGGCTCGTCGATGCGCATGTAGCACTCTGCCTCGATCCGATCCCACTCCGCACAGTAGCTGCCTACGCCGCAGCGGCGCACATCCTCGTCGAACATGAGCGTGCCATCGTCGCACACATGCAGGTACATCAGCCAGCTCTGACGGTAGCTCCAGCTTTCCAGGCCCTGACTGACCGCATAGAACCACTGGCCGTTCCACTCCAGGAAGGAGCCATGGTCGATAAATGCCCGGCCATCGGGATAATGAGGGATATCTGCACCGATGTTGCCGCGGAAAATGTAGGGGCCCAGCCGTTTGTCAGACACAGCATACCTGCCCGCCCAGTACAGATACCACCGGTCACCGTAGCGGAAGGCCTCCGCCTGATCCGAGCGCAGCACGCCCAGCAGCTCCGTAGGCGTTCCGTCCGCAGGGTACACGGGCACCTTTACCGCCGTGCCCGGCACCACCGAGGTCATGGTCTCATCCAGCTGCATTGCCCAGTAATGATCCGTCCAGTCACTGCCAAAGAGGATGTAGGCATGAGGATCCTCCTCATCGGGCAGAAGGATATCCGGGTCATAGGAATTGGTGGGCGTGATGCCCTTGGGCAGGATGGGCGTTTTTCCCCGAGCATCGACAAAGGGACCATCGGGGCGGTCGCTCACAGCAACACCTGTGGATTCTCCGCCATGAGAGTAGTACAGATAGTACCGCCCGTCAAAGGGGCTCTGCACACAATCGCAGGCCCAGCAATCCACCGAATCCTCCGGCAGATAGGTATTCCGGCGTTCCAGTGATTTGCTGCAGTGCCATGTCACCAGATCCTCGCTCCACAAGACATACCAGTCCCGCATGATAAACTTGTCCCGGCCTTCATCATGGCCGACATAAACATACATCGCCTCCCGGCCGGTATCAGGGTTAACGAAGATCTTGATGTGCGGGTCCGGGAATCGGTTATCAGGTACGCCGACAGGATTCAGGGGATTGTTGATCCTTTCATTGGGCGAATGCATGCACAGTCCTCCTTGTAGTCCGCTTGATCTGCTGTGATAAAAAACTGCGGCCGCGGTACAAGCTCCCAGTCACGGCATTTCCTGTTGCCGCACACAGTTATATGCCATTTTCCGCGCTCAGTCTTTATCCCATTATATCCCATCCTCCGCACCATGACAAGTCAAAAAGGCCTCGCCCCTGCTGCATTCGGGGCAAGGCCTTGCAATCATTCGTTTCCGCAGCAGATTCCTGATGATCCCTTCGGCTTCCGGACGGGCAGGACGCATCCGGTTCAGTCCCCGCAGTCCTTGTCTCCCCTGCCTCACGCCGTCCTCTGCTCCAGCGCAAGCTTATCCGCAATCATGGCAATGAACTCGCCATTGGTCGGCTTGTCCTCCTTGGTGGCGACCCTGCAGCCGAAGGCCTTGTTGAGGGTATCGATCCTGCCCCGGCTCCATGCAACCTCGATGGCGTGGCGGATCGCCCTTTCAACCTTGCTGGCACTGGTGTTGAAGCGCTTGCCGATACCCGGATACAGCTCCTTCGTGATCCGATTGATCACATCCGGATTCTCCACCACCATCTTTACCGCCTCGCGCAAAAAGGAATAGCCCTTGATATGAGCGGGAATGCCGATGGTCAGGAACAGGCTGGCCAGCTTCTCATCGATGGAGGGCGCACGGCCCGGCAGGGATACGCGGCTGCCTGACGCAGGGGCGTCCGTCGTCTGCCCGCATACCTCCCGGATCCGCCCCGTCAGCACCGACAGGTCGAAGGGCTTGATCATATAAAAGCGCGCACCGTTCTCCACCGCACGCATAATGAAATCGTCACGTCCAAGAGCACTGACAACGATCACCTGCGGCAGATTTTCGATCTGCTGTCGGTTCATCTCCTCCAAAAAGCTGTATCCGTCCATCTGCGGCATGATGATGTCCAGAATGATAACGTCCACCGCTGTCTTGCCCAGTGCTTCCAACGCTTCCAGCCCTGTTGCACATTCGGCCACCACGCGCATGTTCTCCTGACGGCTCAGATGCTCCCGGACGCTCCGGCGCAACTCCGCATTATCGTCCACCAGCATGATTCGCATATCGTTCATCGACCATAATCTCCCTTCATTGCATCAGGACGACGCCCCGCAGCGTACCGTGACAGTCTCCGTGCCGCCTCGCCCTTCCATGATCTTCCTCGTCAGGAACTGTATGCCTGACCATTCATTCGAGGGCATTATAACACTTTGGCAGACGTTTGTGGGGATTGCGATGAAACCTCTCATATATCGACATCATGTCCCTCCGGGCGTCCCAATCTTCGACAATCACAGGGGGATCATGCCGATTTATCGACAGAACACGCCCTTCCGGCTGTCGAATGCCCCGTTTGGTCACACAAAAAGCGCACAGACTTCTCAGCCTGTGCGCCATTGCGTCCGATATGCTTACTGTTCAAACAGCCACTGCATCGCCTTGACCGTGCCGGACGTACCCAGCACATAGTCCAGCTGCCAGATATGACCATCGGCCGTGTCAGTGCGGTATCGAATAATCTTTTCACCGTTGGGCTGCACGTAGATCTTGCCCTTCTCGCTCTCATCCTCATAAAGGCCGCGGTTGCCGGAGGGACTCGTCACCTGCCCGTAATCAAGATACTGCTCGGTGATCTGCGTTTCCGTCATCCCCAGAGAAGTCCCGCGAGGGCCGGAAAACAGCTCCGTCGTGAAGTACAGATCGCATATCACCCAGCCGGTTTTGACCTTCATGAAGGTCGCATAGCCCCAGGGATAGATGTACTTCTCGCACTCGCCGTTGATGCCGTAGATCCACACAGTCTCCATGCTGTCACCCTTTCCATAGGCGTTGTGGAACGCCTCGCGGGTGGTCGCGCCCATGATCAGGCCGCTGATGGTGTCCTCCGTGTTATACTTGGTTTTGCTCTTGCCCCGGAGATCAAGCTTGATCTTGACCTCCTTCATGTTGCCCTGTTTGCCATAGCCGTTGACAGATACGGCACGGAGCGTATTGTAACCGGGGGTATTCATCACAAAGGCCTCGCCGGTGTAGATGGGACTGTCTGCATCGGGCATGGAACCGTCGATGGTGTAATAGATGGTAATGGTCTGAGCCACGGGATCGTCCAGCGTCGAGGCATAGCCGGGATTCTTCTCCAGCTGCTCGTCGGTGAGCTTGCCGGGCTTGAGGGTTACCTTGCGCGCCGTTTCATAGGTGTTGGGCGCCAGATTCGTATCGGGCTGCAGGGGCGTAGGCATGTAGATCTGGTAGGAGGCTTCCATCTCATCGCTGACCAGATCGCCGTTTACTGCCACAGCACGCAGCTCATGCTCGCCCTCACCAAGCTCAAACGGCTCCGTGAAGAGGATGCCATCCTCCGGCAGCACAGCAAAGGGATCCAGCGTATACACCACGCTGTGATCCTGTGCCTGCGTGAGCGTAATGGTCTTCTTTTCCATATAATAACCGGAAATGACGCTCGACGCGGGAACAGCGGGCAGAATTTCCAGCCTCTGGGTACGGAAGGTGGATACACCTGTCTTCTGATATGCCAGCTGCAGAAGCGCCGCAGCTTCCGCATCCCGATCCTGCGCCAACAGCACACGTACCTGATTGCGATATGCCTCAGGTGCGCTGGGCACAACCTCGGTGTACACGTAGGCATAGACCTCCTCCGCCAGCGTAAGCTCGCCGGCAGCCTCATAGGCGCTGCCCATTTGCAGAAGGCCGACAGGATTGGGCGTTTCCGCCTCTTCATCCTTGGCGCGGGCTATCAGGTAATATTCAATGGCCTTGTCCACATCGCCTGTGTCAAGGAATTCATCGCCCACCTGCCATAGCGCGGCGGACGTCGCATCCTGTCCCATGCGGGCCATAATCACCTGACCGCCGGTAGTTCTGGTCAGATACAGATACACGCCAACAACGGCCATCATCAGCAGCACGATGCAGCCAATGAGCACATGTGCCCAGTTGACCATGCGGCGGTGGCTCATATGGCGCTTGCTGCGGCTGCGGCGGGTACGCTCCTGCATGATGGTCGGACGCTCGTTCACCGGTGCAGCCAGCGGTACATCCGGCTCAAGGCCGTAGAAGCGGCCGGTGCTGCTGAGCACCTCGTTCCGCTCATAAACTGCGCCGGTCTCCTCCTCGGTCTCCGGCGGGCGGGTATCCTCGAAGGAACGGCTCGCACCGGAACCGGAAGGCCTGACAGGCGCTGGAGCCTGCTCCGTCTGGCGCAGGTGACGGCCCTGACGGAAATTCATCAGCTCCTCTTCCTCCGTGCGTTCACGTTCAAGAAGCTTGCCGCACTGACGGCATACGATATCATCCTCAGCGGCATAGGTACCGCAGACAGGGCAAAGCATCGCCCTTCACCTCCTTTTTCAGGCCCGTTCCGTCTCCTCGGCGCGGGGACGGTTGTTGATGCTCTGGCCGTTGATGACCAGATCGAAGCTGCAATGCAGGAAATCCGCTGCTTTCTCGCACATAACGATGCGGCTCATGTAGATCTGCAGGTATTCCATCACCGAGGAGGACTCGTCCATCGTCAGCTCATGGCGGATGACGCGGTTGACCCGGTCAACGGTGACATGATTCTCCTGAATGGAGAAGTTGACGCGGTCGTGGATGTCCGTCACATCAGGCTTGCCATCGCGCACACGGGTCTTATGGGCGTCAGACTTGTCGCCCAGCGCCAGTGCAGCGGACACGGCACTGGAAATAAAGCCGCTCTGCTCCTCATGGTTGCCCACTGCAGTGACAATCTCCATGATGTCGGCCATTTCCATGCCCGTTTCCTTCAGGATGGGCAGCAGCAGCACAGCCCCCAGCGGGCCGTGATCGTGCCGGTTGACGGAGTTTCCCACGTCGTGCACCCAGCCGGCAATGGCTGCCAGCTCCACCTCCCGCGGGGAATACCCCAGCGCCTTGAGAATTCCGGACGCCGTCTTGCTGACATAGCTGACATGGCGCGGTCCGTGCTCGGTGTAGCCCATCGCATCCAGATAGCGGTTTCCTGCCCGGATCAGTACGCGGATGGCCTCATTCTGCTTGATATCCTGTAATGTTACCATAAGTACTCCTTCCTCAGAGAAGGGTCGGCTGGTCAAAGGAGGCGGGAAGGCCGGTTCCCTTAATCCTCGCCTTCCATCGAACGGAGTGCGTCGTATTCTGCGTCCTCAAAGAACTCACGCTTGGGAGCCTCACCGCCCAGAGATTCGATCGCACTGCGCAGCTCGATGAAGTCCATGTACCGGCACTTCTCGTCCTCCGCCGCTTCCATCAGCACGGGCAGCGCACGGTCGTCCCCCAGCTTACCCAGATAGCTGGCAAACAGCGCCCTGCGCATCGGGTTCTCCTTAAACAAACGAACGGCAAGGTCAAAAACCTGCTGATTGCCCGGATAATTCACCAGCACGTCCAGCAGCGCTTCCTGACCGGCACGGTTGGCGCGGGGCAGCTCCTGCAGCATGGGCTGCACTACCACAGCGCCCATCTCCCGCAGGCTGTCCAGCGCATTATCCGCCAGGTCGTCATGATCCTCGCGGTTCAGCTGCCAAGTGATGTAGAGCATCTTGGGCAGCGTGCTTTCCATATCACGCAGCAGGCCGATGGCGGTCATGCGGGCCTCTTCGGTAATACCTTCGTCCTCGTCCTTGAGCAGGGCGAGCAGACGCTTCTCACAGGGCTTGCCAACTGCCTGAATCTGCTCCAGCAGCATATCCGGCACGGGGATCTCGCGGCGGCAGTACTCAACCATCCAGTCCACCAGATCCTTCGCATCCTCGTACTGGGAGAAATATGCGCCGGGCGTCACGCCGTCCAGCCACTTGGCGGGGGTATTGAGGAACATCATATAGATGCGGGGCATATCCGCTTCCATCGCGTCGTAATTCCGGTATTCACTGCCGTGCTCCTTCACCCACTGGGCAGTAAAGGCGGCAAACTTGTCGTCAAAATTGATGCACTTCATTCTGTATCTCCTTCTCCGGTCAATGCCGGATGAACTTCCATCAATGCGCCCAGCTGCCGCAGCACACGGCGAATCCTGCGCTGCGATGTGAGCATGTATCGTGCCACGCGCACAGCCCGTTCCTCACGGCCGGTCAGCCTCAGCCAGAGCACCTCCATGCCCTTACACCACAGATACCCCTGCCTCACAGCCGCGTTCTGCCGCTGCGCAGGGGACATGGCCGCCCACAGCGATGCGGCAAACTGCGCAATCTCGGGGCTTTCTCCGTAACGGCGCGTCTCCCGCAGCAGCATCGGCAGGAACAGCCGCCAGGTGCTGCGCTGTATGGACTGCGTCGTCTTCTGGCACTGCACAATCGTGTAGCGGTTCCCCGCAAGCATGCAGCTCTGCTCTGTGCAGCCCAGCTCTGCCAGCCGTATCAGCGCCCGCTGACTGACCGCCTGCTGCACACCGGGACGGGCCAGCAGCTCCCTGAGAAAGCGCGTCTCCGCCGCTGCATCGCATTGTCCGCAGGCTGCTGTAAGGGCAAGCTCCGCCTCCTCCGCATCCATGGAGGAAGCAAACCAGTCCATCACGATCCGTTCCTGACTGCCATGGCGCAGCACGTCCTTCGACGCCGCATCTCCAGGCTGCACCAGCCTGCGCTGTTCATCCACAACCGGCTGCGGCAGCTTTCCCGGGGCAGGAAGCGTACCTGCTTCCGGATGACGCTTCGTCCACGCCTGCATCGACGCGGCCCGTCTGTCTCCCGGATCAACACTCAGGATCAGCCGCCACGTTTCCTGCGCTTCTTCCGTCCTTCCCTGCTCATACAGCATGGTAGCACGGGCATTGAGCAGCGCTGTGCGGTAGGGATAACGCTTCAGCTGCGCGTCAAGATAGGTTTCCATTTCAGGCCATGCGTTCAGCGCCCAAGCCGAGGTCAGGAACTGATCCGCCAGCCGGACGTCGGTGCAGCGCGGCATCGCCTTGCGCAGGAACCCCCGTGCCGCGCGCGGTTTGCCCAGCTGCTGCAGCACGGCGCTCATGGCACACAGTGCCCGGGGACTGTCCGGCTGTTGGCGCAACGCCTTTGCCAGCCATCTCATCGCACCGGCATAGTCCCAGCACATCATGTGCAGCAGCGCCAGCGTAACCATCAGGCGATCCCGATGCGCCGTGATCCGCACAGCGCGCTCCATGCGTCTGCTGCCCAGCTGCCGGTCACCTGCATGCCAGCTCCGCAGCCCGCGCTGTACCAGCATCGGCACGCGCCGGGGCTCTCTTTCCTGCTGCTGGGCGTCCAGCTCGGGCATCATCGTCCGCGCCGCGTCTCCCTCAGGGGACCATGCATCCTCCTGCAGTTGATGATACAGGCAGTCAATCGCCAGCTCCGTCTGTCCCAGCGCCGCCTGGCAGCGGCCCATGGCCAGCCAGGCAGAAGGCGCATGGTCCGCCCGGGAGAGCACGCGTCCCAGCAGCATCGACGCCGTTTCCCAGTTTCCCAGCAGCCGCATTTCCTCTGCCAGAGCCTGCCATCCGGCAGCCGTATCATCCTGCTCCGCCGCGCGGCGCAGCAGCGTCAGCGCCTCCGGCACCTGTCCGTATCGGCGGTACAGCGCAGCTCTTCGGCGCATATGGCTGCCCGAGAGCTGAAAAGGGATCAGCAAGCTGCGGTTTGTTTCGTTCATGTCAGCTCCTTGGGGTAGAATCGCGTCTTACTCGCGGCTCGCCTGCGCCAGCAGCTCCTTCAGGTCCTCGGTGGTGAAGGCATACTTGCTGTGGCAGAAGTGACAGCCCAGCTCCGCGCCGGTATCCTCGCTGATGATCGTCTGCAGCTCGCGGCGGCCCAGCGAAATGAGAGCCTTCTCCATGCGGTGGCGGCTGCAGCTGCAATGGAAGCGCAGCGGGGTACGATCCAGCACCACAGGCTTCATGCCGCGGAACCAGTCCTCCAGCAGCTCCTCCTTGGGGGCAAAGGTCATCTCCCGGCTGATATCGGCAAACATGGGGCTGCGCAGCTCCAGCTGGTCGATAATCCCGTCCTCGCAGCCGGGCAGGGGCTGAATCAGCAATCCGCCTGCCTTGAGGACCACGTCGCCCGAAACCAGCACGCCCAGCGCCACCAGCGAGGGCGACTGCTCCGACACGGTGTAGTAATTCGCAAAGTCAATGCCCAGCTCACCCGACACCAGCTCAATCTGGCCAATATACGGCTCGCGCAGGCCCAGATCCTTGATGACGGTCATATAGCCATCCTTGCCGATGGCGCCGCCCACGTCCAGCTTACCATCCGCGCGCAGGGGCAGCTCCACCTGCGGATTGTCAGCGCAGACCTTCACATCGCCGTGATCCGCCACTGCAACCACCGTGCCCATCGGGCCGCCGCCCTTGATATTCACCGTTACGGATTCACGCTCGCCCTTCATCATCACGCCCAGCATGCTGGTGGCGGTCATCAGGCGTCCCATAGCGGCGGTGCATACGGGCGTGGCATTGTGAATGTCCGCTGCACGCTGCACCATTGCCGTAGTTTCGCACATCATCACGCGAACCTGACCATCCATGAGCGTCATGCGGATCATCTCGTCACCTTCGCGGCGTTCGATGTGAGTGTTCTGTTCGATATGTTCAGCATCCATTGTTTATGCTCTCCTTGCTTGGGTCATTCATTCCCGTCGGGCTTCATGGCGGCAAAGTGCCACCGCTGCTCCCTGTCGCGGGGAGCTTCCAGGCGGCTGTTGCCAAAGACCATGATGTTGGTAAATCCCGCGCCGCGCATCAGCGCCGTCAGGTTTTCGATGGTATGGGCACGCTGGGTCTGTTCCTCGTCGATGCGGCGGTAGCTGCCGTCCTTCTGTCTGATAAAGATGCACAAATGCATGTCCAGCTTACCAGTCTGGGGATGGAAGCGATTCTGCCACATATAGGTCACATCCTCGCGATCCTCGCAGATGATTTGCCCGCCCAGCACATTTTCCAGCTTCCACGGGGTCGACACGTCGAAGAACAGTCCCCCGCCGGGCCGAAGCGCCTCATATGCCGAGGTGAAGAAAGCCGCGGCATCCGCATCCTCCAGCAGATAATTCACACCGTCGCAGGTAGCCAGCACCGCATCCATGGGGCGATGCAGGTGCAGCCTGCGCATATCCTGCTGCACAAAGGGGATCCCCAGGCCTTGCTTCCGTGCCTTCTGCGCCGCCAGCCACAGCATTTCCTGCGACAGGTCAACGCCCGTCATCTGGTAGCCGCGCTTGTGCAGCGGCACGGTCAATCCGCCGGTACCGCAGGCGCACTCGCACACCTTTGCGCCGCGGCCGACGCCGTAGCCGGTCATCATCTCCCGGTAGAGATCCGCCCAGCGCTCATAGTTCACATCGTCCATGAGCTGATCGTATACTTCTGCAAAGCTCGTGTACATGTTTCTGCCTGATGCTCCTGTTCAGGAGGCGGTCAATCGTGCGGCCTGGCCCGGTTCAGTCCCCTGACCGCGCCGCCGATGCGTCCTGCTTCCTTGGCGGACAGCCCCGGCCAGCCGTTTTCCAGCAGCCGGGGCATGAGCCCGAAGCGTTCTGCCGCCTCGTATTTTTGTTTTTCCTTTTGATTCAGCCGCCACTGTGTCATGCCCTTCCCTCCTGATGACAGATACGGGTAGCATGCGCAGAAGCGCCGGAATACATTCCGGACAGATTACTTATCCTGGCTGGTGTAGCCGTTCTCCCAGGGTTTCAGTTCGCGTTCTTCCTCTTCTTCGTCGTCCTCCCAGTCGTCCTCTTCCTCCTCGGAGAGGCCCTGGTTGACCTTCGCGCCCTCAATGCGGCTGTTGATGAACTTGTCGAACTGTGCATTGGTGTAGCTGGCAGTGATGAAGCGGCTCAGGCCGAAGCCGATGAGCAGATAATATGCAAAGACCACCAGCGGCACAATCAGCGAGCCGATCAGGAACGTCAGCACCACGCCCAGCGCCAGCGGCACACAATGCAGCAGGCGAATCCCCACGCTCATGGGCAGACGGCCCACGGCCAGCAGCAGGCTGTTGCGCAGCACCGTACGCAGGTTCATCTTGTAGGTCACGATCATCGGATAGGCATAGGTCACCGCGAGGCTCCACATCAGCGCTACCATCAGCGTCAGCATCTGCGGAACCACCATCAGCATGGACTGCGCCTGCATCTGGCCATAGAACTGCCAGCACATGTAAGCAAGCAGCGGCACGACGGAGGTGATGCTGGATACAATCAGGCCCTGCTTCCAGTTTTCCTTCATCGCATCCTTGAAGTCAGACCAGATGAATGCATGCTCATCCCGGGCCCAGTTGCGGGTCACGTAGGCAATGCCGGTCGTCCAGGGGCCGGTGATGGCAATGCAGGGAATCATCAGGATCAGCGTCATCCAGATGATGCTCTCAAGCTGCGAAGCCTGCTGGGCAAGCTGTTCCTCGGTGAATGCGACCTCGCCGGTCACGACAACTGCGGCTTCCGTCGTTGCAGCAGCACCCTCTGTCGCTGCTTCAAGCACCTCGGCAGGCGTACCGATGGTCAGCATGCTCATGAACGACATGAACAGTACGATCATCAGCGGCAGCCACGGCAGCACATAGATCAGATTCAGCCTGCACAGGGCGCTCAGACGCGTCCTGAGCATTTCCAGAAAAAGCTGCCAGCGGTTTTTCGGCAGATCCTCCGGCGTGTAATCGCCTTTGCCGGACTTGCCGTAGTAGTAGTTGTTCATAAACTTGCCAAACATAGGGAAACCCTCCTCGTTGTTATTGCCACCTGACTGCCGTGCGGGCAGTTTATATCAGCTTATTATAGCACATAATGTCGTATTTGAAAAGACAAAACAGCCCGGAGCACAGAATTCTGCCTGCTCCGGGCTGCGGTATATGATTCGGGTTCTTTTCCCTGTGAAAGTCTGCCGGTTTATCTGTCCCGGCTTACTTCAGCAGACCCTCGGAGGCCGCGCGCAGATCAGCGTTGAGCTGCTCAGCGGTCGCCTTGTCGGCCGCGTTGGTGTTGACATACAGCTTGATCTTGGGCTCAGTGCCGGAGGGACGCACGCAGACCCAGTTGCCCTTCTCCAGTTCGAAGTAGAGGACGTCGGAGGTGGGGAGACCCGTGGGTTCAACCTTGCCGTCCGCAGTACGGGTACCGGCCTTGTAATCGCGCACAGCGGTGACCTTCATGCCGCACAGCTCGGTCGGGGGATTCTCGCGCAGGCCGGCCATGATTTCCTTCATGCGGCCCAGGCCCTCCTTGCCGGGCAGGGTGACGGACACGACCTTCTCCACAAAGTAGCCGTACTCAGCGAAAATGGACTGCACATAGTCATACAGGGTGATGCCCTGAGCGGCGCAGGCGCAGGCAACCTCGGCAATCAGCATGGAGGCGTTGACGCCGTCCTTGTCGCGCACAAAGGTGGAGGACAGGAAGCCGTAGCTCTCCTCGAAGCCGAAGAGGAAGGTGTGGCTGCCGGTATCCTGGAACTGCTGGATCTTTTCGCCGATGAACTTGAAGCCGGTCAGCGTCTCGAACATCTCCACGCCGAAGGAAGCGGCGATCTTGTTGGACAGGCTCGTGGACACGATGGACTTCACCGCCGCGCCGTTGGCAGGCAGGGTATTCGCCTTCTTCTTCGCGGACAGGATGTAGTGCAGCAGCACGCAGCCGATCTGGTTGCCGGTCAGCAGCTGCCAGTCGCCCGCGGAGGTCTTGACGGCCACGCCCAGACGATCGCAGTCAGGGTCGGTGGCGAAGATGACCTTCGCGCCCTTCTCGTCCGCCAGCTTGATGGCGAGCTTGAAGGTGTCGGGCTCCTCGGGGTTGGGCACCTTGACGGTGGAGAAGGCAGGATCGGGCAGCTCCTGCTCCATGACGACGGAGACGTTGGAGATGCCGACTTCCTTCAGGATGCGGCGCACCGGCACATTGCCCGAGCCGTGCACGGGGGTGTACACGATGGACAGCTCGCCGCCCATCTTCTCCAGCATTTCGGGCTGGATGCACAGGGTCTTCACGTCGGCGATGTAGTCGTCGTCGACTTCCTTGTTGCCGATGTACTTCAGCAGGCCCTTGTCGATGGCCTCCTGCTCATCCATCAGCGTGCAGTCGGTGTACTTGGTCGCGCGGATGATGGCGGTGATGCCCTCAGCCGCCTCCGGGCCGACCTGCGCGCCGTCCTCGCCGTAGACCTTGTAGCCGTTGTACTGCGGCGGATTGTGGGATGCGGTGATGACGATGCCGGCGATGGCATTCAGGTGGCGCACGGCATAGGACAGCACGGGCACGGGACGCAGGGCGTCAAACAGGAAAGCGGGCACGCCCTCCTGCGCCAGCACCAGCGCGGTGTCCTTGGCAAATTCGGCAGAGAAACGGCGGGAGTCATACGCGATGACCACACCGCGCTGCGCCTGCTCAGGGGTCTTGAGCAGATACTGCGCCAGACCCTTGGTCGCGCGACGGACATTATAGCGATTCATGCGGTTCATGCCCGCGCCCAGCACGCCGCGCATGCCGGCAGTACCGAAGGACAGCTCGGTGTAGAAGCGGTCTTCGATTTCCGCAGGGTTATCTGCGATAGCCTTCAGGTCGGCGATGGTATCGGCGTCGGCAGCGAAGTCCTTGAGCCACTGTTCATAGGCAGTCATCACGTCCATGATTACGTAACCTCCATTTTTTTGAAGCAATGAGTAGAAAAGAAGCTGATAAGATCATTATAGAGGGTTTCACAGATTTTTGCAAGGGGGAAGGCGCATGAAACCGGGATATTACAGCTGCTGCATTCCCGTGCAGAGCAGCCCGATGCATCACGGCAGTTCGTCAGCCCTCGGAATGGAAGCGCTCGCACCGGGTCTGCCAACCGCGATGGCAGACGCCTGCGTTGCCCGCAGCAGCGCCTGCTCCGCCGTACCACCCGACAGGATGGTATGAAGGAAGTACCCGGTAAAGGTGTCCCCTGCCGCTGTAGTATCAACTGCCTCAACCTGCATGGCCGCCTGACGCATGCGCTGCCCGGCGTCTGCATAGGCGGCGCCGTCCGATCCCAGCGTCAGCACCACCCGGCATGCCGGGTATCTGCTCAGCAGCGTATCGAGAATGTCGTCCGGATCAGTGCAGCCGGTCAGATCATGCCCCTCCACCTCGTTCAGCAGCAGCCAGTCCACCATTTCAAGGGGCCAGTCCCGCATTTCCGGCGCAGCCGGGGAGGGATTCAGCGCGACCCGCAGCCCCTTCGCCCGGGCTGCACGAATCATATCCGGAACAAGGTTCACCTCATTTTGCAAAAGCACCAGATCGCCCGGGCTGCACTTTTCCAGGACCTGCCCGATCATTTCCCGGGTGACGCATTGATTCGCCCCGCCGTACAGGACGATGGAGTTGCCGCCCTGCGCATCCACGTAAATCACCGCGTGCCCCGTGGGCGTCTGCGTCTGACGCACCAGCCGGACGTCAACGCCCTCTGCCGCCAATGCATCGCTCAGGAACAGCCCGTCCGCGCCGACGCCGCCTGCAAACCACACCTCCTGCCCTGCGCGGGCCAGCGCAATGGCCTGATTCAGCCCCTTGCCGCCGCTGTTACGCTGATAGGACAGGGATGGAAGCGTCTCGCCAGGGCGAAGCACATGGGGCAGATGGTATACATGGTCGATATTCAGCGAGCCAAAGACGAGCGTCTTCATGCGTTCATTCCTCTTTCTTCCTTTTTGACCGCAGGCAAATGACTTCTATTCCCGATTATACCGTCCCGCGCTTTTCCATGTCAAGCCTTCCGCCGGCAGCACAAATCTTCATTGCGTTTTCATCATCGCTGCGATATAATGAAAAAAATACGCGTTCACGGAGGAATCCCGTAATGAAAAACATCAAATTGACCAGACAGGAGCTGCTGTCCCTGCTGGCGGATATGTCCATTGAAGAAAAAGCCGGTCAGCTGGCACAAATCCCGATCAGCGCCTGCATGGAGGGCGTGACCGAGCCCACCGGCCCCATGGCGGAAATGAACCTGACGCCCGCACAAATCGCCCTGAGCGGCAGCGTCATTGCCGTCCGCAAGATAGAGGCAGAAGCCTGCGCACAGGTTGTCCGCGAAATCACTGCAATGCAGCCCCATCACATCCCGCCGCTGGTGATGAAAGATGTGATTCATGGGCATCAGACGATGTTCCCGATTCCCCTTGCCATCGGCGCAACCTTTGACGAAGGCGTTGCAGAGGATATGGGCCGCTGCGGCGCGCTGGAGGGGGCTGTATCAGGTACGCATGTGACCTTCGCCCCTATGGTGGACGTGGTACGCGATCCCCGCTGGGGCCGCGTGATGGAAAGTCCCGGCGAATCCCCGCTGCTGTGCGCGAAGATGGGCGCAGCCATGGTGCGCGGCACCCGGGGCAACGATATCAGCGCGCCTGATCGTCTGGCTGCCTGCGCCAAACACTTCGTCGGTTACGGCGCCAGTCAGGCAGGACAGGATTACGCGCCCATCGACGTCAGCCGCACTGAGCTGTACAATACGTATCTTCCGCCCTTCCAGGCCTGTGTGGACGCTGGCGTAGACATGGTGATGCCCGCCTTTGTCAGCATCGACCGCATTCCCTGCGTATGCAACGAATGGCTGCTCAAAGACGTTCTGCGCGGCCGCATGGGCTTCAAGGGCATGATCATCTCCGACTGGGATGATCCGCATCAGCTGATGTATCATGGCGTGGCAGCCGATATGCGCGAGGTATCGAAGCTGTGCATCGGCAGCGGGCTCGACATGGACATGATGAGCTTCGCCCACCTGAATCACCTTGCCGACCTTGTCCGTGAGGGCATAGTGGACGAAAGCACGCTTGATGCAGCCTGTCTGCATGTGCTGGAGCTGAAGAATGAGCTGGGTCTGTTCCATCAGCCCGTGAAGAACGACAGCAATGCCTGTCAGGAGTCCGTCTGCGGCAATCCCGAGATCCGCAAGGCCGCCTTCGAAGCCGCAGTCAAGAGCTGCGTGCTGCTGAAGAACGACGGGGCGCTGCCCCTGAAGAAGGGCGCTAAAGTCGCGCTGGTCGGCAGTCATGCAAACGAGCATGCCATCCTTGGCGGCTGGACACTCGATGCGGATACCGAATCCACCAGAACACTGCTGGAAAGCTTCGGCGCAGATGAACGCATCACGCTCGTCTCTCCCGAGGAGGCCGATGTGATCCTGCTGGCCACGGGTGAAAAGCAGCAGGACACCGGCGAGGACACCAGCAAGGCTCACCCGTATCTCACCGCGGCACAGATGGAAGAGCTGCGCCGTCTGCACACGCTGGGCAAACCCGTGGTGATGCTTCTCTTCTGCGGCCGTCCGCTGGTGCTGACCGACGCGCTGCCCATGTGCGACGCGCTCCTGAACGTATGGTTCCCCGGCAGCGAAGGCGCGGACGCCATTCGCGCGCTTGTCATGGGCGACGAGAATCCCTCCGGCCATGCAAGCATGACCTTCCCCCGTGCACTGGGTCAGGTGCCGATTCATCACGACCGTCTGAGCGCCGCCCGTCCCCATGTGGAGAATGCCATCTACGTCAACCGCTACATCGACGAATCCCACTACCCGCTCTTCCCCTTTGGCTACGGACTGAGCTACACGACCTTCGCCGTGGATGCTTCCGCTGACGGACAGACCGTCTCCGCGAAGGTGACGAATACCGGCGCTGTTAGAGGCGATACCGTCGTTCAGGTATACGGACGCCTGCAGCACAGCCGCCTCATCCGGCCTGAAAAGCAGCTGCTGGCATGGCAGCGCGTTTCGCTCGCACCCGGCGAGTGCCGCGAAATCAGTTTCCGCATCACCCCTGATATGCTGCGTATGTATGACGCACAGGGCGCCGCCGTGGAGGCCGAAGGATTGTGTGACATCGCCGTCGGTGAGGACAGCGCCGTCCCCTTCTCCCTGACCGTGCCGATGAATTGAACCCGCTCACAGGAGATGAACCTCATGATCATGCCTTCTTATTTGTCCCGTGTGTCCGGCTGCTGGCTGGGCAAGAATATCGGCGGCACCCTTGGCATGCCTATGGAATGGGAGCGCCGGGCCAACAGCGTCACCTATTACACCCATGACCTCACCGGCGACCCCCTCCCCAACGATGATCTCGACATTCAGATCCTCTGGCTGCTGGCGATGGAGGAGCACGGCGTCGACATTGACGCAAAGGTGCTGGGCGCTTTCTTTAATCAGTACATGATCTTCACCCATGCCGAATACGGCACGGCCAAGACAAACCTGCGCGCCGGACTGCAGCCCCCCGTGTCCGGCACGTTCAACAACCGCTTCAAGGACAGCTGCGGCTCCTTTATCCGCGCCGACATCTGGGCCTGCCTGTATCCCGGCCATCCGGCATTGGCTGCAAAATACGCCTTTGAGGATGCGATTGTCGATCACGGCGACGGCGAGGGCGTGTATGCCGAGGTGTTCGTAGCCGCCATGGAAAGCGCCGCATTCGTCATCACCGACGTGCGGGAGCTGATCCGCATCGGCCTGACCTACATCCCCGATGACTGCGCTGTCGCCCGCGCCGTGCGGGATGCCGTGGCAACCTTCGACCGCGGCATCCCCTTCGAGGAGAGCCGCGAATATATCATGCAGCATTACATCGGCCACATCGAATGGCACCCCATCTCCGAGGAGGATGAGCAAAAAGGCTACGGTGAAGGCCCCATGGGCTGGGACGTGCCCTCCAACATCATGATCATCGTGTACAGCCTGCTTCTGGGCGGCGGCGATGTAGAGAAGGCCATGTGCACCGCCGTCAACTACGGCGAGGATACAGACTGCACCGCAGGCACCATCGCCGCACTCTACGGGTTGATGTATGGCCGGGAGATCTTCAGCGAAAAGTGGACGAAGCCCATCGGAAGCAAAATCGTAACCATCAGCATCAATCCCTTCCTGATGTACGGCAAAATTCCTGCCACGGTGGATGAGCTGACAGAGCGCGTCGCCAAGTTGCACGAAGCAGCCTTCCTCTTCCACGGTCTTTCGGACTGGGCTGGCGAGTCTCTCGACGCGCCAGCATGGTTTCGGAACATTTATGACGAGATGCACGTCGTCCGCTACTTTTTCCCCGGTCTCAACGTCCGGCTGGATTACATGGGCGCCCCCGTCCTGCGTCCCGGCGAGAGCAAGCGCATCCGCTTTATTCTCAGCAACACCTCCAGGGCCATCACCTCCGACCGGCTGCGCGTATACCTGTACGCCCGCAGCGGCGTGACCGTCTCCCCGGCGGCAGAGCAGGCTGTTTTCCTCACCATGAATCACATGGGCGATGGCATCAAGGAGATCTTCTATGACATCACATCTGAGCACATGGCGCCCGGATATCGCTTCGTAGCCGAGTTTGTCTATGAGGACAGCCACAACAATCAGGTGATGACCATCCCCTTTGTGCTGTTGGGAGAAAGCGGGCAGACCCTTCCGCCCAAATGGGAAAAGCGCGGCAGCCGCTGGACGCCAAACCTGCCGCGTATCTGAGTTTCCTTCATTCCTCTCAGAAAGGACGCGTACCTTATGGTTACCCTCACCCCCGTTCCCCTGTCCCAGCGCGAGACCCTGCGCAACCTGATGGAAAAGTACCTCTACGAGTTCTCCCAGTACGATCTGAATGATCTGGACGAAAACGGCCTGTACAACTACCAATACCTTGACTGTTACTGGCAGGAGCCGAACCGTTTCCCCTACTTCATCCGCACAGACGGTAAGCTGGCAGGCTTCGTGCTCGTCAATGATTATCCCGAGGTGCCGGACGCGACGACAGACTTCACCCTTTCCGAGTTTTTCGTTCTCCACAAATACCGCCGCAGCGGCGTGGGCCGGGAGGCAGCCCGGCTGACCTTCAGCCTGCACCACGGACGCTGGCAGCTCAAGCGCCACCCGCACAACATCGCCTCCGTACACTTCTGGAATCGCGTCATTGCCGATTACACCGGCGGAGACTACCAGCTCATTGAACGTTACCCGAACCGCGAGGTCGATTACAGCGACGGTACTCCCGCAGACGTTTTCTTTTTCAGCAACTGACACAAGGAGGTTCGAGATGTCAGAGTCCGTCTGTCAACCTTCCGCATTCCCTTCTGTCGCCATCCAATCCAATTTGCTGCGCCGGTTGTTTCAGCGCGTATATTTCGTCACCGGCACGGCCTACGCCGGCAAGTCCACCCTTGTACGCAGCCTTGCCCAGAAGCATCAGGGCATCATGTGCGGCGAAAATTACCATGACGCGCTGATGCACCTGATCGATCGCGAGCATCAGCCGAACCTGTCTTATTTTGACACCATGTCTGGCTGGCAGGAGTTCATCAGCCGCACACCGGAGCAGTACAATGCGTGGTGCTGCGGCAACGCACAGGAAATCGCCGATCTGGAGCTTCTTCTGCTGATTCACCTGTCCCAGATGAACCGTCCCGTCTTTGTGGACACGAACATCCCCCTGCACATGCTGCACGAAATCGCAGGTTCGCACAACGTGCTGGTCATGCTCTCGCCCCAGAGCATGTCTGTCGATCGCTTCTTCGACCGGAGCGATCCGGAAAAGCAGTTTCTCCTGCAGCAAATCAACGCCGCATCCGATCCGGAGGCCGCCATGGCCAATTTCCGCGCCTGCATCGCCCTGATCAACAGCCCGGAGACCTATGCCGCCTACGAGCAGAGCGGCTTCCCCGTCTACAAACGCACCGACAGCAGTACCCCCGAGGAAGCCATGCAGATGGCAGAGACCGTTTTCCAGCTGACAAAGGAGGCCTGACCCATGGAAAAACCCGCATGGCGCATCGAAAAGGAGCGTCTGGTCGAACGCTACCGTACGGAAAACAGACAGGCTGTCAAAGGGCAAATCGTCTTCGCAGGATCATCGCTGATGGAAATGTTCCCGGTGCAGTCATGGGCAGAGGAGCTCGGCCCCGATGCGCCCATGGTCTACAACCGCGGCATCGGCGGCTATCGCACGGACGATATGCTTCCCATCCTTGACGTCTGCGTCACAGATCTCATGCCCCGCCGCCTCTTCATCAACATCGGCACGAACGACCTGTCCGACGCGTCTGTCACCATCGACGCGCTCATCGGGCGCTATGACCGTATCCTCTCCAGCATCGAGGAGCGCGTCCCCGGCGTGGACATCATTCTCATGGCCTATTATCCCATCAACTACAACGCCGCCGACGAAGGAATGAAGGCCTGTCTGCGCATCCGCACCAACGAGCGCATCCGGGAAGCAAACCGCGCCGTGGAAGCCCTCGCTCAGCGCCGCGGTCACCGTTACATTGACTTCAACGCTCCCCTGACCGACGCCCAGGGCCGTCTGAAGGCCGAGTACACCATTGAGGGCATGCACATCACGCCCGAAGGCTACCGTGCCATCTGGCCCGAGGTCGCGAAATACATTCTGGAGCCTTGACCGAACAGGACGTGCCAGCTGGTGCGTCCTGCTTTCTTTGCAGGAACGTTCCCCCTGCGGCAAACTTTCTTATGATTCGCTACACAAATCGACCTTTTTATGCTATGATAATCAGACATGCATATGCTGATCATCAACATGGAGGCATCTATGAAGGAGCTGAAATTCGCATTCCGCTATGTCCGGCGGCATGCGCTGCAGTACCTGCTGGGTATTATCGCGCTGTATGTGGTGGACTATGTGAACGTGTTCGTCCCGGAATTCACGGGCGATATCACCGATGGTCTGGCCACCAGCACACTCAACATGGCCGGCGCGATGGAGATTGTATGGAAAATTATCCTGATGGGCGCGATCATCGCGCTGGGACGCTTCGGCTGGCGCTTTTTCCTGTTTGGCGCAGCCCGATCGATCGAAAAGGAAATCCGACAGGATATGTTCGCCCATCTTTCGACCCTGTCCATGCGCTACTACAACCAGCACAAGACCGGCGATCTGATGGCCCACTTTACCAACGACCTGATGGCTGTGCGTCAGCTGCTGGGCATGACGGTCATCAGCGCCTTCGACGCGACGGTCATGATGATCCTCGTGCTGACGAAAATGGTGCAGTACGTCGATATGCGGCTGACAGTGGTAGCAGTCATTCCGCTGATGGTTATCTTCTTCGGCGATTATTTCTACGGCAAAGCCATGCACAAGCGTTTCCGGGCCAAGCAGGAGGCCTTCTCTCAGCTGACGGATCAGGTACAGGAAACCGTCAGCGGCATCCGCGTGATCAAGGCCTTCGTGCAGGAGCATAAGGAGCTGGCTGCTTTCGCCCTGACCACGCAGCGCACCAAGGACAAGAACCTCCACGTCGTGCGTCTGCAGGCACTGGTCATGCCTCTGCTGGATCTGATCATCGGTCTGAGCAGCCTGCTGACGCTGCTCTACGGTGGATATCTCGCCATTCACGGGGAGATATCCGTGGGGCAGTTCGTGGCCTTTAATTCATATGTAGGCATGCTGGTATGGCCGATGATGGCCGTAGGCGAGTGCATGACCAGCATCAGTCAGGGCATGGCTTCGCTGGGGCGCATCGTAGGCATCTTCCACGAGAAGCCTGACATCACCGACGGTGCGCAGACCGACCACAGCATCCGCAGCCTGAAGGGTGAGATCGCCCTGAATCATCTGACTTTCGCCTACCCTGACCAGCCGGAAACAACCGTCCTCAAGGACGTATCCGTCCGTATCAGGCAGGGCGAAACCCTCGCCGTCATCGGCCGCACAGGCGCCGGCAAGACGACCCTGCCCAGCCTGCTGCTGCGCCTGTACGACGTCCCCGACGGCATGATCACCATCGACGGTCACTGCATCCGCAAGATCCCGCTTGCAACCCTGCGCGAAAGCATCGCCTGCGTACCGCAGGACAACTTCCTGTTCTCAGATACGCTGCAGAGCAACATCGCCTTCGGCAGCGACGACAAGGCCCTTGCCTCTGTCGAGCATGCGGCCCGCCTGGCCTGCATCCACGACAACATTGCCGAATTCCCCGAGCAGTACGCCACCATCGTGGGCGAACGCGGCGTGACTCTCTCCGGCGGTCAGAAGCAGCGCTCCTCCATTGCCCGCGCGCTCATGAAGGTGCATGGCGCAGGCGCGCCCATCCTCATCCTTGACGACGCACTCTCCGCCGTCGATACCGATACCGAGCGCAATATCCTTGACAATCTGAAAACCGTCCGCAGCGGCCTGACGACCATCATCATCGCCCACCGCATCTCCACCATTCAGGATGCAGATCACATCCTCGTGCTGGATGACGGCGTAGTCGAGGAATACGGTTCCCACGAAGAGCTGCTGCAGCGCGATGGGTTGTACCGTTCCCTCTTTGAGAAACAGCAGCTGGAAAAGCAGCTGCGCGAGGAAGACCCGACCGGGCAGCCTGAGGGAGGTGAGCACAATGCCTGACCGCAAGCATGAAAACGACGTTGGCGAAATCCAGTACAAAGGAAACGCCTTTCTCCGCCTGATGGGCTATCTGAAGCCCTACATCAAGACAGTGCTGCTCTGCTTCGTGCTGGTACTGATCCTCACTGCACTCGAGCTGTACCGCCCGCAGCTGATCGGCGATGCAATCGACCTGTACATCACCGGCGATGCAGCCCTGCATTTGACCCCTGACGAACGTTTTGCCGGTATCCTGCGCACATCCGGGCTGTACATCCTCGTGCTGCTTGCCGTGTTCGTGTGCAACCGCCGTCAACACCTGATGATTCAGGAGATGGGCCAGAAAATCGTCTACACATTGCGCATGGAGCTGATGGCCCACGTGCAGAGCCTGTCGATGCGCTTCTTCGACACCACGCCCGTAGGCCGCATCGTCACCCGTATCACCAACGACACTGAAGCCATCAACGATCTGTATGCCAACATCATCGTCCGCCTGTTCCGCAATGTAATCAAGATCATCGGTCTGGTCGCCGTGATGCTGGCGCTGGACGTAAAGATGGCGCTGCTGTCCTTCGTGATGGTGCCGGTGGTGGCAGGGCTGACGCTGGTGTTCCGCAAGCTGTCCCGCAAAACCTATCAAATCGTCAAAACCCGCATCACAGCGCTGAACACCTTCCTTTCCGAGCATCTGTCCGGCATGCGCGTGATCCAGATTTTCAACCGCGAGGAGGAAAAGTGCGGCGAGTTCGGCCTGAAAAACCAGGAGCTCTACCGTGCAGGCTACCGGGAAATGATGGTATTCGCCATTTTCCGCCCGTTGATCTACTTCTCCTCCATCGTCGCTACGGCAGTCATCCTCGGCGGCGGCAGTGCGCAGGTGCTGGGCGGCGTAATCTCTCTGGGCACAATGTACATGTTCACCCAGTACATCGGGCAGCTGTTCCAGCCCATTCAGGAGCTGGCGGAACAGTTCACGACGCTGCAAAGCGCGCTGGCCTCTGCGGAAAAGATCTTCACCCTCATGGATGTGGAGCCCATCGTGAAAGAGAAGGAGCCGCCGGTGATGCTGCCGCAGATCCGCGGCCAGATCGAATTCGATCATGTATGGTTCGCCTATGAAACCATGGACGGTCAGGCAGCTTCGGCAAGCAATACCGAAAACGCCAACTGGGTGCTGCGCGATGTATCCTTCGTCATCGAGCCGGGACAGAAGGTCGCCTTTGTCGGCGCAACGGGTGCAGGCAAGAGCTCCATTCTGAACCTCATCGGCCGTTATTACGACGTACAGAAGGGCGCCATCCGCATCGACGGCGTCGATATCCGCGACATGTCCCGCGAGCAGATTCGTTCTGCAATCGGCCAGGTACAGCAGGATGTGTTCATTTTTACCGGCGATATCAAGCAGAACATCCGTCTGCGCGATGATTCCATCACCGATGGATCCATTCGCGAAGCCGCCCGCAACACCAATGCCGCCCACTTCATTGAGCGGCTGCCCGGCGGCTATGACGAGCGCGTCACCGAGCGCGGCGCCACCTTCTCTGCCGGTCAGCGCCAGCTGCTGTCCTTCGCCCGCACGCTGGCTTATGATCCGACCATCCTGATCCTCGACGAGGCCACCGCCAACATCGACACCGAGACCGAGCAGTGGATTCAGGAAGCCGTAGAAACGCTGATGAAGGGCCGCACCTCCATCATGGTGGCGCACCGTCTGTCCACCATCCAGCACTGCGACCGCATCATTGTCATGCACCACGGCAAAATCCGCGAGAGCGGTACCCATCAGGAGCTTCTGGAGCAAAACGGCATCTACAAGAAGCTATACCAGCTTCAGCTGGCATAACACGCGAAAGGGCTGCAGCGCTGTCACAGCGCTGCAGCCCTTTTCTGCGTGTCGAAAAAGTGGCTGCGGCCACTTTTTCGAGAAGGGAAAGAGGTTCCGCTTCTGGCGAGGGAATTCTTAAGGAACAGTTTGTCCAACAACGAACAAACGAGCATCCAGTGTTTGGATGATCGTTTGCTTATGCGGACCAATAACGCAATGCACTGGCACAGTGCGAATAACTGCGCCCTCCTGTGGATCTGTGGCCGCTCGACAAATTGGGATTTATCAGTTTGACGCAAGAGCGGCGCTTCCGCATTCCATGCACCACATGCGTTCCTCCAAGCCTGTGCAGCTGCCGCTCAACCCGCAAAGAAGCAGTGCGGCGACTTTGCAGAGGATTGCTTCCGCTGCAAGCGGAAATTCAGGCAATCCTCTGCAACGCGTTATTATGTAGAGGAAGGTTTACCCCTCCTCGTCATGAGTCGCGGGAAATACAAGCAATTCAAGCAGTTATGGCTTGAAGGGAAACCTTCAAGTACATAGCTGCTTTTTTCATTGCAGCAGAAAGCGAGGACACCCCCATGAAACTGACCTATCGCCGCTGTGGAGACTACTACC
>JAFTWV010000035.1 GCA_017465155.1 Clostridia bacterium
GAAGCGGATCGCCATGCGGGTATCCGGGTTGGCGCCGCAGAAGGCGTCCACGACAAACAGGCGCTTGCCGGAGAGCTGCTTCTTGGCCAGATCCTTCACGACAGCCCAGGTCTCCTGGGTCATCGGATGGTTGTCGTTCTTGAACTCATCAGAGGTCCACCAAACGGTGTCCTTGGAATTCTCATCCATGACGATGAACTTATCCTTGGGGGAGCGGCCGGTGTAGATACCGGTCATGACGTTGACGGTATCCAGTTCGGTGTTCTGGCCCTTGTCAAAGCCTTCCAGCTCCGGCTTGGTCTCCTCTTCGAACAGCATCTCATAGGACGGGTTGTAGACGATCTCGGTGACATCGGTGATGCCGTACTTGGTCAGATCAATCTTAGCCATGTTGCTCGTAACCTCTTTCTATTATATGTGTCGGTATCCACCAAAAAGCGGCGGATATCAAGTGACAGGACGGGGCAGCCCATAAGTGCCCCTTTATCCTCATGATACATGAAACATGATACACCAGCGCAGAGGCAAAATCAAGTGTATTTCTCAACAATTTCAAAAATGGTTCAGTCTGCACAGCGTCGCCCGACAAAGTTTTAACGTTTTGCATTCTATTCTCTATACCCATCCACGGTTCGCCCCAATTTTGCCTGCAAATTGTCAAAACAGGCATCTGGCATTGACTGCATTCCTTCCGGCAGAGAGGCAGGCCTCTCCCCCTCGCTGCGGTTCAGCCGGGAACGGCCTGTTCATCGATCTCCTTCACGAAGGAATTCTGAAAATAGAAAAAGCTTCGAGTTTCCTCGAAGCTTTCTGGCGGAGAGTTAGGGATTTGAACCCTAGGTGGGGTATCAGCCCACACACGATTTCCAGTCGTGTGCAATGTTTTCAGCGCATCAATGAAGAAACGCGTTTGATATCCTCGGCGGCATCTGCTCCATCAATGTGGGTGTAGGTGTCCACGGTCAGCTTGATTGAGCTATGGCCAAGAGCATACTGAACGACGGCCAGACGAGCACCAGCAGCCACTAAGCGGGTAGCATAGGTGTGCCGGAGATCGTGCAGCCGATACGGCTGCTCTATCCCCTCCTCCAGTTGGATCTTCTTCCATCGGTGGTTGACGGTCTCTGGAGCCGCTGAGATCAGGCGCGCCTTTGGATGCAGCAGCCTACAGGCAGCCTTGAGGATCGGCAGCAGTTCGACGGCGATCGGCACATCACGCACACCGGCTTCACTCTTTGGCGTCTGCTCGATGAGCTGGCCTTTGATCCTGACGAGCTGACGCCGCACATGAATGAATCCGGCGTCGAAGTCTATGTCCTCACGCCGAAGCCCTAGCAGCTCGCCGCGGCGAAGCCCGGCGAAGGCAGCCAGGGCGAAGGCGGTGTCTTCGAGGATGACGGGCTTGAGCAGCTGCCAATCTGCGCCCTTGATCGCGCGGCCCTTGGCCGCGTGATGGACCGGCTTGTCGACGGCTTCGACTGGATTCTTCTGGATGTGTCCGGAACGGACCGCACGAGAGAAGCAGCCATTCAGCAGCGTGAAGGCCAGCTGCGCCTGACGGCTGCCGGCTTGATCCTCGACGTGGATCAGCGCGCCCTGGATGTGATCCGGCGAGATGGCTGCCAGGTCGAGCGGGCCGAGGATCGGCGCGAGAAGACCTTGCAGCCGTGCATAACTCTCTCTGGTCTTGGGCTTAATCTTGCGCTTGTACAGGGTTAAGTACTGGCCAAACCATTCTTCGTAGGTCATGATATCACCTCACGCATGATAGTTCCCCATCCCATCATGGCGAATAAATACACCATCGTACCGACAGCAGAATACCCATTTGACCGCACGGACGCCTTATCGCGGTACTGCTTCGGCCTGATCTTCGACCGCTGGAAGCTATCAGCCAGAGCGGAGACATGGCAGAAGTGGTGCGACGAGAACGGCATATACTGCGTCTATGATCAAAAGGAGTTGGCAAAAGCGTTGGGCATCACGCTGCCAACTGTGCGCCGCTGCCTTGAGCAGCTGGAGCGGGAAGAGCTGATCAAGAGAGAGCGCACGGATAAACGCGGAGCATGCAGATACTACACGACATGGAAGAGCCGTATGGCCATGGAGAGAACGCCGGGGTACGATGAATATCTCGAAGTGAAGCTTAACACAAACGCCTCATGATTTGGGCAGATGGAAAAAATCTTTCCCTGACATGGAAAAAATTTTTCTATGTCAGATGGAAAAAATTTTTCCCCTAGACACAGATACGGAGACTACTAAGAGACTTATGTACTACTACCCCTTATCGGAGGGGCAACCGGTAGACAGATCGGGTATACAGGTGATCGGGGGCATACCCCCCACCCATGGGGGTATCCAAACCCGTGTAGAGGGGTCATAAAGTACCCCATATACCCCGCTTAAAAACTGGGGAGCGATTTTGAAAGTGCTTCATATTCGGGCGGAAACGGCGTCAGAATCGGGCAAAAAGGGCGAAATCCGGCCTCCTGTGTGCTTCAAAATCAAAAATAAAAGCGAACAGGCGTTCGGATGTATGGTATAATAGACTGAGGTGTTGAGAGATGGACGAGAGACGATCGAGGCTCAAAAGCCGCTGGAGGACATGGCGGCGGGCTCAGATGCTGAGCCAGACCAATCTTGCGCGGATCGGAGGGGTCAGCCGATCCACGGCGCAGCGCTGGGAGAGCTCCGGCAGCGCGCAGCTGCCGGACGTCGCCCAGCTGATCGCCGTGTGTGAGGCGCTGCGGATCAAGCCGGACAGGGCGCTGCTGTTTCTGATGGGCGGTGGGCCGAATGGATGATATCCGGTTGATCCCCTGCCCCAGCTGCGGCGGGCAGCCTGTGGTGCTGATCACTCCGGCGTGGCCCTTACCTGTGCTGCAGATCGCATGCAGCTGCTGCCCAAGGCGCGGCCCGGAAAATATCTTCAAACCGGAGGGAGACCGCGCTTTTGACTGCGAGCTGCTGCCGGGACTGGCGGAAGTGAGACGCCGGGCGGCGGACGCCTGGAACGAAGGGGCTGACTACTATGGCGGTATCTAGGACGGGAGCGCTGCTCAAATGCGGCCTGATGATTCTTGAGGGCATGTGTCCCCCTGATCCGACGGCCTACGCCTGTCGGCATTGCGCATACGACGCAGAATGCTGCGGGGACTGCTGGCGGGCTTATCTGTTCGCCATCAGCAACGGCAGGAAGCAGCTGCCGGATATGCCTATTTTCAGCTGACATGCCACCGCAGCGGCTGTCACTTTCCCATGGAATCCTCCCGGAGATGTTACATACCCCATAAAGTCAGCTGCGGTTAAGCATAGAGAGTGCAGGAAGCAAATGTGCATCCTGCGCTTTTTTCTTGCTATCCCATGCCCGACGGACGGAGGGCATCACCGCCGTAGCCCGGCAGGCAGGAAGCACAGAATTTCTGGGCTATCCGGCCACCGAGGGCAAGGCGACTCTTTCCCCCATCTGGGCCAACCGCGACGCGGCAGAAGGCAAGGAGCGAAGCGACGCCACCAACCGACGGGGGCGCGCGGCGAAGCGGGCGCGCACACGGCGCGGCAAGGCCCGGAGGGCGCGCAGCGACAGCGGAGCCGGACACAACGCAAGCGCTGCACACAGGGCGCGCGCACTAGCGCGCAACCGGCTGCGCCCAGGGGGGCGCAGATGCCTAGAGGTTGTCCTCTTCCCCCCGTCAAATCGTC
>JAFTWV010000036.1 GCA_017465155.1 Clostridia bacterium
GGAGGTGTCGGAGGGCCCGCAGGCCCTCTGACTGTAATCGTATCGCGGGGCTTTGCCGCGCGGGCGGGGCGGTTTCGGCATTAGCCGAAACCATTCCTTACATTTTTCACGGCCGTCAGCCTTGGCTGACAGTGAAAAATGCCCGCTTCCGCAGAAGCGGAACCTCTTCCTCTTCTCGAAAAAGTGGCCGCAGCCACTTTTTCGACACACTGAAACCGGCGGCTTCCCCATCTCAGGGAAGCCGCCGGTTTTGCGGTACACAGAATCAGTAGTTTTCAGGCTTGAGCATGAAGTAGCTCTGGGGATGTGCGCAGGTGGGGCAAACCTCGGGAGCCTTGGGGCCGATATGGATATGGCCGCAGTTGCCGCATTCCCAGATCATATCGCCATCGCGGGAGAAGACCAGACCGCCCTCAACGTTTGCCAGCAGCTTGCGGTAGCGCTCCTCGTGATGCTTTTCGACCGCGGCTACCAGACGGAACTTTGCAGCGATGTCATGGAAGCCTTCTTCATCGGCTTCATCAGCCATGCGGGCGTACATATCGGTCCATTCGTCGTTCTCGCCCTGCGCAGCGGCGAGGAGGTTGGATGCGGTATCCTTGATGGAGCCGCCCTCCAGGAGCTTGAACCACATTTTGGCATGCTCCTTCTCGTTCGCAGCAGTAACCTCGAACAGCTCGGCAATCTGCACATAGCCGTCCTTGCGGGCCTTGGATGCATAGAAGGTATACTTATTGCGGGCCATGGATTCGCCGGCAAAGGCCTCCAGCAGGTTCTTTTCGGTCTTGGTGCCCTTCAGGTTCGTCATGATGATATCCTCCTTATGTTAACACTTCGGATTTTGATTGGCTTGATGATATGATACCACAGATTCGACGAAGTGAAACGGATTTCCTGCGAAAATTCAGAAAAATCGCAGAGAAAAGAAAAACACCAGCCTGTAAGCCGTTCATGCGGCGTGCACCGGGGTGAATTGCTTTGCGCGCCATTTTCTGTGCTTGCCTTGACTGATTTTTCAGTGCGTGGTATAATGCAGGATGTATCTTTGTGCCCCTTGAGGTCACGGGGAAGGAGTAGCATGGACAAGAAGAACCTGCTGGTCATCGCAGCCGTCCTGATTGCTGCGGCGGTGCTGCTGGGGGCAAGCGCCCTCATGGGGCCCCGCGTTGCAGCGGAGGAGGATTTGATCCTCATCACCGTGGATGGCAGAGAATACGCCCGCGTGCCCCTTTCAAAGCCGCAGACGGTCACCGTCCGGCAGGAGAGCGGAGCCGAGAACATCGTCGTGATCAGCGATCGCGGTGCGGTGATGCATTCTTCCACCTGCGACAATCAGCTTTGTGTGCAGATGGGCGAGGTTACGGTAGATAACTGGGAGTACCGGCCCAATCAGCAATTCATCATCTGCCTGCCCAACAGGGTGAGCATTGAACTGGTGGTGACCGAATGAAGAAAATGAAACGATTGGCGGCTTTGCTGCTGTCAGCGGCACTGCTGACGGGCTGCGCGGCGCAAGGCGCGCCCAAGGCGACGGAAGCGCCCACAGCAACGGCGGCGCCCACCGCCACAGCTGTTCCTGATACGACAAAGACCACCGGCATGGGCTTTTACTTCGATACGGTGGTAACCGTTACGCTCTACGGTGCGCCCGAGGGCATGATGGATGAGATCTGGGCGGCCTGCACGCGGTACGAGAAGCTGCTGAGCAAGACCATCGCGGGCAGTGACGTAAGCCGCATCAACGCGGCCAACGGCCAGACCATCACCATTGATCCGGAAACATGGGATATCCTGCGCCGGGCCAAGGAGATCAGCAGCCTGAGCGGCGGCGCGTTCTCCGTGACCATCGCGCCTCTGACGGCCATGTGGGATTTCACCGGCGGCACCAACCGCATGCCTGCTGATGAAGAACGCATTGCTGCGCTCCCGCTGGTGGATGACAGTGCCATCGTGCTGGGAGATGACAGTACCGTGACGCTTCCTGCCGGAATGCAGATTGATTTGGGCGGCATTGCCAAGGGCTATATTGCTGACAAGGTGGCGGAGCTGGTGCGCGGGCGCGTGTTTGGCGCGATCTTGTCGCTGGGCGGAAATGTGTATGTCGTGGGCGACAAGCCGGATGGATCCCTCAACAGCGTTGGCGTGCAGGATCCCTTCAGTTACACCGGTACGACGCTGGGAATCGTGTACACGAAGAACAACTCTGTCGTCACTTCTGGTACCTACGAGCGCGGCTTTGCCGGCCCGGACGGTACATGGTACCATCACATCCTCGATCCCAAGACGGGTCTGCCGTCCACCAGCGATCTGGTAAGCGCCACCTTCGTGATGGATTCCTCCATGACGGCAGATGCGCTGGCGACGGCCTGCATCGTCATGGGCAGCGAGCAGGCGATGACCTTTGTCCGCGAGCAGGGCTGGGATGCGCTGTTCATCACCAGAGACGGGAAAACCCTTGCCAGCGACGGCTTTGTGGACAAGTACCGTTACACCCTCTTGGCGGATCTTATGAAATAAGCTCCCAATGGATTGAACCATTCATTATAGACCCCTAACAAGATTCAAGGAGGTACAAACATGACTAACACGGGTGCTGAAAAAAAGCAGCTTCCTGCATTTGCCATTCTGGCGATCATCTCGCTGGTGGCGGCGCTGGCGCTGGCGCTGACCAATGCCATCACAGAAGGCCCCATCCGGGAGCTGGAGATGAAGGCGCAGCGCGAGGCCTTTGGCGTGGTGCTGTCTGCGGATGAGTATGTGACGCCTGATGGCTTCAACGCAGAGGATCACAGCATCACCACGCTGGTGGAGGCAAAGACCGGCGGCAAGACGGTCGGTTACTGCGTCGTTGCGTCTGTCAACGGCTATGCAGGCCCTGTGGCGGTGACCCTCGGCGTTGGCAGCGACGGCAAGATCACCGGCGCGAAGATCGGCGATACGAACTTCGTGGAAACGAACGGCTTCGGTTCCCGCTGGCTGGCGGAGGACAAGTGGGAGCAGTTCAAGGGGATCGACGTGACTGCGGGCGGCAGCATTGAGGCGCTGTCCGGCGCGACGGTGACCTCTACGGCTGTCCTGAATGCTGCCAACAACGCGCTGGCTGCCGTCAACACGGTGATGGGCAGCGGCCGCACCGAGCCCGTACTGGCCTTTGGCGTGGCGGAGAAGGCGCCCGTTGAGCAGATGGAGCTGACCGGCGACGTGCTCGTCGGTACTGCCCGCGGCTTCCAGTCCGATGTGACGGTCAAGCTGACCATGGATGCTGCCGGCGCGATCAGCGGCATTGTGATTGACTCTGCCAATGAGACGGCTGGTTTCGGTACCCGCTGCATGGAGGATGCTGCCTTTGCAGCGCAGTTTGTCGGCAAGACCGCGCCCGTTGCCATCGGCGAGGGCATTGATGCGCTGGCTGGCGCGACGGTGACCTCCAAGGCTGTGGTCGAGGCTGTGAACGCGGCTGTGGCTGCTCCTGCGTCTGCCGGTGAAGATGCTGTTGCCGCGCCCACCGAGGAGCCCTTTGCGCCCATGACCCTGACCGGCGAGATCAAGGAAGGCGCTGCCAAGGGCTTCCAGTCCGACGTGAAGGTGCAGCTGACCGTGGACGACGCCGGCGCGATCACCGGTCTGGTGATCGATTCTGCGTCCGAGACCCCGAACTTCGGCACCCGCTGCGGCGAAACTGCTGATTACATCAACCAGTTCATCGGCAAGACTGCGCCTGTGACCGCTGATGCGCTGTCCGGCGCGACGGTGACTTCCAATGCGGTGGTTTCGGCCATCAATGCGGCGCTGGCTCCTGCTGCGGCTGAGCCCACCGCCGAGCCCACCGCTGAGCCTGCTGCGGAAACGCCTGCTGCAGAGAACGCTCTGACCGCTGCAGCGCCCGGCTTCAACGGAGCAGACGTGGGCGTGACGGTGACGCTGAACGCAGACGGCACCATCGCGACGCTGGACGTGGACGTGAGCAAGCAGCTTCCGCCTGTGTGCGACGCGTGTGCAGCGCCTGAGTTTGTGAATCAGTTTATCGGCAAGACTGGCCCGTTTGTGAAGGGAGAGAACATTGACGCAGTAGCGGGTGCGACCTTCACCACGGACGGCGTGATTGCCGCAGTGAACGCGGCGCTGGCCAGCGTGGCTGCGCCTGCGGAGGTGGAGGCTGAGCCCACCGCCGAACCCACCGCTGAGCCTGCTGCGGAAACGCCTGCTGCAGAGAACGCCCTGACCGCTGCGGCGCCCGGGTTCAACGGAGCAGACGTGGGCGTGACGGTGACGCTGAACGCAGACGGCACCATCGCGACGCTGGACGTGGACGTGAGCAAGCAGCTTCCGCCTGTGTGCGACGCGTGTGCAGCGCCTGA
>JAFTWV010000037.1 GCA_017465155.1 Clostridia bacterium
CTATCGAAAAGGAAACCGGTACGCTTGAAACCTACAAGAAGCAAGTGCTGGATGACCTGAAATTCATGGATTACGCACCTGTTCTCTTCCTGTCCGCCAAGACCGGCCAGCGCGTGCACACCGTGATGGACATGGTTGATCAGGTCTGGGCCCAGGCAAGCAAGCGCATTCCCACCGGCGTGCTCAACGACGTACTCAACGATGCAACCGCAGATCTCCAGCCGCCGGCAACCAATGGCCGCCGCCTGAAGATTTACTACATCACCCAGCACGGCACATGCCCGCCCACCTTCATCCTGTTCGTCAACGAGGAAGTGCTGATGCATTTCGCCTACGAACGCTATCTTGAGAATTACTTCCGCAAGACCTTCGACTTCATGGGTACGCCAATCCGCTTCATCCTGCGCGAAAAGAAGCGCGACGATAAGTAACAAGGCGTTCCGGAAGCCCGTATTCTGATCATGAAAGGTGCTGTTTTGCCAATGGTTTTCCTCAAATATATCCTGACCGCGCTGATTGCCTATCTGCTGGGCTCCATCTCCGTAGGCATGATCACCTCGAAGCTGATGGGCGGCCCCAATCTGCGTGACGTCGGAAGCGGCAACACCGGCGCAACCAACGCGCTGCGTGCGCTGGGCAAGAAGGGCGGCGCGATCGTATTTGTCGGCGACATTCTCAAGGCCCTGATCGCTTCCATCATCGGCAATATACTTTGCGGCTTTGAGGGCATGCTGATCGCTGCTGCCTTTGTCATCGTCGGCCACATCTGGCCTGTGTTCTTCCAGTTCAAGGGCGGCAAGGGCGTATCTTGCGTATGCGGTGCGATTTTCCTCGCGTACAACCCTGAAGCAGTGCTGGCGTATATTATCACCCTCACCATCATCGGCGTGACGAAGTACGTCTCTCTGGGAAGCATCAGTCTGGTCGCAATATTCGCCATACTTGTCACCATTCGGGAGATCACCACGGGCATGACGCACTGGATTGGTATTCCGTGGGCATTCATCATTGCCGCGCTTGTGATCTGGCGGCATCACGAGAACATCAAGCGCCTGCTGAATGGCACGGAACGCAAGCTCGGCGAGAAGAAACAGTAATCCTGCCAAATCAAAGCATCAACGATGCGCGTGCTCTTTCTGCAGCACGCGCATGCTTTTTAGGGAGTGACCACATGCTGATCCACCAGGGAACCCCAACGCTGAAAACACGCAGATTAACGCTCCGCCCCTTCTGCACGGACGATGCGCATGACATGTTTACCAACTGGGCCTCAGACCCCGAGGTCACACGTTTTCTCATGTGGCCCGCTCACGAAAGTATTGCCGTCAGCGAAGCGGTTCTGGCTGACTGGATCCCCCATTACAATGAGCCGGATTACTATCACTGGGCTATCACGCTGGATGGACATGCCATTGGAAGCATGGCCGTCGTAAACCACGATGACCTCGCTCAAAAGGCCCATATAGGCTACTGCATCGGGAAAGCCTGGTGGCACATGGGCATAATGACTGAAGCGCTGCAGGCAGTGATGGACTTCCTCTTTGACAAAGTCGGTTACCAGCGGATCGAGTCCCGGCATGATCCGCGTAATCCGCATTCCGGTGCAGTCATGCGCAAATGCGGTATGCACTACGAAGGTACGCTGCGTCAATCCGACTGGAACAATCAGGGCATCTGTGACGCCTGCTGGTACGCACTGCTGAAAAGCGAACGATAACAAGCGGACTCCCCTGCACTTGCTGCAAGGGAGTCCGTTTTATGTGTGAAAGACGGTATGACCGCACATTCACCTTCAATTTCGGGGCAGGAATTACATCATGCCGCTGCTGAAAATCAGCTGCAGGACACTCTGGGGCAGGGACATCATGGCCGTACCAAGCCAGCTCTGCAGGTTGTTGACAATGCCGACGAACCAGTTGGCAAAGTCAGTATCATTCAGCTCCGCAGGACGGACAACTTCGCCGCTCATGATGGACTGGCCAGCGTCGCTGGTCTGTGTATTCAGCTTGATGGTCAGCACCTTCATATCACCGACCGTAACGTCAATCACGTCTTCACCGGTGAAGTCGACGCCATTCATGGTATACTTGGAGACAACGTCCGCACCGAAGGCAATGGTCTCGCCATCAGCATTGATGGTGAAGTCCAACGCAATGGTCGCGTCGCTGGCAGTGTCCGTAACGGTGCTGACACAGTCCACGGTCATGTGCATGCCCTCGCCCGCATCGTCCACAAAGTCCACGCTCATGTAGAAGCTGTTCTCATCGCGAACCAGCATATTGAGCGTCATGCTCGCATCCTCGGCAACCATCGTAACAGTATGCGTGACGCCCTCGTTGATGGTCAGGCGGGCATAGGTGATGGTCAGGGGCATGGTGGTGACAGTCTCAGCGCCATCCTCGGAGCTGACGCTGCTGGACGCCATGTTGAAGGTTGCGTTCATCGCCACAGGCTCGCCGGCTTCATCAAGGTACATGGCGATCACAGAGTCTTCCACAGTGAGCGTCTCTTTATCCATCTGAGCAATAGCCTGATCCATCAGCTGCTCGAAGGTCACTGCTTCGCCATCGGCGGTGACCATGTCGCCGGATTCCATCATCTGCTGCATATAATTCATCAGAGACGGATTATCCTTGATAAACAGGAACAGGGACTTGCTTACTGCCTTCATCTCATCAGGGGTAATGGTAAATGTCACAACAGAGGCAGCCTGATCGCAGTTCTTGGGCTGGCCGGTCAGCTCGCCTGCTTCCATCTTGGACAGAATCGGCGCCAGCGCCTCCACAATGGCAGAGACATCCAGATTCATCACATCTTCTTCCGTCAGCGCCGCGAAGCTGGATGCGCTCAGTTCCTGCTCAACAGTATCGAGAATGGCAGGCAGCTGCGCCTTGATCTCCTCCACATCGGCCTCCTCAAAGAGGCCCATCAGGGCGAACATATCAACCAGACGGGTCACGATAGGCTCGACCTCGTCGCCGCTGATGACGATAGTGCCGCCCAGCAGGTTCGAATTGATATAGGCGTCCTCGCCGCTGGTCGCAACGCCGATGGTCAGCAGATCGTTGCCGGACATCTTGAGCGCAAAGGCGCCCTCGTCGCCCTGCTGGGAGACGGTGATCACCAGCGCATCCAGCACATCATTGATCATCGCGTCAATGCTCTCATCGCCGGTAATGCCGCTGGGCCAATCGGACAGCGTCAAGCTGTAATCAACCTTGCGGCCGGCATTCAGCGCTTTGGTGGCCAGGTCTTCAATGATCGAATCTTCTTCCGGGGACACTTCAGCTGCTGCCAGTAGGTCAGCAAGGGTCAGGGACGTTTCGGGGCTGCTCTCCTCGGCTGCGCCAAGGGCAGGCATGACCATCAGCATCATGGCCATCAGCAGGGTAAGAAGCTTCTTCATGGGGTCCTCCTCTTTCATCTTGTGGAATCCTCCAACATTGGGTGACATTAGCATTATACGCACTTGTCCTGTATTTCACAAGTTCTTTTGCTGCATTCATACAATATTGTGTTCCACTGATACATCCCGGCGTTCCAAATGACAGGAACCGACGTCGCTTCAACAGGCTCAGCCGCTGCCCTGCTTTGTCCGCCATTCACCGTATATAACGTATCAAATCTCCCTGATTATCCCTTTTATGCAGAAAATTTTCTGAATAAATCATATTCTTTTTGCCTGGAGCGATTTTTCCCCTTGTGATGGCATCAAAAATGTGTTACAATCATTTTTGACCCCTTATACATCGAAAGGAGAATCATTTATGGAACTGCTTTACAAGCTGCTGGGCGTCGCAACTGCCGTGGCCGAAGACGCCGCTGCTGCTGACGCTGCTGCCGCTGCCGAAATGACCGGCGCTCAGTCTCTCATCTACACGTTGGTCAACCTTCTGCCCATGGTGCTGATCTTCGTGGTGATGTACTTCATCATGATCCGTCCCGAGCGCAAGCGCCGCAAGAAGGAGCAGGAGATGCTCGCAGCCCTCAAGCGCGGCGACCGCGTCTGCACCATCGGCGGTATCTACGGCACCATCATGGATATCAAGGATGATACCCTCACCCTGTCTGTTGGCCGTGACAACCTGTCCATGGTCGTTGCCCGCTGGTCCATCCGTTCTGTGGAAGACGTGACCATCGAGAACGAGAGCGAGTCCCTCAACTAATTCCCTGTATATTGATCCGAGTTCAGCAATGGGCTCGGATTTTTTCGATTCTGCTGAATGGAGGCTTTGACGTGAACGAGGACATTCTGGCCAGGAATGGTTCCATTGCGCTCAGAAGGCTGAGCAATGACGATAGCGACATCCAGCTGCTTTACCAGTGGCTGAGCGACCCAAAGGTCACCGCCCACGTATATGCTGAGGGCGTACCATGGACATATGAGAAGGTCTGCGCAGCCTTCGGAAGGAAGGTTCTGGCCGCTGATTCCGTAACAGCCTGCCTGATCCTCCGTAATGATCAGGCCGTGGGTTACCTTCAGTTCTACCCGGTCAGGCGGGACAGCTATCTCTGCAGCGCCGATCTTATAAAAAAACTGAGAGGTGCATACGGCGTAGACATGTTCATCGGCGTGCCTTCCCTGTGGCGCAAAGGACTCGGCAGCGCTGCACTGCGGGCACTGGAGGACTGCCTTCGCAGCCGCGGCGCTGGTAAACTGTGCGCAGATCCTGCCGCGGATAATGAACCTGGCCTTCGCTTCTGGCCCAAGGCCGGCTTTGAACCGCTGGAGGTCATCGAAGACTACGACGATCCCAGCAAGCAAGCCATCCTCATGATGAAGCAGCTTTGATTCCCGGCTCATCGCCGCTGCGCGATGAGCCGTTTTCCTTTGCACACCGCTGCCGCCCGAGCATAGTCTGCCAGTGGAACGTGACCCGTCCCAATTTGAAGGATGGAGGTATGCTACATGTCGAACAACAGCTGTAAGTCTCTTACCTGCTCCGGCACGCAGCGCTGCTGTCAGCAGTCCTGCTCCGCGTGCCAGTGCAACGACTGCAACTGGAACGGCTGCGGATGCAATGCCTGCGGGTGTAACGACGGTTGTTGGGATCATTGCGGCTGCGCAAACGGATGCTGGGATGATTGCGGCTGCGCGAACAGCAGCTGCTGGGATAGCTGCAGCGAGTGCGGAAACTGCGGATGCAATCAGTGCACCGGTTGCGGATGCAGTAACTGCAGCGCCTGTACCTGCAGAAACTGCTGCGATGAATGCCAATGCGGCACGTGCAACGACTGTGCGTGCGGCTGCATGAATCGTCCCGGCTGGCCTAGCCGCCCGCCCTTGGCACCTGGCGGTTTGCTCGTACCGCGTATTGTCGCAAGCGGACGCGCATGGCTGCGCAATGCCGAGATTGAGCTCTGCGTGGAAGATCTGCCCGATTGTGCAGAGGCGCCGTTCGCACTGCTGAATATCAATGCATGCGGCAGCAGCGACTGGGAATTTCTCACCACTGGCGGCAGGCGGCGGATCATCCGCGTGACGATCCCGGTAACAGCACGCATTCGCGACTGTAATGGCTGCGTACACACCGTGCACAGCAGCGTGACGGTTGACGTTCCTATCCGTATGGGTATGCCCCGTCAGAACCCCTGCCATGGCGGCAGCGTGACTGTTCTGCCGACAATCCGACTGGTTTGTGCGCCCGTATGCAGCGATGACAACTGCTTCACCGTCAGGCTGGACGTGCTGGTGGACGTGTATGTCACCCGCTGGGAACCCTCGTCGGATGGCATCACCGTCCCCTGCCGACCTGATCTTCCGCTGAATCTACCCTTAAATTTCCCCAGCTGCTGCCGGTAAACGTACGCAGGCAGCGCATCCACAGGATGGACGCGCTGCCTGTTTTTGATGCGCCGGCTCTCAACAGCACCCTTTCTTAAGAATGGACGTTCATTCAATCGGCTCGAATTATCTGAGCTTGATACAAAAAGGAGGACGCAAGATGCATCCTCCTTTTGATTCGTTTACTCGAAGGTCACCGTGGTCTTCAGGGGAGCAGCGCCCAGCAGCTCCACAGAGAGCTCGTCAGGCTGAGACAGGCCGCAGTATACATCGTAGACCTTGCCGTCCGCGATGCGCTCACCCTCGTCGTTGACGACAGTGAAGGCGTTCTTGTCCAGCATGACAGCTACCTGCTTCTCCTCTCCAGCCTTCAGCGCCACGCGGGCAAAACCGGCCAGATGGGTGTTGGCCACCTCATACTTGCTCTGGGTGTCGCGGACATATACCTGCACAACAGTCTCGCCATCCTTGCAGCCGGTGTTGGCAACAGTGGCAGTCACCCAGCCGTTCTCAGCATCCACAGCACAATCCTTCACATCAAAGGTGGTGTAGCTGAGGCCATAGCCAAAGGGATACAACGGCTTGCCGGTAAAGTAGCGATAGGTACGGTTGACCATGCTGTAATCGGTAAATTCAGGCAGCTCATCAACGCTGTGATAGAAGGTCAGCGGCAGCTTACCGGAGGGGCTGACTTCGCCGAAGAGAATCTTTGCCAGCGCCGTTCCGCCCGCCTGGCCCGGATACCATGCCAGCAGCTCAGCATCGCCCTGCGGGATGTTCAGCGCGGAGCCAACTGCCACAACGGTAACCAGCGGCTTGCCGGTTGCCACGACGGCGTCCAGCATCTTCTGCTGGCTCTCGGGCAGATCAAGGTTCAGCTTGTCGCCGGAAGCAAAGGCATTGCCGGTATCGCCCTCTTCGCCCTCCAGCGTTGCGTCAAGACCCACGCAGGCGATGACCACATCGGCGGCCTCAGCTACCATAGCGACCTCCGCCAGACGATCCGCCTCAAGGCCCAGACCCTGTACCTTCTCCTTGAACAGATGGCATCCCTCGGAATACAGCACGCGGATTCCCTTGTCCTTGCAGTAGGCACGCACGCCCTCCAGGAAGGTCACATAGCGGCTGGAAACGCCATTGTAATTGCCCTCCAGCGCAGGCAGGCTGTTTGCGTTGGGGCCGATGACCGCGATGGTCCTGATCTTGTCCGCATTCAGCGGCAGCACGCCGTTGTTGCGCAGCAGCACCATGGATTTCTCCGCTGCCGTCAGCGCCAGCGCATCATGCTCATCCGTGTCGCAGTCGGTAAAGGGAATCGCATCATACTCACAGTCATCCGCAAACAGGCCCATCAGGTAGCGGCTGGTAAACATACGCTCACAGGAAAGCGTGATGTCATCCTCTGTAACAAGCCCCTCCTGATATGCCTGCATCATGTGCAGATAGGTGTTGCCGCAGTTCACGTCGCAGCCCATTTTCAGCGCAAGCGCAGCAGATTCAGGCGCAGTGCTGGTCACAAAATGGCGGGTATGGAAGTCGCGGATGGCCCAGCAGTCGCTGGTCACATGGCCCTCGAAGGCCCACTTGTCGCGCAGGATATCCACCAGCAGAGTCTTGGAGCCGCAGGCAGCCTCGCCGTTAACGCGGTTGTAGGCACCCATGACGGACTCGACGCCCGCCTCCTTCACCGCTGCTTCAAAGGCAGGAAGGTAGGTCTCCCACATATCCTTGGGATTTGAAACAGCATCAAACTCGTGACGGATTGCCTCGGGGCCGGAGTGTACGGCAAAGTGCTTGGCACAGGCGGCCGTCTTGAGGTACTTGCCGTCGCCCTGCAGGCCCTTGATGAAGCGTACGCCCAGACGGCTGGTCAGATACGGATCCTCACCATAGGTCTCATGGCCGCGGCCCCAGCGGGGGTCACGGAAAATGTTGATGTTGGGGCTCCACATGGACAGGCCCTTGTAGATGTCGCGATCCTCATGGGCAGACTGACCGTTGTACTTGGCGCGTGCCTCATGGCTGATGACCTTGGCGACCTCCTCATGGAAGTCTTCATCAAAGATCGCCGCCAGACCAATGGCCTGCGGGAACACCGTCGCCGTACCGGCACGCGCGACGCCATGCAGCGCCTCATTCCACCAGTTATAGGCGGGAACGCCCAGACGCGGAATGGCGGGTGAATCAAAGCGCAGCTGAGACGCCTTCTCTTCCAGCGTCATCTTGGAGACCAGTTCATGGGCCAGACGACGCGCTTCGTTGCGATCCATCATTTGAAAACACTCCTTCCGGATTGTATGCATGTTTTGTACCATTTAAGTTCCATTTCTGATATCCTAATTCCTTCCGGAAAACTTGCGAAAATTTGCTCTCTTATGATCAAATTTTGATTTAATAGTAGCGTTTTGACCAATTCTCTGTTATAATGATGCCGATAAACCAGATGATGACGAGGAGATGCATCATGAGCATCCGTGCAGTTGCCTTTGATCTTGACGATACCCTCCTGCGGAGCGATTCCACCATTTCTGACTACACGGTGGACGTGCTGCACCGTGCCGCCGCACAGGGCGTCCATATCATCCCTGCCAGCGGCCGCACCAGCGTCAGCATGTGGAAGGCGATTCCGCGCATCCTGGATATCGGAAGCTGCTTCGTTTCCTGCAACGGCGCGGAGGTATGGGCTCCGGATCGCACGCTGATGATGCAGGAGCTCCTGCCAGTCAGCCTTGCCCACGAGGTCGCACGCTTTGCTGCTGAACGCGGAATCTACTGCCAGACCTATGCTCCTGACCGCTTCTTCTACACCATTGAAAACGAGTGGGCCTCCTCCTATTCGCAGCTTTCTTCTCTGGAGGGGGAATGTGTGGGCGACCTGACAGCCTTCATCCGCAAGCCCGTCACGAAGCTGCTGATGATGGACGATCCTGCCCGCGTGGCGCATTTGCTTCAGGAAGCGAAAGCGCTCTTCGGCGATCGCGCTTCTCTCACATGCTCCAAGCCCTATTTCCTTGAATGCAATCCCCAGCGGGCCACCAAAGGCGCTGCTCTTGGCTGGTGCGCAAAGCACTTTGGCTTCACGATGGACGAGCTCGTCTGCTTCGGCGACAGCCTGAACGACGTTTCCATGCTGCAGGCCGCCGGTACTGGCGTAGTCGTTGCCAATGCACGCACAGATGTCAAGGCGCTGGGCTTCACCCTCTGCCGCTCCAACGATGAGGACGGCGTTGCACATTATATTGATGAACATATTCTGATTCACTGATTGATGATGGAGGTATTGCCATGATTCAGGCAGCCGATTTTGCCCGAGCACTGCAGCTGACAGAGCTTTCGCCGTCCACCAAAAAGGAATGGGATATCCGTACCGCCGATCTGAACCGTCCCGGAATGCAGTTCTGCGGCTTCTATGAGTATTTTGCCTTCGAGCGCCCGCAGGTCATCGGCAAGGTAGAAATGACCTACTTAGAGAACCTCCCGGTGGAAAAGCGCCGCAATATGCTCAGCAAGTATTTCTCCTTCGACATTCCCTGTGTTGTCGTCTGCCGCGGCATGAAAGCACCTGAGGAGCTTCTTGAAGCCGCAGCAGCCCGTGACATCGCGGTGTATCAGACCGCTCTGGTCACCACGAAGTTCACATTCATGGCTATCAATTATCTCAACCGCTGCCTTGCTCCCCGTGTGACACGCCATGGCGTGCTGGTATCGGTGGACGGCATCGGCGTGCTGCTGACAGGCGAAAGCGGCGTCGGCAAATCTGAAGCCGCGCTGGAGCTGGTTCGCCGAGGTCATCAGCTGGTCGCGGACGACGTGGTGGACATCTGCAAGGTGTCTGACAACCGTCTCGTCGGCGAATGTCCGGAAATGGTGCGGCACTTCATGGAGATCCGCGGCATCGGCATCATTGATATTCGCACGATGTACGGCGTATCTGCCGTGGCGCAGAGCCGCTCCATTGATCTGGTGATGAACATGGAGCAATGGGTTACCGGCAAAGCCTACGACCGTCTCGGCCTGCACGAGGAATACACAACCATTCTGGGCGTGAAGGTTCCCAGCCAGACGCTTCCCGTCCGTCCGGGCCGCAACATCGCCATCATTATTGAAGTTGCCGCCCGAAACCTGAGTCTCAAGCGCATGGGCTATTCCGCTGCCAAGGAGCTGGACAAGCGCATGCAGGAAATGATCCGCAAGCGCGCTGGCCTCTCAGACGAAGAATAACTTACCCGCAGCCGAACCTGACTCATACAGCCGGCTGCGGTTTTCGTATATAAATCGTTGCGATTCACGGTGACATGGGTACAACAAATTCAAACCTGCTGCAAAGATTCAGCAGGAAATTCATCAGACTGCGGCGAACAATGTATAAACGAATTCAACTTCTGATCAAGGAGGTCAATCATAATGGTATATGTAGGCATTGACGTTGGCGGTACCGGCATTCAGGTTGGTATCGTGGACAAGGAAGGTCATATCCTTTGCAAGGGCGGTATCGTCACCCGTACGGACATCCCCTTTGCCGATCAGGTGAAGGCTATGGCGGACTGTGTGCTGGATACGCTGGCCAAGTCCGGCTACACGCTGGATGACGTGGCGTCTGTGGGCGCGGGCGTACCTGGCGTGACCGATCCCCGCACGGGACACATCGCCTTCTGCCCCAACCTCGGCTGGAAGGACGTCCCCTTCCGCGAGGAAATGCGTAAGCACATCGACAAGCCCGTTTACATGGATAACGATGCAACCGTTGCCGGTCTGGCTGAGTCCGTGGCAGGTGTGAGCGCCGGTACGCACTCCAGCGTTTTCCTGACGCTGGGCACCGGCGTGGGCGGCGGCATCGTGCTGGGCGGCAAGGTTTGGAGCGGTTTCAACGGCGTCGGCAGCGAAATTGGTCACATGGTTATTGAGCTGGACGGCGAGCCCTGCAACTGCGGCAACCGCGGCTGCCTGGAGCGCTATTGCTCCGCCACAGCCATCATCCTGAAGGCCCGCGAGGCTGTGAAGGTGCATCCTGACAGCCTGATCATGGAGATGTGCGGCGGTGATCCGATGAAGATTAACGCCAAGATCGTCTTTGACGCGGCGAAGGAAAACGATCCCACGGCTGTCAAGCTGTTCCGCCGTTATGTCATGGCGCTTTCCCAGGGTATCGTGAGCATCATCAACATTCTGGATCCCGAGGTGATCGCGCTGGGCGGCGGCGTGAGCAAGGCTGGCGATTTCCTGCTGGAGGCTGTCCGTACAGAGGTTGCCAAGCTGGTGCTGTACAAAGCGCTTCCCCACGCCCGCATCGAAATTGCCAAGCTCGGCCCGGACGCCGGCATTATCGGCGCAGCCATGCTGGGCCTGTAATCCACGCATTTATTCCCCGGAACAGCAGTCATACTGTTCCGGGCCTTTTTATTACCAGCTTTGGGGAACATTCTGACTGCTGTTCCAGGTCTTTTCATCATCAACGCCTGGGAACAAATTGACTCCCGGGCTTATTTGCATACTCACTCAAGCCGCCCGCCGGCCTCGGAGCACAGCGTCATGGATGACTCGCGATCCGTAACAACACCAGTTGCATCGGATCAACGCTTTTTTATACATTCACCTGATCTCAAACGCAGGATTTTCAAGGGTGTACGTTGTATATCTTATACAGTTGGACGTTACAGGTCATTCGTTCTTCCCTTCATGTCAGGAGGTGCTATCATGACCATCCGCGAACAGCTTGAGCAGGAGGAAGCGCAGCGCTTATCCTCCCGCGCGTGCCTGTCAGCCAGAAGCCGGGGCCGGGAGCTTCAAGTCGATCCTTGCCCCATGCGTACAGCTTTCCAGCGCGACCGCGACCGTATCATCCATTCCAAGGCTTTCAGACGCCTGAAATACAAGACGCAGGTGTTCCTCTCCCCGGAAGGCGATCATTACCGTACACGCCTGACTCACACGCTTGAGGTTGCGCAGATTGCCCGGACAATTGCCCGCTGCCTGCGGCTGAATGAAGATCTGACGGAGGCCATTGCACTGGGGCATGATCTTGGACACACGCCCTTCGGGCACATCGGCGAGCGTTCTCTTGATGAGACGATGCCCGAGGGCTTCCGCCACAACGAACAGTCCCGGCGTGTGGCCGAGGTGCTGGAAAACGAAGGCTCCGGCCTGAATCTGACATGGGAGGTTCGCGATGGTATCCTCTGCCACTCCGGCGCCCAGTTCCCAGCGACGCTCGAGGGAGAATGTGTCCGCAGGGCAGACCGTATCGCTTACCTGAACCACGATCTTGACGACGCCATTCGCGGCGGCGTTTTACAGACCTTCGAGCTGCCCGCCGATTGTCTGAAGGTGCTTGGGCATTCTCACGGAAGCCGGATCAATAACATGATCGCCGACGTTGTGGCAAACAGTCAGGACACGGAGCATCTCGCAATGTCTCCCCTGATGCAAAACGCCATGGACGGTCTTCGCGAGTTCATGTTTGAGCGCGTTTACAGGGACGCCTGGCGTGCCGCCGAGGAAAGCCGCTGCGACCACGTAATGAAGAGTCTCTTTGGCTATTTCAGCAGTCATCCGGGCGAGATGCCCGAAGAATTCGTGCTGATCGGTTACCGGGAGGGCACAGCCCGCGCCGTCTGCGATTTTCTTTCCTGTATGACCGACCGTTATGCTATCCGTATGTTCCAGAAGCTCTTCGTTCCCTCAGGATTTGCCCTTTTCTGACGGATTTTATGCATTGTTTGAACTTTATCCAAAAACACGCAGGGTTTTCAAGCAGGAAAATCAACGAACGTGGCGAATTAGGCAACTGATGAAATCTCAATCTTCATCGTTTTTCGTTTTCCGCCGCTGATGCGAAGGCAGGTGTAAAGGAGTGGCGATGCGTTTTCCCCCGTCGTGGCTGGACGAGCTGCGCGCAAGGGCTGATATCGTGCAGATCATCGGTCAGTACGTACAGCTGAAGAAGAACGGCCGCAAGCATTGGGGGCTGTGTCCCTTTCATGGTGAGAAAACCGCATCCTTCTCCGTTGATCAGGAGCAGCAGCTTTACTATTGCTTCGGCTGCAAGGCCGGCGGCAGCGTCATACAGTTCGTGATGGACTATGAACGGCTGGAGTTTCAGGACGCGGTGAAGCATCTGGCTGACCAGCTGCACATGCCCCTTCCGCAGATGGAGGACGATCCGGATTACCAGCGCCGCCGTACACAGCGGGACAGGCTGCTGGAAGCTAACAAGGAAGCGGCAAGATTCTTTCATCAGACGCTGTTTACTCCCGCTGGCTCAAATGCGCTGGACTACCTCAAGCGCCGCGGCCTGACGGACAGTGTTATCCGCAAATTCGGTCTTGGCGCAGCTCCCAACGGCTGGGACACACTGACGAAGCATATGCAGGAAAAGGGCTATACCGTCGAAGAATTAAAGCTTGTCGGCCTGACTGTCATCAAGGAGGCCGAGCCTGCGACGGAAACCACGCCCGCAAAGCCCCGCCGTGCCTTCGATATGTTCCGCAACCGCGCCATCTTCCCGATCATCGACCAGTACGGAAATGTGCTTGCCTTTGGCGGCCGTGCGCTGGGCGATGTGCAGCCCAAATACCTTAACACCTCCGACACGCCGGTGTTCAACAAGCGATTAGGCGTTTATGCAGCAAATCTGCTGCGGAAGGAACGACACCTGCCGCGCGTCGTGCTGGTGGAAGGGTATATGGATGTGGTTTCCCTGACGCAATTCGGCGTATCCGGCGTCTGCGCGACGCTCGGAACCGCTTTGACCCCCGAGCAGGCCAAGCTCCTCAAGCGCTTTGCCCCGGCCGTTTATCTGGCGTATGACGGCGACAGCGCGGGACAGCACGCCATCCTCCGCGGCCTGGATATTCTGGAGGCTGAGGGCGTTCCGGCCCGCGTGCTGGATTTTCCTGACGGCCTTGATCCGGATGAATTTATCCGCCGCGACGGCAAGGAAGCCTTTGACGGCCTCCCTGCCCTGACTCCCGAGAGCTACCGCATGCGCCGCCTTCGCACGGAGCACGACCTGTCCACGCAGGAGGGACGCACCGAGTACGCCAAGGCCTGCGCGGCGATTCTGCGAAAACTTGATCCTGTGGATCGCGAAAATCATCTGCAGGAGCTGATGGTGCACACTGGCTTCACCCGTGACGTGCTGCTGGAGCAGATCGGTATTTCTGCCGGACAGCCTGCAGCCCCACAGACAGCGCTGCAAGCTCCCGCGCGGCTCAACCCCCGCCGCAATTCCCCCGCCGCTTCAGACGAAGCCCGGGACGAAGAGCTGCTCATTTCCATCATCAGCACAGGCCGAATGCCTGACGATCTTGCAAAAGAGGATGATTTCCACGATCCACTGCTGAGGAGCCTGTACATTGAGCTTCTTGGCGGCGCCTCCCCTGCCAGTCTGGTGGAGATGCAGCAGGATGAAGCGGTGCGCGCAAGAGTCAGCAAGCTCCTGCTCTCCCCGCCCGGCGACGATCAGGATCAGTTGATCCGCATGGCCCGCGAATGTCTTGACCGCAATCGTCTCAAGCGCACACAGGCGCAGATCAACGAGATTATGCGGAGCTTGGCCAGCCTCAGCAGCAGCGAAAAGGCACAGGCGCTGATTCGCGCAAAAGAGCTGACTGATTATATGAAAGAATTGAAATCAGCAAAGCAGTGACACGCACTGCCGCATTGGCCCGGTATGGGCCGCAGAGATAGAAGGAGAGGATTCCATTTGACGCTTTCACCTGATGCCCGTCAAGCCAAGCTCAACGAACTGTACGAGTATGGCAAAACCAAGGGAACGCTGACCTACAAGGATATCATGGATCGCCTGATGGAGATGGACATGGATCCTGAGCAGCTTGACAAGGTGCTGGAAACGCTGGAAGCGCTGGGCGTAGAGGTCATCAACGAAAATGACCCCGTCGCCGCAGAGCCGGCAGAGGAACGCGAAGAACGCGAGGAACCCGTGGATGTGTCCGTGCCCGAAGGCATCAGCATCGACGATCCTGTGCGCATGTACCTCAAGGAGATCGGCAAGGTTCCCCTGCTGACCGCCGAAGAGGAAATCGCCATCGCCAAGCAGCTTGAGAGCGGTACGCCCGAGGAAAAGGATGAAGCCAAGCGTAAGCTGTCCGAGGCCAATCTGCGTCTGGTGGTTTCCATCGCCAAGCGCTATGTAGGCCGCGGCATGCTGTTCCTGGATCTGATTCAGGAGGGCAATCTCGGCCTGATCAAAGCGGTCGAGAAGTTCGACTACACCAAGGGCTTCAAGTTCTCCACCTACGCCACCTGGTGGATTCGTCAGGCTATTACCCGTGCCATCGCCGATCAGGCGCGTACCATCCGCATTCCTGTGCATATGGTGGAGACCATCAACAAGCTCATCCGCGTCAGCCGTCAGCTGCTGCAGGAGCACGGCCGCGAGCCCAGCCCCGAGGATATTGCCAAGGAAATGGGCATCAGCGAGGCAAAGGTGCGCGAGATTATCAAGATTGCACAGGAGCCGGTTTCCCTTGAAACCCCCATCGGCGAGGAGGAGGACAGCCATCTGGGCGACTTCATCCCCGA
>JAFTWV010000038.1 GCA_017465155.1 Clostridia bacterium
AGATGAATCGCATCGACGGCCAGGAGCTGCTCTTCCCCGTGACCATGCCCGCCTCCCTCTGGCGCGAGTCCGGCCGCTTTGACTCCATCGGTTCGGAGCTGCTGCGCTTCAAGGATCGCGGCGAGCAGGACATGGTGCTGGGCATGACCCATGAGGAGGCCTCCGTGCATTTCGTGCGCGACGTGGCGGACTCCTACACCCAGTACCCCTTCATGATCTACCAGATCCAGACCAAGTTCCGCGATGAGCCCCGCTGCCGCGGCGGCCTGATCCGTGTGCGCGAGTTCACCATGAAGGACGCCTACTCCTTCCATACCTCCCAGGAGGATCTGGAGCGCTACTACCAGATCTGCTACGACGCCTACAACCGCATCTTCGCCCGTGCCGGCGTGCCCGAGGTCGTGGCGGTCGCCTCCGACAGCGGCATGATGGGCGGCAAGGTCTCCCACGAGTACATGCTGCTCACCCCCGTGGGCGAGGACACCATCGTCCTGTGCCACGACTGCGATTACCGTGCCAACATGGAGGCCGCGCCCTGCATCGTCGCCAACGAGGCGGGCGAGATCGCTGAGCTGACCAAGGTCGAGACCCCCAACGTCAAGTCCATCGAAGACCTGTGCGCCTTCCTGAACGTCCGCGCCGACCGCACCTGCAAGGCCGTCGTGTACCAGGAGAACCTGACCGATAAGCTGGTCGTGGTCTTCATGCGCGGCGATCTGGAGCTGAACGAAACCAAGCTTCGCAACTACCTGAAGGCCGAGATCCACGCGGCTGAGCTGACCAGCGAATCTCCCCTGTGCGCGGGCTTCATCGGCCCGGTGGGCGTCTCCAAGGACGTGCGCGTGGTGTTCGACGCGTCCCTGAAGGGCATCGAGAACCTGGTCTGCGGCGCGAACGAGACCGACCACCACATGACCGGCCTGAACATCGCCCGCGACGTGGGCAATGTAGAGTATGTGGACGTGGCCAAGGCCTATGATGGCGGCATCTGCCCCATCTGCGGCAAGCCCAGCGTCTACACTTCCCGCGGCATCGAGGTGGGTAACATCTTCCAGCTGGGCACCAAGTATACCGAGAGCATGGACATGACCTATGTCGCGCAGGACGGCTCCCTGCAGCACCCCATCATGGGCTGCTACGGCATCGGCGTGGGCCGTCTGGCTGCGTCTGTGTGCGAAGCGCACCGCGACGATTACGGCCCCATCTGGCCCATCTCCATCGCGCCTTGGCATGTGCACCTGTGCTCCATGCGCGCTGACAACGAGGAAGTCGCTGCCATGTCCCAGAAGATCTACGACGAGCTGCAGGCGAAGGGTATCGAGGTCATCTGGGATGACCGTCCCGTTTCCGCCGGCGTTATGTTCGCCGATGCTGACCTGTTCGGCGTGCCCGTGCGCGTCATCGTCAGCCCCAAGGGCCTCAAGAACGGCACCATCGAGATTTCTGCCCGCGATAAGTCCATGAAGGAGATCAAGCCCATCGACGAGGCAGTCGAGTTCGTGGTGGACTACGTCACCGCCGAGCTGGCCAAGCTGGACTGCCGCCTGTAATTGTGCGATAGATTCTCTGAAAAAACGCTTCCATGGCGGACTTCTCATAATAGGGGAGTCCGCATTTTTAGAAGGAGGAACAGCTATGCAGATGGAGACGCTCTGCACCGAGCGACTGATTCTTCGGCCGACGAGTGAGGCGGATGGCGCAGCATGCCTGGATATCTGGCTGGATGATGAGATGGGCCGGTATCTGGCTGACCCACCCCGGGCGCTGGCGGATGAACGATATCTGAACTTCGCTGTGGGGATTGAGGAGGATGACAGCTGGTATCCGATGGTAGCCATTCACCGGGAATCAGGCGTATTTGTTGGAACTTGCAGCGTTGTCCCGACAGAAGATGGCATGTGCTGGGATTTGGGCTACTGTGTCCACCGTGACCATTGGAAAAAGGGCTATGGCTCGGAAATGGTCAAGCGGCTGATCGAGGAGGGGAGGCATCGGGGAATCCGGGCGTTTACTGCTGCTGTTGCGCAAGAAAATGCTGCATCCTGCGCGTTATGCCGCAAGCTCGGCTTCCGTGTTTGGAAGTCCGATGGTTCATTTGCCAAGTGTGGCACGGATATCGTGTATCCGGAGTACATCTGGCGACTGGAGCTGTGAGCAGATTATGCATCATTTCCGCCAAAACGATAAAAATAAGCTCGAAATACCATTTACAAACGCCGTGAAATCTGTTACAATAACTGATGGGCTTGATGAACCTCCTGCGCAGGCTGCCGATCACTCCGACGGCGCACTTCGTGGGACGGCGATTGCCCGCAAATAAAGCCATCCATGATGATGGCAAGAAAATGGAGGAGTTCCCATGAATCTGGCCGAAATGACCAAGTCCGAGATCATCGCCGCCTTTGCCCAGCACGAGGGTGACACCGGTTCCCCTGAGGTGCAGGTTGCTCTGCTGACCGCTCGCATCAATCACCTGAACGAGCATCTGAAGAAGAACCGCAACGACCATCACTCCAACCGCGGCCTGCTGCTGATGGTTGGTCAGCGCCGTGGTCTGCTGGAGTACCTCAAGAAGACCGACATCGAGCGCTATCGTGCGCTGATCGCCAAGCTGAACCTGCGTAAGTAATGCGGGGAGGCCCCGCGGCCATTTCCGCCAATTTTGACGAACGTCTGAGTCGTCTTGCGCGACTGAAGCGCGTCTGATGTTGGTAAATGGTGGGGCAGCGATCTGAATGGCGGTTTGCATAGTCAGGGCCGCCGCGGGGAAGCAATTCCTTACGGCGGCTCTGCTATGCAGGCGGTCTCAATGCAGTGAACATGTCCGGGGGGATGTTATCCCTTGAAAATCCCAGCAGGAACGAGAAACGGGGTTTTCATATGATAGCATCTCCTTGGCTGAAGAGGGGAGGGCGTGGCGTCCTCTCTGTGATGTAGAAGTAAGGAGTGCGAAAAAATGGAATCCAGAAAGTATACAATGGATCTGGCGGGCCTTCCGCTGACCCTGGAATTCGGCAAGTACTGTGAACAGGCTGCCGGTTCTGTGTGGGTGCATCCGGGCGACACCGTCGTGATGGTGAATGCCCCCATGTCCCACACCGCCCGTCCCGGCGTGGACTTCTTCCCTCTGGCCGTTGATGTGGAGGAGAAGCAATACTCTGTGGGCAAGATCCCCGGCGGCTTCATCAAGCGTGAGGGCCGTCCCACTGAGAAGGCGACCCTGACCTGCCGCCTGATCGACCGTCCCCTGCGCCCTCTGTTCCCCAAGGGCATGCGCAACGATGTGCAGGTGGTCGCGACCATCCTGTCTGTTGACAAGAATATCCCCCCGGAGATTCCCGCGATGATCGGTTCCTCCATTGCACTGGCAGTGTCCGAGATTCCGTGGGGCGGCCCCACCGGCTCTGTTGTGGTGGGTCTGGTGGACGGCGAGTTCGTCTGCTGCCCCTCCGAGGAACAGATGGCCAAGTCCAAGATGCATCTGACCGTTTCCGGTACCCGTGATGCGGTGCTGATGGTGGAAGCCGGTGCTCAGGAAGTCTCCGAGAAGGTCATGCTGGACGCGATTATGTTCGGCCATGAGTGGATCAAGAAGATCATTGCCTTCCAGGATGAAATTATCGCTGAGATCGGCAAGGAAAAGGCGCAGGTTGCGCTGGTCGTGACTGGCGACGACGTGAAGGCTGCGGTGCGTGAGTTCGCTTATGACAAGTGCAAGTGGGTCTTCGATACCACTGTGCGTGAGGAGCGTCAGGAGCGCGAGGCGCAGGTGAAGGCCGAGACCCTCGAGGCACTGGGTGCTCAGTTCGAGGGCCGTGAGAGCGAGATCGGCGATGCGCTGTACTACCTGAACAAGGAGATCATGCGCAAGAAGATCATCGAAGAGGGCGTGCGTCCTGACGGCCGTGGTGTGACCGATATCCGTCCCATCTGGTGCGAAGTCGGTGTGCTGCCCCGTACGCATGGCTCTGCCGTGTTCACCCGTGGCCAGACTCAGGCGCTGACTGTCACCACGCTGGGCTCCACCAGCGAGGGCCAGATCCTCGACGGCCTGAGCAACGAGGACTTCAAGCGCTATATTCATCACTACAATATGCCGCCCTACGCCACCGGCGAGGCTGGCCGTCTGAAGAGCCCCGGCCGCCGCGAGATCGGCCACGGTGCTCTGGCGGAGCGTGCGCTGCTGCCTGTCATCCCCTCTGAGGAGGAGTTCCCCTATGCGCTGCGTCTGGTGAGCGAGATCCTGTCCTCCAACGGTTCTTCCTCCATGGCCTCCGTGTGCGGCTCCACCCTGTCCCTGATGGATGCTGGCGTGCCGATCCATGCGCCTGTTGCGGGCGTCGCCATGGGCCTGATCAAGGACACCGAGTCCGGCAAGGTCGTCGTGCTGACTGATATTCAGGGTCTGGAAGACTTCCTGGGCGATATGGACTTCAAGGTGGCTGGCTCCATGAACGGTATCACCGCCATCCAGATGGACATCAAGATTGCCGGCATCGACCGCGATATTCTGCAGACCGCGCTGGCGCAGGCACTGCAGGGCCGTCTGTTCATCCTGGGCAAGATGCTGGATTGCCTGGGCGAGCCCCGTGCGGAGCTGTCCAAGTGGGCGCCCAAGATTGTCCGCTTCACCATCAACCCCGAGAAGATCCGCGAGGTGATCGGACCCGGCGGCAAGATGATCAACAAGATCATTGCCGAGACTGGCGTGAAGATCGATATCGAGGACGACGGCCGCGTGTTCATCTCCACTCCCGATGCGGAGGCTGCTGCCAAGGCCCGCAAGATCATCGAAGGCATCGCCAAGGAAATCGAGGTTGGCGAGGTGTACACCGGTAAGGTCGTGCGCATCATGAACTTCGGTGCCTTTGTGGAGCTGCTGCCCGGTAAGGATGGCATGATCCACATCTCCAAGCTGGATAACAAGCGCGTGGAGAAGGTCGAAGACGTGGTGAATATCGGCGACGAGATTGAGGTCAAGGTCAATGAGATCGACGCTCAGGGCCGCATCAACCTGATCCGCAATGATATTGAGTACACTGCCCGCTCCGAGGAGCCCCGTCGTTCCGAGGGCTTCCGCGGCAACCGTCCTCCCCGTCGGCAGGGTTGAACCCTGCACCCGGCTCGCGATTGAGTAGGCTGCTTTGATGGAGTACTACCGCGTGAGAGTGGGGCAGAGTTGCGTGATTCACCGGACGCAACAGGCGTCCCGCATGAGCATGGCTCGCAGAGGGTGAGCCGCGCTGGAGTTGCCTGAAGCCCCGGCGAGACTTTGGAACGCTGCGGCGTGGGATGATGGTGCGCGGCACTCGTTCAACAATGCAACACATAGCCGCAAAAGTCCACAATACGGGCTTTTGCGGCTTTTTCGTAATAATCCCGATCGTTTGCATAAGAAAGGAAGCCCATGGAAACCATGATGAAAAACAGCTTGGGAGCGAATGATCGTATGCATGACGAATGGCTTCTTCCCAATGGTTTGCGTGTGGTGGGCGAGCGCCTGCCGTATCTGCGCTCGGTATCCATCGGCGCATGGATGCACGTTGGCTCCATGATGGAGCTGCCCGAGGAAAACGGCCTGAGCCATTTTCTGGAGCATATGGTGTTCAAGGGCACCATAAAGCGCACAGCCCGGCAGATTGCTGAGGAAATGGATGCTGTCGGCGGCCAGTTGAATGCTTTCACTGGCCGGGATTGCACCTGCTTCTACGCCAAGGTCATTGATGAGGATCTGCCTCTTGCGGTGGATATTCTGGCAGATCTGGTCATGAACGCCACGATGGACGAAACAGAGCTGGAAAAGGAGCGCGGCGTAATCCTCGAAGAAATTGCCATGGACGAAGATTCGCCCGAGGATTTGGTGCATGATATGCTGTCGCTGGCGCAGTTCGGCGAACAGTCGCCCGGACAGCCGATTCTGGGTCCGGCCAATCAGGTGGAGGCTTACAGCAGGCAGGATCTGCTGGCGTTCCGTCAGAAGCACTACGGTCCCAGAGAGACGGTTGTGGCCCTTGCCGGCAATTACGATCCGGACAGGGTGCTGGCGCTGGTGACGGAGTATTTCGGCAGCTGGAGCAATGACGTGTCGCCTGTTATGCTGCCCGTGTGGCAGGTGCAGACTGGTAAAATCAGCCTGCGTGAGAAAGACACGGAGCAGATGCACATTTGTCTCGGCTATCCCGGTATGGCATACGGCAGCGAGGGTGTATACCCGCTTGCCGTCATGAACAATGTGCTGGGCGGCGCGATGTCATCAAGGCTATTCCAGCGGATCCGGGAGGATCTGGGTCTGGCGTACTCGGTGTATTCTTATCCCAATACCTATAAGGGCGTTGGTACCTTCGGCGTGTACGCGGGGGTGAATCCCAAGAATGCTGAGCGGGTACTGGCCGAAATCCGGGGCGAGCTGGATCGGTTCCTCCGAGACGGCATCACGGAAAAGGAATTCCGCGACAGCGTGACACAGCTGCGTTCCGGTTACCTGATGGGTCTGGAGAGCCCGGGTGCGCGTATGCAGGGGCTGGGCCGATCAACGCTGCTCCGGGGGCGTCCGACGACGCATGAAGAAACCATCGCCAGCATTGAAGCAGTGACGATGGAGAAGGTCATGGCAGCCGCGAAGGACGTGCTGAGCTGTGCTCCCTGCATTGCCGTGGTGGGCAAAGGTGCGGACCAGTTCAAGGTGTAAACGGAAAGAAGGAGCATACCCATGAACGAAAGAATCATCTGTCTGGATATCGGCGATGCGCGGATCGGCGTGGCTGCATCGGATGAGACGCGGCTGATTGCTTCTCCCATTGATACGATCTACCGCGTTGGTTGGGGACCGGATGTAAAGAAGGTCGTCAGCATCTGCGAGCAGTATGAAACGACGGAGGTTCTGGCGGGCTGGCCGCTCAATATGGACGGTACCGCAGGATTTCAATCGGAAAAAGTAAAGAATTTCTGCCAACAGCTTGAAAAAGCTGGGCTAACAGTGTATTATCAGGATGAGCGGTTGACGACAGTCACCGCCACCAATGCGCTCATTGAGGGCAATATGCACCGTGCCGAGCGCAAGCACAATGTGGACAAGGTGGCTGCGGCTGTTATCCTTCAGCAGTGGCTGGATACGCAGCGAATTGCAGCACAGAAGACCGAACCGCAACAGGAGGAAACAAAAATGGAAATGAACGAGAACATCATTGAGCTGATCGACGACGAGACTGGCGATGCAGTGCAGTTTATGCATCTGGCGACCATTGAGCATGAGGGCGAGCTGTACATTGCGCTTGCTGATGCCAACGGCGATGAGAATGAGGAGTGCGAGGTGTTCCTGATGCAGATCGTCACTGAGGAGGACGGCGCGGAAAGCTATGTCCAGATTGACGACGAAGCGCTGCAGCAGACTGTGTTTGACAAGTTCGTTGCCCTGATGGAAGAGGCTGAGGACGATGAGTGACCCCCGTATGACGGATTCCGGCGAGCCCCTGGTGGAGCTGACCGCTCCTGACGGTACGGTGTTCCACTTCCGGTATGGCGCAATGATTCCCTATGCAGGGGAGGAATACGCTGTGCTGCTGGAGATGGAGGACACACCGGAGGGCGAGGAGCAGATCCTCGTGACCCGCGTGGAAAAGACGGAGGATGGAAACCTGTCCTTTGTTGTTGCCGAGGAAGAGGACGTGATCCAGACGGTGTTCGACAAGTATGTCGCGCTGACGGTAGAGCATGGCCTTGACGGACTGGCTGACGCGGAATAATCAATACAGCAGAAAAGGTGAGCGAAGATGAAACGTCTGTTAGCGATGCTGATTTGTCTGGCGCTGCTCTTGCCCTGTGCGGGTGCTCAGGCGGCTCAGGGACTGCCCCTGCAGGATTGCCATAAGGTGACGCTCAAGCAGACCGAACAGCAGCAGCAAAATGGCGCGAAGGCCGTCCGCTGGACGATCGACACGGTGCTGGACTCCGTGGATGAGGAGCTGAACGGGCTGACCAAGGACTATATCAACAAGCTTGCGCCGAAGCTGCAAAAGCCCGGCAGCACCAGCAATGAGAACAGCCGCCTGACGGTTTCCATCCGGCCAAGCCGGACGGGACTGACGTGGATGAGCTTCATGGTGCAGGCGCGGACGCTCTATCATCAGCAAAACACGGCGCTGGAATTCACCACCCGCACCTATGACATGACCACCGGTGAGCGCATCATGCTTGCGGACGTGTTTCCTGCGGATAGCGAGGCATGGACGATCATGGCATCGGCTGTACGCGATACGGTGAATGCGTACTATCCCGGCTCGACTGCCACGGCGGAAGCGCTTGAACGCGTCACGACCCGGGAGGCGCTGGAGCAGATGGATTTTACGCTGCACGGCATGTCGCTGGTACTGCATCTGGATGCGAAGCAGTTCTATCCCAAGAAGAACCAGTTGATTGAGGTCACCCTGTTCTACCCTGATATCCGGCCCTATATGACTGAGAAGGCTCAGGAGGAAACGGACAACTTGTCCTACTACTACACTGTGGCGCTCACCATCGACGACGGTCCCAACGGCTGGATTACTGACAAGATTCTGCAGGTGCTGATGAGCCGGGGCGAACGTGCGACCTTCTTCCTGGTGGGCGAACGCATCAAACAGCAGACCTTCCTCGTGCAGCGTGAGCATGATGAGGGGCATTCCATCGCGACGCATAACTGGCAGCATGTGTATGCCAATGTGACTGCGAAGTCTACCCTGCAGAAGATGCCTCCGAAGGTGTATAACGCGCATGTGGAGGCGATTGGCATCCCGGTGCGCTACGCCCGTGCCCCTGGTGGACACTGGCGCGGAATGGCCGAGGCGGAGATGGGCTGGCCGCTGATCCAGTGGACGGTGGAAGCCTCCGACTGGCTTGGCGATAATGGCCCTCAGCCTACACAAACGGCCGGCAATATTGTTGCCGGTACGGATGACGGCGGCATCATCCTCATGCATGATATGAAGCAGAACTCCATTGAAGCAATCAACATCTTCGTGGAGCGGCTGCAGAACAAGGGCTTCATCTTCCTGACGGTGGATGAGCTGTTTGCCAAGGACGGTGTGGTGCTTCAGCCCAATACGCCCTACTGGCGCTGCACAGATGGTGTAACTGAGAAGTAAAAGGACAAACAGAGCTGCGGCCGCGTGCTGCAGCCTTGTTTTGTAAGGAGAACGCACGATGATGAAACGACTGCTATCACTGATGCTGTGCCTGATGCTGCTTACGCCTGCGATGGCGTTTGCTGAAACACTGCAGGACTGCCATCGTGTGAAGGTGACCCATGAGGATACGACGCAGAAGAACAAGAGCGTCATCCGTCTGTGGACGCTGGATACGGCGCTGGACAGCGTGGATGCAGAGCTGGCCAGTCTGACGCAGGAGTATGTCGACCGCCTTGGCCCGGACCTTCAGAAGGCTGGCAACAAGACCAATAAGAACAGCCGTCTGGAGGTGGAGGTGCGATACAGCCGAACGGGCTTGACATGGATGAGCTTCATGGTGCAGGCGCGTACGACCTACCATCGTGAGCTCATCGGACAGGAGTTCACCAGCCGTACCTATGACATGACTACCGGCGAGCGTATCCTGCTGACGGACGTTTTCGCGGAAGACAGCGAAGGTTGGGCGGTACTGCGTCAGGCAGTTTTGGATACCGTGACAGCCTATTTCCCGGACGAAACGCCGGACGAAGACACGCTGTCGGCTTATCTGACTGACGAGGGCCTGCGTAATTTGGATTTCACGTTTCATGGCATGTCGCTGGTGCTGCACATTGCGGCAGGCAGCGTGTATCCTGGACGGCATACGTTGATTGAGGTACCTCTGTACTACCCTGATATCCGCCCTTATATGACGGAAAAGGCGCAGACAGAGACGGATAACCTCACGTACTACAAGACCGTAGCGCTCACCTTCGACGATGGCCCGGACCGAACCAATACTACCAAGGTGCTTAACAATCTTCTGGAGGTTGGCGCACGCGCGACCTTCTTTGCGCTTGGCAATCGTGTGAGCGGCTTTGCGGATCTGATTCAGCGTGAGCACGACGAGGGGCATGCAGTTGCATCCCATAATTATACGCATGGCAATGTATCGAAAATGTCGGTGAAAAACATCCGCGCCATCAAGGGAAAGATTGATGCGGTGCTGTATCCTGTCATTGGCATTACCGCGCGCTACAACCGTGTGCCGTACGGCCTGTACCCGGATATGATCGACGCCAAGGCCGGCATGCCGCTCATCCAGTGGTCCGTGGATACATATGACTGGCGCGGCCGCTCCACAGCCACGATCATGAAGAACGTCAAGAAGCAGTTCACCGACGGTGACATCGTTCTGATGCATGATATTAAGGATCTTACGCCCACCACAGCAAAGACCATGGCTGAGTGGCTTAAGGAGGAGGGCTACATCCTCCTGACCATTGACGAGATGTTTGCCAAGGACGGTGTTGTGCTTGAGCCGGATGTGGTTTACTTCCGCTGCGACGATGGTGTAACGACCATCAAACCCCGTTGACCAGGCGCTTCCCGCAGAAATGCAACCTTGCAACAATCTGCCCGGCTTCGTTGACAGCAAACGGAGCCGGGTGTTATAATGTATGAAAACCCTAATGACCGGAGGAGAAAGTTATGCGAAAGCTGCTGGCGCTTCTGATGGCAGTTCTGATGCTGACCACGTCCGCAATGGCGGAGACAATCATTGATCCCCTTGCGGACCGGCAGATTGAGCCCATCGTGACGGGTGATAACGAAGTGGAGAACGGCGTCAGTCCGACAACAGGCCGGAAGCTGGGGTCTCTTGTGGCGCCGGATGGCTTTGCCGGTCTGGCTGTGACGGGACGTTATCTCCCCATGCTGGTGCAGATTGGCAATGACGGCGGCGGCGTGGGCGAGCGTGCGCCCTGGGGCATTTCCTACGCAGATGTGATCTATGAGATGCCGTTGACCCGCAATGAATCTACCCGCATGACTGCGGTGTTCTCCGATTTGATTCCTGATTCGGTGGGCTATGTTCGGTCGGCACGAGTGGGTCATGTCTGGCTGCGCGAGGAGTGGGATGGTGGATTCCTCTTCTACGGGCAGCAGGAGGCAAGCGGGTCGAATGTCAAGGCAGAGTTCCGGGCGCTGGGAGCGACGGACAAGGGCGTGCTGTTCAGCGGTACATCCGGCGGTACGGCTTGGAAGCAGTACTATACTGCGCGTAAGCGTCTCAAGTCTCCCTACAATATGGATGCAAATGTGGCCGCCATGAGCGAGCTGGTACCCGACACGCATACGGCGCCTAATCATGCCTTCCGCTTCACCGACGAGAAGCCAGAGGGGGACAAGGCGACCTATGTGTACATCAATTGGGGTGAGAGCGCATCCAATTATGGTTCCCGTCTGGTCTACCGCAAGGACTGGCAGGGGTATATCCGCAACGTTGGCAAGGACAAGTCGGTTTGGTATGCCGATCGCGATTCCCTGGAGGGAGCGATTGCCTTTGCGAATGTGATTGTTCAGTTCACGACGGTTGAGTATAATCACAACAACAAGCTGGAGCCTGTGGTGTATGTCATCGGCGAGGATGGAGCGCCTGCAGAGGGCAACGCTGATTTTTTCATGTGCGGCAAGCATATTTCCGGCTATTGGAAGCGTGACAGCATGACCTCCCGGACGGTCTATTACGGGCCTGATGGCAATGAAATCGAGCTGCAGCGCGGCCGGACGCTGATCATCGTGTTCCCCAATGACGGCACGAGCGGCAAAGCGGTTTCCTACGAATAAGCATGGTAAGGAGAGGCCGGTATGGATATTCGGATTTATGGAACGGTGGAGGACAGTATTGTTGATGGCCCGGGCATGCGCTATGTGGTGTTTACGCAGGGCTGTCCGCACCACTGTCCGGGGTGCCACAATCCGGCCTCTCATGATTTTGAAGGCGGGCGGATCGCAGACATGCAGGAGCTGATCCGCCCGATGGCCAGGAATCCGCTGCTGGATGGTCTGACACTCTCAGGCGGCGAGCCCTTCTGCCAGCCGGAGGCTTGTTTGATTCTTGCAAAGGCTGCGAAGGCCGCTCATCTGAACGTCTGGTGCTATACCGGATATACATGGGAGGCGCTGCATGCAGAGAATGACCCGGCACGTATGGCGCTGCTTTCAGCAATTGATGTGCTGGTGGACGGGCCGTTCATTCTGGCGCAGAGATCACTGGAGCTGCAGTTCTGCGGAAGCAGGAATCAGCGGCTGATTGATGTGCAGAAATCGCTGGCAGCAGGGGAACTTGTGCGCTGGTCTCCACCGGTTTGGTGAGGGAAGATTGCGGTTTTTTTTTCAAAAAAGTGTTGACAAACTGCTGGCATCGTGCTATAATCTATACCTGTCAGCACGAGTTCTTTTGAGCGAATGTTGACAGGCCTATGCCTTTCGGGGCTGCCTGGTCACGGCCTGCGCCTGTAGCTCAGTTGGATAGAGCAACGGCCTTCTAAGCCGTGGGTCGGGGGTTCGAGCCCCTCCAGGTGCGCCAATCGTGTGGAGGATATAGTTCAGTGGTAGAGCGCCAGATTGTGGCTCTGGATGTCGTGGGTTCGAGCCCCACTATTCTCCCTCTTTTTCTTCTCTTGGTCTGCTGCGTCATGCGGCGGGCTACCTGCGATGGGGTGTAGCCAAGTGGTAAGGCACGGGACTTTGACTCCCGCATTCGCAGGTTCGAGCCCTGCCACCCCAGCTGTATGACCCATTAGCTCAGTTGGCAGAGCACTTGACTTTTAATCAAGGTGTCTGGAGTTCGAATCTCCAATGGGTC
>JAFTWV010000039.1 GCA_017465155.1 Clostridia bacterium
AAAAAGCTTCACGGGAGGTGTCGGAGGGCCCGCAGGCCCTCTGACTGTAATCGTATCGCGGGGCTTTGCCGCGCGGGCGGGGCGGTTTCGGCATCAGCCGAAACCATTCCTTACATTTGTCACGGCCGTCAGCCTTGGCTGACAGTGAAAAATGCCCGTTTCCGCAGAAGCGGAACCTCTTCTCCTTCTCGAAAAAGTGGCGCAGCCACTTTTTCGACACGTTGAGCGCCCTGACCGGATGATATAACCCGGTCAGGGCGCTGCGTCATTTGAGAAGCTCATCGTAGAACATCATGTGGCCGCTGCCCTGCTGTTTAGCGGCGTACAGCGCCTGATCCGCAGCGGCATACAGATCTGTGCGGCGGACAAAGTCAGCAGGATAGATGGATGCACCCAGAGAACAGGATACCAGTTCGCCGTGATCATCAATGACGATGCGGCCTGCCTGCTCAAGAATCTGCTCGGCGATATGGCGCATCTCTGCCCGGGAGGACAGATTCGGTACAAGCACGCCGAACTCGTCGCCGCCAAGACGCCCGATGAGCGCCCGGTCGCCGCATACACTGGTCAGTACATCAGCAAAGGCGGTCAGCACCTTGTCGCCGAAGGGATGGCCGTAGAGGTCGTTGAGGTTCTTGAAGCTATCCAGATCAAGGGTCATGAACACCCCCTGCGCTGGGCTGCCCTCGCTGGTTTCCAGCGCGGCTTCAACCAGATGGCGGAAGGTGGTGCGGTTGAGCAGTCCGGTCAAGCCGTCGGTTTGTGCCTGACGCATGGCGGTCTGCAGCAGCAGCTGGTTATGCACTCTGTGCCGGATCAGCTCGGGGAAGAAGGGCGTATAGATGAAGTCGTTTGCGCCGCAGTCCAGCGCACGACGGGTGACGCTTTCATCGCTTCCGATGGGCAGGAGCATCAGCACCAGCATTTCGCCCGTTTCGGGCTTGTTGCGCAGGACGTGCAGCAGCTCGAAGCCGCTCATGCCGGGCATATCTGTGTCCAGCAGCATGCAATCCGGCGCGAGGCCTGTCTGTAGGAGTGAAAGCGCCATTTCGCCGGAGTCTGCTTCGATGTAATCATAGCGATCACCCAGAATCTCCCGCAGCCGGTTGCGGCGTACCTCCTTATCATCCACCAGCAGGATCAGCTGACGGGCAGCAGTCATGATGGTACGATCGGGCTGAACGGTGACCGTGTTGGTCCGGCGTTCATCAGAGACGCTGATGTTCCCTGCGTGCAGCAGCGCCTCGAAGGCGGCGGCGTCCACAGGCTTGGAATAGCGGTAGCCCTGCGCATGGGTGCAGCCGACGGATTTGAGGAAGTCGCTCTGCTGTACGGTCTCCACGCCCTCGGCGATGACGGACAGGTTCAGCCACTTGCTCATGTTGACCACCGATCGGATAATCGAGGCGCTGCGACCAAATTCGTCGCCGGAGGAGAGGAAACGCATGTCCAGCTTCAGCACATCCACAGGCACGTCCTTGAGGAGGTTCAAGGATGAATAACCGGAGCCGAAGTCGTCCATTTCGATGGTGAAGCCAGCCTCCTGCAGGGCGCGCATGGTGCGGATCAGCTGATCGGGATCCTGCATGTAGGCGCTCTCTGTGATCTCCAGACGGATCAGGGCAGGCGGCAGGCCGTAGCGGGCCACAAGCTCAGGCAGCAGCGTGGGCAGGTCAAGGTCGCGCACATCCAGCCGCGAGGCGTTGATGGACAGGGCGATGGGCGGGTTACCCCCGTCCAGCCAGTGCCGCAGCCATTTGCAGCTGACCTCCCAGATGTACAGATCCATCTCGGTGATAAAGCCGTTCTTTTCGAAGATCGGGACGAACTGACCGGGGGAGATGGAGCCCTTCTCCTCGCTGAGCCAGCGTACCAACACCTCTGCGCCGGTAATCTGCCCGGTGTACAGGTGGTACTGGGGCTGGAAGTAGGGAACGAATTCGCCTCGCAGCAGCGCCGGACGCATGTTTGCTGTGACCCACTGCTCATCCAGCAGGGTCTGGCGAAGCTCCTGTGTGTAATGACCGACGCGTGGCGGATACAGGTGCTTGACGGTCAGCATAGCGGCCATGGCACGGTCACACATGATGGTGATGGACTGATCCCGGTCGGTAATATCGTATACACCGAAGCAGGGCGTCAGGTCGTATCCATTTGTCTGCTCCCGCAGCCACAGCGTTTGCTCATCGCTTAGCGCGTCCACGTCCACCTCGACCGGCATGCACATGACGAAATGGTCGTTGAACAGGCGGCCATAGGTGACCAGGGGCGTTGCAAGCTGCTTGATCCTGTCGGCAATTCCCTTCAGAATCCGTTGCCCGGCTTCCTCGCCAAAAAGGTCGTTGTAAATTTTGAAGCGGTTGATATCCACACGGACGATCTTGAACATCCGGTTGGGGTAGGTATCCAGCAGACGGCGCGTGGCAATCTCGAAGCCATTGAAGTTATACAGCTTTGTCAGCGTGTCATGGGTGGCGAGAAAGCGCAGCTCTTCGCGGTGACGGTTGTCGGTTTCCCGCTGCTGCTCCAGATGCTGACGCTGCTGCATCTCGCGATCAAGGGCTGCGCGGCTGGCGGCCATGCGCTGGCGATGGATGCGCGTGCTGATGTAGATGCTGATGAGCAGCGTTACAATGGCCGCGCCCAGTACCAGCACGATGCTCAGCGGCTGACGGAATGCATAGAACACGTCGGAGAAGGTCAGCTGATAAGGCGTACGGACCGTATGACGGATGATGGAATCATCCTGCTCTGTTTCCGTGAGCGTCGCAACGGTCTTCTCAAGCGCGGATATGAGCAGCGGATCGGCATCGCTGCGCAGGCCGATACTGATGGAGAACTCTTCGCTATAAAAGGGATATACCGTCAAGTCGTTGTAGCGCGGACGTTCCAGCAGCTTTTGCAGGGACAGCTCTGTTGCGAGGGCTGCAGATACGCTGCCGTCCAGCACGGCCTGCAGCGCCTCCTCAAGAGAGGGACAGGCGTTCAGGCTGCAGGCATCCAGCGAGGACTGTGCGATCTGCATCAGCAGCGGCGAATCGCTCTCAAGCGCGACGCTCATGCCCGTGATACCCTTGATGTTGGCGCTTGCAAGGCCCGTCATGCTCAGGTTTGCGGTGAGCAGCGGCAGCGTGCGGATACTATCAGGAACAGAAACGTCCGCGTTTGTCTGCAGCGGCACGATGATATCGTAAGCTCCGCTTTGCAGGCCGTCTGTAAGCTCACAGACGCTGCTGACCGGCTGGATGTCGAAGACTACGCCGGTGCGATCAGAGATATACCCCAGCATGTCAATGGAGATACCCGCAGGCGATCCGTCCTGATCAGTATAGGCGTAGACGGGCATAGCGTTCAGCACGCCGACCTTCAGGGATTCCAGGTTGCTGAGATAATTCAGCTCTGCACGGGTCAGATTCAGCGAAACGAGGGTATCGCTGTAATGCTTTTCCCACCATGTCAGCATGCAGAAGGGATCGTTGGCGTACATCTGCTCCTGTGCCTGATTCAGCACCTCCAGCAGGTCGGGGCGGGTCGGCGTGACGGCCATGTACAGGTCCGTCGAGCCGAAGCGGGCAATGTCCTTGGTTGTTTCGTCACGGCGGATGTTGAGCATCAGCAGCGCGTCGACACTGCCGTCTGTGAGCGCGTCCATGCATTCGTCATGCGTGGGGTAGAGTACAGTTTCAAGCTGATAGCCGATAGCTGTCTCCATGCGTTCCAGCTCATGCGCGTAGTCCGAGCCGGCGAGCATGCCTACACGCATTCCATGGAAGGCCTCGTAGTCCTGGAATGCATAACGGTCATCGTCGCTGCGGCAAACCAGCACGCATACGGCAGAGCCCATCGATTTTGCGCCGTACAGCGCCTCGGAGGAGAAGCTGCTGCTGCGGCCGGGGATCAGGTCAATCCGACCGTCCAGCAGCTGCTCGCGGGCTTCATCCAGCGTCAGGGGAACATACTCGTAGGTCCAGCCGCTGTACTGTGCCAGCGCGGCAAGATAGTCCATGGCCAGTCCGACGGGCTTTCCGTTGTCATCGAGGGCGCTGTATCGGGGATAATCCAGCACGGCCACGCGCAGCGGCTCCGGTGCGGCGGCATTTTCCTGCGCGGCGGCAGTGCAGGTCAGGCACAGTGCCAGCAGCAGGGTGATCAGGCGTTTCAACATGGTTGTTACCTGCTTTCATCAGCATGTATATATGTCAATGGAGGATCACGCATGAGCATAAATAACCAGCATGATTATATCACAGGTATAACGCCGTGTAAACATGAAAAACCGGGCTTTCATGACTGAAAGCCCGGCTGGAGCTCCTGACTGGTTGATATGCCGGTTGCGCAGCGCGTTACTGCTTGACGCCGTCGATGACGGCAAGGGTAACCTCCAGATCGACATATTCTCCGTCGGGAGCATTGTCGTTGCCGGAGATATTCAGGATGCCGGGGGCGCGGTAAACCTTGATCTGCAGGGTGTCGCCGGCCTTGTGTCCGCTGATGACGCTCTGCAGCTGGCTGGTGGAGGTGATGACCGTGCCGTCCACATCGACGATGATGTCGCCAGCCTGCATGCCGCCGATTTCAGCGGGGGAGCCTGCCTCAACCTCTGTGATGAACACGCCGTCGGGAATCTGCCCCTGCATGGCGGCACGGGTGCTGGTGTTCACATCAGCGATGGTCACGCCCAGACGGGGACGGCCGATCATGTCGGAATTGGCGGTGTTGCTGTTGTCGGACTTGGTGGTTTCGGGTGCTACGGCGGTAATCCGGCCGGAGAGCACGTCGTCAATCAGAGGCTTGACGGCATTGATCGGGATGCACATGCCAATGCCCTCCACCGTGGAGCCGGAATAATAGCTGCCGGAGTACTTCAGGGTCGGGATGCCCATCAGCTCGCCGGTTACGGAAAACATGCCGCCGCCGGAGTTGCCGGAGTTGATGGCTGCGTCGACCTGAATCATGGCGTTGGAGATGGTTTCGCGGCGGCCGTACTTATCGTAGGTTTCAGATTCCACGGCACGGTTCAGCGCGGAAACGATGCCCGCAGTGGTCGTTTTGGTGAAGCCAAGAGGATTGCCGATGCAGATGGCCCAGTCGCCGACCATCAGCTTGTCGCTGTCGCCCAGGGAAACGGCGGGCAGCGTGCAGTCGGGGGCGTAGATGATGGCGGCATCGAGATTCTCATCATAGGCGACGAGGGAGGCGGCATACTCGGAGGTCTCGCCGGATTCGTCCGTTACGGTGACCTTCAGGGAGGATGCATCCTCAACCACATGATAATTCGTCAGCACGAAGCCCTCGCCGATGACCACGCCCGAGCCGGTCGAAGCCAGCTCCTCGCGGGTTTCAGGCTCCTGATCATTACGGCCGTTGCCATAGCCGTAGCCATAGCCAAAGCCGAAGTAGAAGCTGCCATAGCCATTGCCGTAATTGCCATAGGTGACCTTCTGGTAATTGCTCACGCCAACCACGCTGTCACGCACGGCAGCGATGGCGGCAGTGAAGGGGCTGGTATGGATAACCGTCTGCACATTGGCAGCGTTCTCTTCCGCTGCGGCGGTGAAATCAAGGGAGAGGGTCATGGCAGAGCCGATCATGACGCAGGCAAGCGCCAGCGCAAGACAGCCCACCATGCGGCGAATGCGAGTGCTCATCAATAAGTACCTCCTTGGATGGATCGATTGGGTGATACAGCCTTTGCTCTTCAGCTGTAAGTATATTATATACGATGTTTTTGTCACGATCATGAACAAGCTATGAATATTTGCACGAAATCAGTGAACAATGCTGACTATTTTTCGATCAGTGCACAAACAAGCACAAGGATTGCGCTGCACAGGAGGACAAGGAAGGCCGGAAGCAGCGGAAGGCCGAAAAGGAGCCCATGTGCCAGCAGCAGTGCAGCTGCCGCCGCTGCCATGGGGATCCATTGCCGCCGCTGCGGAGGCTGATCCCAGATGTGGAGCTTCCCGCAGAGCGCACAGCTCAGCAGCAGGCAGAGCAGCGTTCCTGCCGGCAGCGCAGCATTCGGTACAGCAGCGCTCAGAAACAGCCGCAGGAGCAGGCAGCCTGCCAGCGTGACGGCTGCCGTCCCCCTGTGTAAGGGAGCAAGCTTCTCCGGGACACCGAAGAACCATGCGCCGCATAGCAGCATTGCCGTTACTGCCACAGCAGAAAAGGCGTTGCCTGCAAGGATGCACCACATCAGTGCCAGCGCCAGCAATCGGGTGAAGGAGGTCAGCGTGTTTTCTGCCCGACGGAATTGCTCGCGCATGCGCTGGATGGGTTCTCCCAGAGGATGCTCCGGCAAGGCACGGATGGTCAGCGCTGCGGGGTAGGCTGCGCTTCTTCCGGTGGACAGGTACAGATCGGCCCGGGCATGCATATCCTGTACATCAAGTGCTCTGCGCAGAGCTGGCATATCAATGGCGGAATCCTCGGGCTCGCGCAGCATGACCGTCAGCCCCATTGACTTAAGAGCTGCCAGTTCGCTTGCTGCCTCCACGCGGATATGCTCGCCGAAGCCGCAGAGTCCCAGAAAGGTCGGACGCTCGTCCCCCTCCGCAGTGGCATAGGCAATCACGCGGCAGCCGCTTTGCGCGATGTAGGCGGCAGCATCCTGAATGCGCCTGCGGTCATCGGCAGTCATGGGGCGAACGGAATCCTCCCAGATGGCGGTACAGAGCGATGCAAGATCGGCGGGCTGGGCGAGATAGTAGGTGCGTTCGCCGGGGCCGTCCTGCACGGTGACGGCGGTGTATTCCTCTGTCTGTTCCCGGTGCAGGATAGGGTTGTGGGCTTTCATGCGATCTGGCCGGATGTTCAGCCGGGTGACGGCAGCGCGGACAGCAGATGCGTCGGCTCCGGGCAGCTCGTCAGACAGCAGGGTCATAGCTGCACCCAGCAGCAGTGCGCCGGAGCCCATCCGCAGGGACAGGTCGGCTTGTGCGTTAATGGGCTGAGCAGCCGCCAGCACGCGGGTTCCCTCGTCCACAAGGTCAGCATCCACCAGTACGGTTTCGGCCAGTGCATCGGCTGGACGCGGAGGCCGCATGTACACCGTGCCGAAGGAGCCGAAACGGTACATCTTCCACACAGCATACAGTGCGGCAGCGAGCAGCGCCGGAGCAGCGAGCAGCAGCCACAGCGTCGCAGGCAGCACAGCGGCCAGCAGCGCCAGCAGCAGGCATGCAGCCAGCAGCATCAGCCAGCGCCGGGGCCGACTGAGCCAGTCGCAGAGAGTCGATAGCTTCATGATGTACCTCCTGGATAGGATCGATTAAGCATGCCCGGATTATGCAGAAATTCGCCGCTCCAGACCAAATCGGAGCCGAGATGCTCCAGGGTCTCGCCTGCAAAGTAGAAGCGTATGCGGTTCACGTGCAGGTTGTCGCACATGCTGCCCACTATGGCATAGGCCATCAGCTGCTGATCCATTCCTGACTGACGGATGATCTCTGCATACCGCGCGGACAGGTTGATCAGCAGTGTATCGCCGTCGACGGACAGGCCAAGGAGGTCTGCGTCGGTCAACCCGGCGGGAAGCACCTCATGACCGGCAGGTGCGGCGGCCAGGGTCAGCAGCAGCGCACGGGGATCGTTGACGCTGCGGTAGGGCAGGGCTACGGTATGGGCGTGAAGCGCACCGGATTCCAGATGATAGAGCGTGGATTGGGCCATCAGGTATCCGGCATAATCCTGACGGGTGTGAAGGCCGCCGGGAAACAGGAGTGAGCCGCGGGCAGCGTTGTGCAGGCTGGTCAGCGCGCCGTCGCCCACACGGATGCATACCTGCTGCAGAGCCGGCACGAAGGTCGTGAGCGTATTGACCATGGCGGCAAAGCAGCAGGCCGGGTCAATGCCCGCTGCGGCGATGCGGCTGCGGACGTCGCCAACAAAATGCAGCGTTACGCGTTTGCCGCCGCTGTCCAGCTCGGTGACCTCGGGAGATGAGAGCATCATAGAAGGGAGGTCCGGCATGGCTGCCACATTCGTCAGCTCGTCTGCGCCGGCGGCCAATGCGTCCAGCAGGCCCAGCACCAGCTGCTGCGGGTGCTGACCGGCAAAGGACAGTCGGCGGATTTCGGGAACGATGCCTGTGCCGTCTGTCAGCGGAAAATAGAGCGTTGCTGTGGCTGTCAGGGGCATGGCAGCAGGATTTTCGCCCACAGGCGTGCGCCGGGCAATCAGCTGCTCCCACAGCACGGGCAACTCCATACAGGTCTGGGCGGATACGGAGCCCAGCGGCAGATAGCCCGTGACGTCCATTGACACCGGTAAACCGGCTACCAGCAGGTTTACATAGCGGATGCCGTCCGTTTCGCTCAGTGTTGCTGAAATGGCCAGACAGACGGTGTAGAGGTCCTGCGTGGACAGCTGCAGAACGGAGGGCGCAAGATTCACCGTGCACACTCCGCCTGAAACCTCCACAGGGTTGGAGCCGGACAGCGCCAGCGTCACTTCTCCGCCCAGAGAACGTACCCGGCTGTTGCCGGGATGGGCCAGCAGCGCACGCAGGATGGTTTCTGCCGGATGCTGACGATGGGAAAGTGTCAGCGGCTCATAGAAGGTGAGCAGCTGCTGACCGTCCAGTGATGGAAGATACAGCGCTGCGATGCTCTGATGATTCAGCCCCACATCGCCGATCGGAGCCTCGTAAGGCTGACGGGCAGGGGGAAGCGTAGCGGATGGCTGCGCGACGGGGGTGTGCACGCAGCCGGTCAGCAGCAGCGTGCTGAGGAATAGACACAGGATGCGACGGCTGTTCATGGCGCGGCCTCCTTCCTGCATGTCAGCTGCGAGACGCCGATGCGCCATAGGCCACGCTCCCGCGTCAGGTGGATGATGCTGTCTTCCAGTGCTGCTTCGTTCCCGTCGAGCATCAGCGTGGCGTCAAGGGTGAAGGTTGCCTGTATGCCGTCCTGCGTGACATGGCCGCCTGCAAAGGCATAGTCTGTCAGATGGGGGAGGTCATCCATCAGGGCTGCGAAGGCCTCGTATTCAGGGCGTTCCTGACCGGTTTCGGAGTCCCGACGGGCGATGTAGCGGTAGAGCTGAAGCCAGTCCCGTTCAGACCATGTGCGCAGGATCACGTCCAGTGTGGTCTGCTGGGTCAACAGCAGTGCTTCATCACGGATGAGCGGTTCGGCAAGGGCCGCGTCATCGGATGTGGTACGGTAGTACTGCTGCCGCAGCCGCATGCTGTCGGTGACCTGTGAGCCCTGCTCCACAAGAATGACGATTTTGTCCACGGGGCAGTTCTCGGTCACGGTAGCGGCGATAGCCTGCATGGCCAGCGTACGCCGGAGTCGGGCTTCTTCTGCCCGGTCAGGCTGAGCGGCCCAGTTGTCCGTCTCATCGGCATAATTGTTCATGATCTGCCGGGAGAGGGTGACAAAGAGCAGCCGATCCTGACGGTAGGTCGAAATAACCTGCGTACCCGGCGGATACAGGCCGGAAAGTTCGGCTGCGCTGGCGGAGGGCCCGCTTATAAGCGCACGCAGGAGCGACAGCTCATAGGGCTCGGTCGGAGACAATTCGATCTCACGGCTTTCCGGCGCAAGATAAGGTTCTGTACCGAACCGGAACCATAGCGTGGCAGCTTCGCGGGTGCTGATGTCCACATCGGGCCGGGGTGCAGGGATGGCAGCGCCGACCTCAGAGGAGTCGGAAACCATGGGCGCGAGCGGGTTATAGGCGCTGCACCCGGACAGCACGAGGCACGCTGCAAGCAGCAGGATCAGCAGTCTTGGCATCAGTGCACCCCCTTTTGCAGCGGAAGTGTAACGGTGAAGGAAGAACCCTTTTCCGGTACGGAATCGACAGTGATCGCTCCGCCGTGCAGCTGCACCATCTGCCGGACGATGGAGAGTCCGAGACCCGTTCCGCCCGTTGCGCGGGAACGCGCCTTGTCCACCCGGTAGAAGCGGTCGAAAATATGGGCCTGATCCTCCTCAGGGATGCCGATGCCATTGTCGGAAACGGTCAGCACAGCGTCTGCCCCCTGTGCGGATAGCGTGATGTGGATTTCGCCGCCCTCGGGCGTGTACTTGAGGGCATTGTCCGCCAGGTTGTAGATAATCTGCGTGAGCTTGGAGGGATCGCCGACGATGCGTACATCCGGCGCGAGCTGGACGAACAGCCTCTGCCCATGCTTGTCGGCGGCGGGGCGCAGCGTATGCAGCGTTTCCTCCGTCAGGGCGGACAGATCGACCTCCTGTGCATGCAGCTCAGCATCATGGCTGTCGATCTGCGTCAGGGTCAGCAGGTCGGTGATGATGCCGGTCAGGCGATCGATCTCGTGGTTCATGTCCTGCATGAATTCCGTGCGTAGTTCAGACGGCATATCGGGGTCATAGAGAAGGTTCTCCAGCAGAATTTTCATGGTGGCCAGCGGTGTTTTCAGCTCGTGGGATGCATTGGAAACGAATTGGCTGCGGCTGCGGTCGAAGTTCTCGATCTTCTCCGCCATGGCGTTGTAGCTGTCTGCCAGCTCTTTCATTTCGCCCGATGCCCGTACCTTTACACGGGCAGACAGATCGCCCCTGCCCATGCGACGGATGGTGGAGGTGAGCGCCTTGACGGGACGCGTGATCGTCACGGCGAACACCAGCGCGGCGATCAGCGCGGCTGCCGCGACCGCCACAAACACCGTCAGCAGCTGACGCTCCACCGTAACGATAGCATTGTGCAGCTCCGTCACAGGTGCAGACAGCAGCAGTGCGCCGATGGTCTGCCCGCTGCTGGTCATGCGGGCGGCGCACAGGGCTGCGTAGTCTTCCGCATCGGATGCATTGTCTGAAAGAACGCCGCGCACCGGATGAATCCCGTAAGCATGGGAGGCGTCGGTTGTCAGTACCTCCACAACCTCGGGGACGGCCAGGCGCTTGCCGTCCAGCAGCGAGAAGGTGTCCATCTGTACCTTGCCGTCCAGATCGATCACCAGCAGTCGTCCGCCAAGCTCGCTTGCAGCCGTGGTGAGAGCTTCATGGAGCGCCTCTGTCTGAGCGGCGGCAAAAAAAGGCGCAGCCGACGCGGCCAGCTTCTCTGTAGAGAGACTGTCCTGTCGGGTGCGCTGCGCATAGAGCGTATTGCTGACGAGTCCGGTCAGCAGGGCGGCCATCATGGCAAAGGAAGCCCCGATGATGATCAGGAACGTCAGGAGAATTTTCCAGCGGATGCTCGACAGCAGGGGCCGCTTAATCCTTGTCGGTGAAATAGTAACCCACCTTCCATTTGGTCAGGATGAATTCCGGCTGATTTGTGTTGCGCTCCACCTTTTCCCGCAGGCGACGGATGTGTACGTCCACGGTTCGGGCGTCGCCGGTATAATCGTATTTCCACACGGTTTCCAGCATCTCCTGACGGGAGAAGGGGCGGCCGCGGTTGGTGATGAACAGCTGCAGCAGATCGAACTCCTTGGCTGTCAGCTTCACGTCCTTGCCGCCCAGCGTTACCGTGCGCTTGACCAGGTTCACCTCCATGTCCCGTACACGGATGACCTTCTTATCCTCCATGGGCTGGGATGCATTCACCCTGCGCAGCACGGAGCGGATGCGCGCCCGCACCTCCAGGATGTTGAAGGGCTTGGTCATGTAGTCATCCGCGCCGTATTCAAGGCCGAGAATCTTGTCCATGTCCTCGCCCTTGGCGGTGAGCATGATGATCGGCACATTGGAGTGCTCACGGATGCGCTGGCAGACACTCAGACCGTCGAGCTTGGGCAGCATCACGTCCAGCAGTACCAGATCAAAGGGCCGCGCGAGGAATTTCTCCAGAGCCTCCTCGCCATCCATGGCCAGCTCCGTTTCATATCCTTCCTGTTCAAGGGTGTATTTCAGGCCCTTGAGCATCAAGGGTTCGTCGTCTACCAGCAGAATGTGCTTGCCCATCTGTGACACTCCTTCATCGATCAGCGCCGGCTGATGTAACCATATATCATATTCTACGATGAAATGTGAAAAAAATCAAGCAGGAGCGCAATCGAATCGTCACATATTTGTGTAAATTTTGTTTGAACGCTCAACTTTTGCTGTCACGGATCAGTTTCCCTTCGGCGATTTCCAGCTGACGATCAGCACGGCACGCGACTTCCATATCGTGGGTGATCAGCAGTACGGTTCGGCCTTCATGATGCAGCTCATCCAGCAGGGTCAGCACATCCTTTGTTGCCCGTGGATCAAGGCTGCCGGTGGGCTCGTCTGCCAGCAGAACGGCGGGATCACGGGCCAGTGCACGGGCAATGGCAACCCGCTGCTGCTGACCGCCGGAAAGCTGTGCAGGCTTATGCTGCAGCCGATTGCCGAGACCTACGCGCTGCAGCAGCGCTTCTGCGCGGGCAAGACGTTCCGCGGGCGGCGTGCCGCACAGCACCATCGGCAGCGCGACGTTTTCAAGGGCTGTCAAGCGCGGAATGAGCTGGAAGCCTTGAAAGTCAATGCCGATTTCCTCGCCGCGAACCTTTGCCAGCGCATCGGAGGAAAGCGATGATACATCACGCCCATGCAGGCGATAACTGCCTGAGGTGGGGGAGTCCAGGCAGCCCAGCAGGTGCATCAGCGTGGATTTCCCTGATCCGCTGGGCCCGACGATGGCTGCATATTCCCCTGGCGCGATGTGGAAGGTAACGGCATCCAGCGCCATGAGCGTGCGGCTGCCCATGGGATAGGCTTTGGTGAGCGACTCAGCGTGGATCATGATGAACCTCCTGCAAGCAAAAATCCTGACCATAGTATGGTCAGGACAGAATGTCAAAAAAAGCCCCATGGGAGGTGTCGGAGGGCCCACAGGCCCTCTGACTGTAATCGTATCGCGGGGCTTTGCCGCGCGGGCGGGGCGGTTTCGGCTGAAGCCGAAACCATACCTTACATTTTTCACGGTCGTCAGCCTTGGCTGACAGTGAAAAATGCCCGCTTCCGCAGAAGCGGAATCTCCTCCCCTTCTCGAAAAAGTGGCCACAGCCACTTTTTCGACACGCTGTCCTGACCATAGTATGGTCAGGATCAGGAGAAATATTGATGGATCAGCCCTCGCAGAAGCAGTGATGGAAGCACTTGTAGTTATACTGGTCAGCCGATCTGCTGAGCACGGCAAAGTCAACCTGCCGGAACAGATCGTCCGTGTGCAGGCCGCCGCAGTCAAGCTCGTCAAAGGCTTTGCGGAACAGCGCGGAGACAACACGGGCGTCGTTTGCAAAGGCGCCGCAGCCAAATGCCCCCAGCACCAGATGACGATATCCGCGGCTGGCTGCGAACCTCAGCATGCCGACGATCCGCTGATAGACCATTGCCTCATATTCCTCGTCCGACATGCCTTCTTTGCCGTAGGTGATCATAGGCGCAGCACAGGTCATGACGGAAACAACCACGCTGTCGGGCAGCAGCGCGCCGTTTTCATCCTTGATGATCTCCACATCCGGGGTCAGAATGATCGCGTCAGAGCCCATGTAGGTGTTCAGCGCGCGGTTGTAGAGGTAGTATGCGCTGCCCTCGCTGCTCTCCAGGGAAAGCAGGAGGGAGCTCTTCCGGCACAGATCCTCCTCCTGTGCACGGGAGCCCTTGCGCACGCCGCCGCCGGGATTGACCGGATTGGCGAGGTTCAGGACAAGCACCTTGGATACTTCCTCCTCTGCCAGAAACGCGCCGCATTCCTGCTGACGCTTGCGGGCAAGGGAATAGGAATCCATGTTGACGCAGGTGAAGCGACAGGGAGAGGGCACATGCCGCGCAGGATAGTCTGCTTTACGGCCGAGCGCCGCAACCTCGTCCGGCAGAAGGACGCTGGCGTGCAGCATCTGAGCCTTGCTGAGCTTCAGCGGAACGCGGCGACCATCAATGTCATAGTATCCCTTATCAAGGATGTCCATCGTGTCCAGAAACATGTCAATGAGCGGCGATTGCACAGGGCAGCCCTCCTTTTGTGCCTGTCAGCGGATGCGTGCGTAATAATCAACCAGATTCTGACCGGCGACCTTGCGCAGCGCGTCTTCGTTGTAGCCATAGGTGCGCAGAGCGTCCAGCAGATTGTTCATCTGGCCCGGATGTACCACGTCCTCGGGCTTTATCTCAATGCCGTCGAAATCGCTGCCGAAGCCGACGACGTCCACGCCGCCAAGCTGGCAGATGTGATCGATATGCTGCGCAATTGTCACAGCGTCGGCCTTTTTGTCGGACGAAAGGAACGCCGGATAGAAGTTGACGCCGATGAAGCCGCCATACTGAATCATGGCGCGGATCTGATCGTCAGTCAGGTTGCGGAAGTGATCGCACAGGGTGCGGCAGCAGGAGTGGCTTGCCATCGGAGGCTTGTGACCCTTGCTGAACAGATCCCAGAAGCCCGCTTCGTTCAGATGGCTTACGTCGACTGCGATTCCCAGACGCTGCATTTCCCGCGCCACCTGAATTCCGTAATCGGTCAGACCGTCGGTGGCGTTGATCTTGGCAGGGGTGCCCAGCGTATTGACGTTGTTCCACACCAGTGCGCCCATGCGGATGCCGCGCTCGCGCCATTCACCCACGGCATAGAGGCCCTTTTGGAACACCTCACAGCCCTCCAGAGACAGCATGAAGCAGTTTTCGCCGTCCTTCGCCTCGGAGGGATCGTCCACCTGCCTGATACCAGCCTGGCTGAAGTGTGCAGCAGCAGCGTATTCTGCCTCGGCAATGGCTTCAAAATCACCGCCGGGACCCTTGGGGCCGCTCCAAAGGGCGAGAGTCTGCAGCGTTACGCCGCCTTCGCGCAGGCGGGCAGGGGTAATATCGGTTTCTGCAAAGGTCGCGCGGGAGACGCCGAGACTGAAGAGGGTATCGGAATGCGTGTCAGCGATGTACATGGGGAGCACCTTCTTTCCTGTTTTACGCAGCATCAGGGCTGCGTCTCGTTGAGCAGCGTGAAGAGCTGATTACGGACGGGCATGGCAACCAGCTGGAACCAGTCGGGATTTTCGCGGATGAGCATCTCCCACAGTTCCGTTTCCGTCGGGAGTGTGCCGCGCTGACCGACGATGGCCAGGCAGCGTGCCTCAAGATCCCGGGCGAGGTTGAGCACCATGTTCTCCGGCACGGCAAACATCGTTGTATCCGGCACGCCGTTGACCATCGACATCACGATGCGATCCGTGCACAGGGCGCTCCAGTCAAACACTGTGCCGGGATAGACGGGATACTGAACGCAGTCCGCATCCAGCCAGATATAGTGGCTGTGGGTCAGGTGACGATCGCGGGCCTTGCCAAGGATAGCGGCCTTGGACAGGGGCAGAATGAGTTCCGGCGCATCAATGGGAAGCTCCATGGCGTAACGAGTCTTGAACTCGCAGACATTGGGCAGAAACTCGGCGATTTGGCGCAGCAGCAGCGGCTCGGCATAGGCCAGCAGCGGCAGGTTCTTCAGTCCGGCAAGCTGTTTGAGCCAACGCAGCGCTTCCTCATCCATAAAGCTGGTGTACAGCGTTACGCACAGGGGATTGGGCAGCGTGCCCTGCTTCTGCTGAAGATCCTGCTTCCATTTGCGCAGCTTTTCGCGCAGCTTCACAGGTGCGGGGACACGCAGGCGGATGTCCAGCTCCTCGCTGAGCATGCCGCGCCGGGACTGCGGCGACAGCGTCCGGCCGGCGAAGGACACGCCGTATACGTCCGCGAAGGCCTCCTGCAGGTCGTGCCCGGCGGGGATACTGCAGTCGGGGACAGGCAGATCCCACACGAGTGTGATCAGCGGCTTGTGCAGCGTATACAGATCCCATTCATCCCGGAAGGCGCGCATAAAGAGGGGCTCGTCGTCGGTATTGGCCATTGCCCGGAAGAAGCCTGCAGGGGCAAAGCAGAAGTCGGGATGCAGGAAGGGGCCGCGCTCGGGCTTGGCAGCGAAGCGCAGGGGCGTTCCGTGACGGAAGGAGAGCGTTCCCTCGGCGTCAAAGGCGTCTGCGCCGACAGGGCAGACGGCCCCCAGCGGATCCTCACGGACGGGCAGGTAACCCGTAAGCACATTCTTGAGCACCTGACCGCGGGGGCATGCACGGAGTTCCTTGAGCAGCTCGCGATCCCATGCCTTGGTGAAGCGCATGGACGGGTGCGCCAGCAGCACATAGCCCTCGCCCTGCCAGAGCGACGGCATGGCAGCCCACAAATCCTCGCCGGGGCAGAGGAATTGGATCAGGCCCAGACGGGACATGTCCGCCAGAGCGTCGTCATCGGGCTCGACGGACAGGCAGAGGCCCCAGCTGAGCATATCGGGCGCGGCGGCGTTTTCCCGTGCAGACTGCAGCGCAGGTTGTGCGTCGGCATATTCTGTGGCAGACATCAGGATCAGGATTCGATCCATGGCATGATACCTCCGTTCAGGTCTTGTCAGTTCTGTTCGGCGTATTTCTGTGCGGCCTGCTGAATTTCGCGCCGCACCTCTTCGGTAACGTCGGCGGGTGTGTCCAGGGGCCGGCCGAGATAATAGCCCTGCATGAAATCCATGCCGAAGGCAATCAGCGTTTCCATTTCGCTGCGGGTTTCCACGCCCTCGCCAAGCACCATGATGTTCTTGCGGCGGGCATAGGAGATCAGGTTGCGCACCAGCTGCTGCTTGTCGGGGTCGCTGTCCACGTTGCGGACAAAGGAGATATCGACCTTCACAACATCCGCATCGATGAGCATCAGGGCCATTTCGGAATTATAGCCGGTACCGTAGTCGTCAATGGCAATGCGTCCGCCGCAGCTGCGGGTGAAGGATAGCTTGCGGCGGGTATAGGCGATGTTGTTATCCTCGCCCTCGGTAACTTCCAGCACGACGTTGGGCAGCAGATCGCCATAGTGCTGGCGGACGAAATCTTCCTCGTCGGGATCAAGCACCTGATTGGCGATAGAGTTAAGGAAAATCCGGGCGTCAGGGGCGAGCAGACCGCGCTGACGCATGGATCTTGCTGCTTCCAGCGCACCATACCAGGTCAGGCGTTCGATGTGGTGCAGCAATCCCTGCGCCTTGGCAAGGCGGATGACCGCCAGGGGATTGCGCAGCTCCGGCACATCCGGACGCATCAGCAGCTCATAGCCGAAGATGCTGCCGGTGCGTGCATTGACAATCGGCTGGAAGACGAAGTGGATCAGCTGGCTGTCAATCAGATGATTGAGGGCTTCGCGGGCATTGATCAGGTAGGCGTCCTCGGTATATACACTGCGATTGAAATACTCCAGCACGCCCTTGGAGCCCTGCTTGACCGTATACATCGCGAAGTCGGCATAATGAACCAGCGTGGCAACGCTCTGTGCATCCGAGGGATACCAGGATACGCCGCCGGAGCAGCGGAAGCGGTAGAACTGGCCGTCGGGCAGCTGAATGCCCTGCTGCATGATGCGCTGCCATGCAGTTGTGATGGTTCTGACGCAGCTTTCCTGACTGTCGAAGCCGTAGATGAGGATATAGAATTCATCGCCGGAGCGACGGCCGCGGATGCATGTGCAGAGCTCGTCAAACGCAGACAAGGCCTTGCCGAAGGACTGGATGTAGTTATCGCCCGTATCGTGACCGTAGGTGTCGTTGACGAACTTGAGGTTGTCCAGATCCATCATGATCATCGCAGCGACACCGATGACAGACTTGTCCCGGGAGAGCAGCTCCTCCGCTGTGCGGGTGAAGGCGCGGCGATTGAGGAGACTGGTCAGAATGTCGTAATCGCGTTCATGCTCAATGCGGCGGCGGTTTTCAATTTCGGCGGTGACGTCCATGACAGCGCCCAGCAGGTCATAATGGTGCTGAAGCTGGGTACGCCGGATGAAACGGTCGCGTCCGCTGCGGCTATGCAGGCGCCATACATCAGGCTCAACCTGATCGGTCAGCTTCTCGCGCATGATCTGGTACAGGCGCGTCTTGGGAATGATATCGCCATCGTGCTCCTCCTCCTCGCATTCCATCAGCTGGAAGAAGCCGCTGGAGCAGTAGGCGGTCTCGGAATCCAGCTTGACCTCGAATACGCCGACAGACATGCCCGTCAGCTCCAGGATTGTGGACAGCTTGGAGGCGGATTCATACACATCGCGGGAGAGGCGCCTGATGGAATCGCCCAGCTCGTCGATCTCAACCATGCCTGTGGGATCAAGATGCAGCGTGCTGTGCTCGCTCAGCGTGCGCACCTGATGCACCATGCGGGAGATGGGCCGGGTGATGCTGCGGCTTGTCAGGATGGCGACGAACACGCACACCAGCAGCGCGCCCACGCCGCCCACGATCATCAGCGTCGTGAAACGGTGGGAAAAGCGGAGCAGGGATTCCTCGCTCTGCAGACCGATCAGCACCCAGCGGTCGCCGGAGTGCAGCGCGGAAGCCGGGTAGAGCTCCATGTCCAGCAGCGTGCCGTAGACGCGCTGGCCGCTGCGCGGGCCCATGAAGGAAACGCTGTCGTCATCCAGCCATTCTGTGATGACCATTTCCGACTGCTCCTGCCGGAAATGCTGCTTAAACATCTGTCCGCTGGTGACGGCAACGCGAACATGGGTATCGTCCTCCAGCACACCAAGGACATAGCAGCCTGGTACAGTTCGGGCAAACTCGCCCATGTCCAGCAGGCTGCTCAGATAGGACTGGGACAGCTCCACGCCCAACACGCCCAGCGCTTCACCGGTGCTGGAAAGCATAGGGACGGAGTAGGTGATGACGCTGTGGGAATCCTCCTGAAGCATCCGGAGGGGCCCCTGCCAGCTGCCATAGTCCTGAGGCTGACTGCCGCCGCCCTTCAGTGTATCGCGGCAGGGCTTGAAGAAGTAGTCGCAATTCAGGTTTTTATCGAAGGTAAAGACAGACTGCCAAAGGGGATCAAGTGAAATACCAAGCTGCTGGGAGAGCGTCGGCCCACCGCGCAGCAGCAGCACATCGCGATGACCGGCAGTGTCCGTGCCGGGCTCGTAATCGCGCAGGTGAATGCCGGCAAAGCTGTCCTTCTGGTCGCTTGCGCCCTGCCCCTGAAGGATCAGAAACATGCCTGTTGCTTCCAAATTCGCAAAACGGGACAGCAGATCGGGGGCAACTGCCTCCAGCACAGAGGCGTTCAATGCTGTATCGGTGCACATATCGCTGATGGAGGCGTTACGCAGTGCCAATTGTGTCTCGATAGCCCTGGCAAATGCAGACGCTGCGCCGTCCAGATTACCCCAGCCGGTGCGCATCTCCTGCTGGAAGGGCTGCTGCTTGTTCAGCGTACGCTCATCCAGTGCGTCCAGCGCGTTGTTTTGCAGGGTCGAGAAGGCGCCGCCCATGGAGAGCGTCAGAAACAGAACCGCCATTTCAGCGGCAGCGACCAGCAGCATGGGCAGCAGCAATCGCGCGAAGATGGAGCGTCTTCTGCGACCGGACAGATGCGGCATAACAGCTCTCCTTTCAGGATTGGCAGCGGCGGTACGAGGGGATGTCAGGACATGAACAGACTGATGGCAGGGCTTAGCGCACAAAACGGCGTAGACCCAGAGAAATGAAATAGCAGGCTGCGGCGTACAGCACGATGGCTGCGCCAGCAGAGGTATCCCATGCGTAAGCGCTGATGAGGCCAGCCACGCCGCACAGGACGGCGATTCCTACGCTCCATGCGGCATGCTGGCGGCTTGAGCGGGCAAGATTGCGTCCTGCAGCAGCAGGGAGGATCAGCAGTGCGTTGATCAGCATCACGCCCACCCAGCGGATGGCCAGCATCACGGCCACCGCCACCAGCACAACAAACACGCACTCCGTCAGCTGTACGCGGATGCCGCGTGTACGGGCCAGCGAAGGGTTGACGCCGGACAGAAGCAGGTTGTTGTACATCGCAGCCCAAAGAAGCACACCCACAATCAGGGCAACCAGCAGATACAGCAGGTCGCTGGCTGTTACGGCCAGTACATCGCCCACCAGCAGCGTGGAATACTTTGCAAAGCCGCCGCCCCGGGAGAGAATCAGCAATCCGGCAGCGATGGAGGTGGAGGAGAACACGCTGATGACTGTATCAGTGGAGGCGGCGCCAGTCTGCTTGATGCGGCAGATGAGGATGGCCCACACTACGCCGAACACCAGCATGGCCAACAGATCGCTGGACACGCCAAGAATGATGCCAAGGCCGATGCCGGTCAGGGCGCTGTGGCCCAGTGCGTCAGAGAAGAAGGCCATCTGCTGGTTAACGGCCATGGTGCCCAGCAGGCCCAGCAGGGGCGTGAGCAGCAGAATTGCCAGCAGTGCGTTTTTCATGAAGGTGAACTGCATGGCCTCAATGGGCAGGAGAATATCGATGATGGTATAGATGGTCTGCATTATTCATTCGCCTCCTGCTCGTTGATGTCGGGGCTTACGCGGGGCGTCCAGCGGTCTGCGCCGTGATGACGGGTGGAGGTCAGGTTGCGGGCGCCTACAGCGAACACCCGTTGGAATTCAGGCGAGGCATACACCGCATCCGGCGTACCCTGCACAAGGATGGTCTTGTCCAGCAGAGCCACGTGATCAGCATACTGACGCACAAGGCTCAGGTCATGACTGACCAGCAGAATGGCCATGTGATGCTGCTCCTTGAGCCGTGCGACGGTATCGAGGAACATTTTCAGGCCGTTCTGATCCACGCCGGAGACGGGCTCGTCCAGCACCAGCAGATCAGGCGCAGGATGGAGAGCCAGCGCCAGCAGCACACGCTGCAGCTCGCCGCCGGAGCAGCGGCCTAGCGGACGTTTGGCCAGTGATTCGCACTCGACTGTACGGAGCGCGTCCAGCACCATCTGCCGCGTCCTGCGGCTCACACCGGTCCAGACGGGTCTGCGGGAGAAAGCGGCGGCGAGGAAATCCTCCACTGTCACGGGCATCTCCTTGTCAAACTGCAGATGCTGGGGGACATAACCTGTGCGCAGGCGGGGAACCTCGCGGTTTTCGCCATCCACATGGCGGATCGCGCCGCCGTGGGGCAGCTCGCCCAGCAGCGCGCGGATGAGCGTCGTCTTGCCTGCGCCGTTCTGACCGATGAGCACGGTCAGCTGGCCGCAGTGAATATGCATGGATACATCCTGCAAAAGAATCTGGCCGCCGCGGGTGACAGAAACCTTATCCAGCGCGATGCGGCACAGCGAACAGCATTGATCAGGCATGGGGAGCCTCCTTGATGTAAAAAGACATACTTCTACGATTATATTGTAACATAGTACGTCAAGGGTTTTGCGGCATAAATACGCCTCATCGGCAGGAGAATGCAAAGATTTCGCGTATTATTTATGCTGAAAGAAACCTTCGGGGAGGATTGAATCAAGATGATTGCACTGGCGTCGGATCATACCGGTATTGAAATGAAAAAGGAGATCATGAAGCTGCTGGACTCCATGGGTCTGGAGTGGAAGGATTTCGGTACCAACGAGCCTGTTTCCTGCGACTATCCCATCTATGGCTATAGGGCTGCCAAGGCTGTGGCGGACGGCGAATGCGACCGCGGCATCCTCATCTGCGGCACGGGCATCGGCATTGGCATTGCGGCAAGCAAGGTCAAGGGTATCCGCGTCTGCACCTGTTCTGATGTGTACAGTGCTGAACTGAGCAAGCGTCACAATAATTCCCAGATCCTGACCATGGGCGCGCGCGTGGTGGGCATCGATCTGGCAAAGATGATTGCAACGCACTGGCTGACCGCTGAATTTGAGGGAGGTCGGCATCAGCGCCGTGTGGATATGATCACCGCAATTGAGAACGGCGAAGTCCTCTGATGAGCGGGGTGCTCCGCCTGCCCTTGGAGTGATGCTGTGCCGATCGGGACATCATCAAGGCGCACCAGCATTTACAGCCGGTGCGCCTTTTCATTATCCCATTTTGATGATGCTGGAGAGGTTTTCGACAATTTTCCTGGTGATCCAGGGTTTGTTCATGGTGTACAGATGAATGTTGGTGATGCCGTTGGCGACCAGATCGATGATCTGCTCTGTCGCGTAAGCAATACCAGCTTGCGTCATGGCATCGGGGTCGTGGGCAAAGCGGTCGGCGATGGCGGCGAAGCGCGGCGGCATGATGCTGCCTGACAGCCGCACGGCGCTCTCCACCTGCTTCGCATTGCAGATGGGCATGATGCCTGCGCAGACGGGTATGTTGATGCCGGCCCGCAGCGCGCGGTACAGGAAATTGTACAGGATACCGTTGTCGAAGAACATCTGCGTGGTAAGAAAATCCACGCCGGCGTCGACCTTGCGCTTGAGGTACTCGATATCCTTCATGCGGCCGCCGCTTTCGGGATGCCCCTCGGGGTAACAGGCTGCGCCAACGCAGAAGTCGCCTTGTGTGTGGATAAAATCGATCAGCTCTGCGGCGTAGGTGAAATCCCGGCAGGGTTCGCCTTCTTTGGGCAGATCACCGCGAAGGGCGAGGACGTTCTCCATGCCTGCAGCCTTCATATCGGCAAGCACATGTTGCACGTGCTCCCTGGTGGACTGCACGCAGGTCAGGTGGCACAGCGGCGTCACGCCCGCGTCGGCAACAGCCTTGGCAAGGGCAAGGGTATGGCCGGGGGTAGAGCCTGCCGCGCCGTAGGTGACGGACATAAAGGCAGGCTTCAATGCGGCAATTTCGCGGGTGACGGCGGTGGCCTGTGCAATGCCGTCAAACTTCTTGGGCGGGAATACCTCGCAGGACAGGCGAACGTCTCCGGTGGACAGGATGCTGCTGATGCGCATGCGGCTGCGCCTCCTTTGGCTTGCAGGATCATTACAGGAACGGCCATGGATTCATACAGTTTATCATGATATCACTGCAGCCATGCCTGTGTCAACGCTGGTGGAAATCGAGTGCATGAAAAGTGCAGTACGGGGCATTCTACCCACCGAGGTGATGAACATGATGACATGGACGCAAAAAGAAGCGTCTCTCCTGAAGGACCTGAAGCAGCAGGAGCAGCTCTGCGTGGAAAAGTACGGCCAGTATGCCCAGCGCGCCAACGACCCGGAGCTTAAGCAGATCTTCCAGTCTATCCAGCAAACCGAGCAGCAGCATCTGCAATCGGTCAGCACACTGATGAACGGTCAGATGCCGCAGATGGGCCAGCAGGGCCAGCAGAATCAGCAGACGCACCAAAAGCAGAACGGCCATTGGCAGCAGCCTACCGGCGCAGCGCTCCAGCAGGCCATGGAGGACGACAAGTTCCTCTGTCAGGATGCTATCTGCACGGAAAAAGAGGTTTCGGGCGCATACAACGTCAGCATCTTTGAGTTCCGTGATCCGCAGGTGCGTCAGGTGCTGCACCAGATTCAGGGCGCTGAGCAGCAGCACGGCGAGATGATCTACCAATACATGGCCCGAAACGGTATGTATCAGGCCCAGTGATTGAGCAGGCAAGAAAATTTCCTTCCGGAAACGTTTCCGGAAGGATTCTTTACGTCGACGGCGAATGTGTTTCTTAAGCGCTCCAATGCGCCATCATTCAGCAAAAGGCAGGTTCGATCAGCATGATTCGCAGATACGATTTCGGCCATCCCATCGAGACTGGTGCGGTGGTCAGCAAGCCGCCGGTGTGTACGGATGACATGCCCCGCTTTGCCGTTGTACAGGAGGAGGGCAGGGTGTCCTTCAAGGTTGTGATGGGGGAGGATGACCTCGTCTTTGGTCTGGGCGAGAACGTCCGCGGCATCAACAAACGCGGACATATTTACCGCGCATGGAACAGCGATGATTTTTCTCACACGGAGAACAAGTCCAGCCTGTATGCCAGTCACAATCTGGTGCTGTTCAGCGGCAAGAGCGGCGTGTTTGGCGCGTACTTTGACGATCCCGGTGCAGTGACCTTTGATCTGGGCTACACCCGCGGTGATGAAGCAGTCATCACCAGCGAGAACGGCAGCCTGACTGTGTATTACATTGAAAGCGAGTCACTCATTGGAGCGGTGAAGGAATTCCGCTATCTGATTGGCCGGAGTTATCTCCCGCCCAAGTGGGGTCTGGGCTATATCCAGAGCCGTTGGGGCTATTCCTCGGAAAATGATCTGCGCACCGTCGTTGCCGGGCATCGCAGCCGTCATATCCCGCTGGATATGATGTCCATGGATATTGACTACATGGAGGATTATAAGGACTTCACCTGGAACAGTGAGCGTTTCCCGAACCTCAAGAGGATGATCAGCGACCTGAAGGACGATCATATCCGCGTAGTGCCCATCATCGATGCAGGCGTCAAGGAAGAAGCCGGCGATCCCAGCTATGATGAAGGCATGGAGAAGGATTACTTTGTCAAAAAGGCAGACGGCAAAGTGTTTGTGGGTGCAGTATGGCCGGGCCGCGCAGTATTCCCGGATTTCCTGCGCGAGGATGTGCGCAGCTGGTTTGGCGGTCTGTATCGCCCGATGATGGAAGCTGGCGTTGAGGCCGTATGGAACGACATGAACGAGCCTGCTATCTTCTATTCTGAGGAAGGGCTGGAGGCGGCCTATCAGCAAGCGGACGCCATGCGGGGCACGAACATCGGCGTGAACAGTTACTTTGCTCTGAAGGACGCTTTTACGGGTATGTCCAACTCCATGGAGGATTACAGGCGCTTCTATCATGTTATTGATGGGAAGCCTGTCCGCCATGATAAGGTGCATAATCTGTACGGCGCAATGATGACCAAAGCCAGTGCGCAGGGCATGAAGGCTTATGCGCCTGACAAGCGGTATCTGCTGTTCAGCCGGGCGTCCTTTATCGGCGCGCACCGCGATGGCGGAGTGTGGCAGGGCGACAACAACGCCTGGTGGAGCCACATCCTTTTGAATCTGAAGCAGATGCCGAGCTTGAACATGTGCGGATTCCTGTACTGCGGCGCGGATCTGGGCGGGTTTGGCTGCAACACCACGGAGGATCTGCTCCAGCGCTGGCTGCAGCTGGGCGTGTTCACGCCTCTGATGCGTAACCATGCTGCGAACGGCACCCGCGATCAGGAGATTTACCGCTTCCGCAACTGGGAAGCAATGCGCGATACCCTGACGGTACGTTACGCGCTGATCCCCTATCTGTATTCCGAGCTGGTGAAGGCTGCGGTCAAGGGCGACATGATGTTCCGCCCGCTGGCTTTCGATTACCCCGGCGACGACATGGCCTGCCGCACCGAGGATCAGGTGATGCTGGGCGACGGCTGCATGATCGCGCCCGTGTATGAGCAAAACGCCCGCGGACGGCATGTGTACCTGCCTGAGGACATGCTGCTGGTGCGCTTCCGCTCTTCTGAGGATTATGATCTTGTGCCGATGAAGAAGGGCCACCATTGGGTAGCGCTGCAGATGAATGAATTCCCGCTGTTCATCCGCAAGGGCCATGTAATTCCGATGGCAAAGACGGCCGAGTACGTGGAAGCTATCGACACGAGTTCCCTGATGCTGCTGGGCTGGCTGGACAAGGGCACCGCCATCACGCTCTATGACGACGATGGCGTGTCTGCCGATATTGATCTGAATGCTGGTCTGACGGTGATTGACGTGCAGGTGAAGGACGGCGCTGTGAAGGCAAAAGCGCAGGGCAAGCACATCGACGCAAGCAGAATCATCATTGACTGAAACTGAATAAAGAGTAGTCCCTGCGTACCGGCGAATCGCATTCGTCCAGTGCGCAGGGACTTTTTTATACAGTTTTCCTTCATTGCCGCCCTTCTGGTTCTTTTCGCTTCTTTCAAGGAATTGAGGAGATATCCATCGACTGTCAACAAACACAAAAGAGAAATCATCTCTCGGGAGAACCTCGCAGTATCATTACCACGGAATGCCCTGCACCCTGCAAGGAGCTTCCCCTTGCCCCTTTGTTGAGGGTTAGCCAAAGCGGATGGATAGTTTGCTGAAAAAGTCCTCCAGAACATAACGGCTGTCGATGGTGTGATATACAAGAATCTGCCGATGAGGGAGCTCCTTGACATAGGCGGTTTCAGCGTCGATGAGCCATGCGTTCTGCATGCGGTTTTCACCGCAGCCGGGATGGAGTACCACACCTACGGAAGGGTTGTCGCCCAAAGACCAGCTTTCCCCTGCTGTCCATCCGGCAGAAGGCGTCTGGTTGTATTCGTCCATCTGGCGCAGCAAATATGCGCCGATCTTGCCGCAGCGGGCGACCTTGTGCTGAAGTTCTGCCAGCCCCACCCGCATCATCCCATAGGCACTGATGGGAATCTGCCAGACGGGTACACTGGTTTCGCCGAGGATGTGATTGACGGCGTTGTGATCGTTGCCCCAGTTGAACTCGCGGAAGGCCCATGCGTCCTTTCCGTAAGAGCGGCCGCCGATGGTCACGACGGTCAGCCGGTCAGCGATATCCGGCGCAGCAGCCAGTGCGGCGGCCATGGTAGTCATCGCGCCCATGCACAGCACGAACAGCGGATGCGAATCCTCTTTGCGGGCCTCAGCGATGATATAATGTGCACCTTCAGATATTTCACCCTCCACGCGGGGCCAGACCTGTCCATGCAGCACGGGCACGGAGGAGTGCATCAGGGATGTCACCTGCCGGGCTGCATCGCAGCTCTTTTCCATGGAGCCGGGCTGAGCGAAATGCTCTGCAATGATGGCTTTTACGTCCATCTTGGGAGAAAGAAGCGCATGAGCGATGGCAAAGGGATCGTCTGCCTCGCAGGCTGCGTCGGTGGAAACGATCACGCGCACACGCTTGTTGTCAGTTACAGAAAACTGATAGGGCATCATGTCCTCCTTATATAGAAAACCCCGGCAGGGCTGACCGCCGGGGCAAATGTGCAATATGTATATCAGGGTTCCATTGCTGCGGAATCCGGCTCTGGCGTGGCGGTGGGGAACACCTCCAGATGGGTGTAGTTGTCGTTGGAGAAGTAGCCCTCGTACATGTTGTCCGCTGCTTCCGGCGCGGGGGTGGTGGGAACGATGAAGGCGGCGCCTTCACTGCCGGGGCGGGCAAAGATGAGCGTCATCTGCAGCCAGCTGCGTCCGTCGCTGTACTGATCGGGATAGTAGGCAAAATATGCGCGGGGCTGTGCACCCTGCAGCTCCTCCACGGCCTCCTCAAAGGAGGTGTATACGTCTCTGCTGGCGATGGCGGCATAGCTGCCGGTGACCTGCATTGCCTGCTCCATGGAGGTTGCGGCAGGACTCGCTGCATAAAGGCAGGCAGCGGCAATCTTCGTGAAGCGCTCCGGGCTGGTCACGCGCAGCTGAAGGGAATACAGCCCATCCTCCGACAGCACGAAGTACATCTCGACATTCTCCGGCACGTCCGCTCCGTCCATGCCGAGACTGGCGAAGGTGCTGTACAGCTCGTACATCATGTCGATCTGGCTTTCGCCAAGGCTCGTCAGCGCCGCGTTGGCTGCATCGACGAAGGTCTGCAGGCTGTGCTGTCCGTTGTTGACGGCAGCGGGCCATTCGATTTCTGCCAGCGCACAGGCGGTCATCATCAGTAAGGCGAGCAGCAGGGCTGCGATTTTTTTCATCAGGCTTACCTCGGTTTACTTTGCGTTCTTCGCTTCGCGCAGCTCAAGGAACTTTGCGATCAGCTCTGCCGCGCCTTCAACACCCAGTACGCCCGTATCTACACACAGGTCGTAGTTGTTGACGTCGCCCCAGGTAGCAGTGGCGTAGTAGTTGTAATAGGAAGCACGCTGGCGATCGGCCTTGCGGATGCGCTCCTCGGCCTTGTGTTCCTCTACGCCGTAGTACTTCACGGCGCGTTCGATCTTGCTGGGCATATCTGCCTTGACGAACACGCTCACTGCATTGGGATCATCCCGCAGCACATAATCGGCGCAGCGGCCTACGATGACGCAGGGGCCCTCACCCGCCAGCTTGCGGATGGCGTCGAACTGGGCAAGGAAGATCTTGTGGTTCAGCGGCATGTCCATATAGAACGAGCCCGTGTCCACGTGATGCTGCATGCCCGTCACAAGGCTGAAAAGCAGCGAACGGGTCGGCTTTTCATCATGATCCTCAAAAATCTCCTCGCAGATGCCGCTCTGCTTTGCGGCCTCGGACAGCAGCTCCTTATCATAGAAGGGGATCCCCAGCTTTTCAGCCAGCAGACGGCCCACATAACGTCCGCCCGAACCAAACTGTCTGCCGATGGTAATCACGCAATTGGTTGCCATATAAAAGCCCTCCTTCGATCAGCAGCGGCATAAACGCCGCGCAATGTATCTTCTACATGCACAGTATAACATACATTTCGCCCGTCGGCAACGATTTTTATGAAACTGATGGAAAAAGCGGCCGGAAAGGCGGCCGGAATGGCGAATTGTTTGTATACTTACCAGATTTGGGAGAAATTTAGTCGTGCATGCCATTGACAACCGGCTCGCATTTTGTTACAATCTCTTTTAACCATAAACCATACATGCTTTGTGAGGAGGATTTTGCTCATGCTTCAGAAGGTTGTGCGGGAAGGTCTGACTTTTGACGATGTGCTGCTGGTTCCGGCTCGCAGCGAGGTTCTGCCCAAGGACGTGGATCTGTCGATCCAGCTGACTCCGGTCATTAAGCTGAACATCCCCCTGATGTCTGCTGCCATGGATACCGTGACCGATGCTCGCATGGCCATCGCCATGGCCCGCGAAGGCGGCCTGGGTATCATCCACAAGAACATGAGCATCGCTGATCAGGCTGCTCAGGTTGACAAGGTCAAGCGCTCCGAGCACGGCGTGATTACGGACCCCTTCTTCCTGTCCCCGAATCATCTGATTCAGGATGCGGAGAACCTGATGGGCCGCTATAAGATCTCCGGCGTGCCGATCTGCGAGGGCGGCAAGCTGGTGGGCATCCTCACCAACCGCGACCTGCGCTTTGTGACGGACTACAACCGTCCCATCCACGAGTTCATGACCAGCGAGAACCTGATCACCGCGCCCGTGGGAACCTCCCTTGAGGAAGCAAAGATGATCCTGGCGCGTCACCGCATTGAGAAGCTGCCCATCGTGGACGAGAACGGCGGCCTGCGCGGTCTGATCACCATCAAGGACATCGAGAAATCCACCAAGTATCCCAACTCTGCGAAGGACTCCAACGGCCGTCTGCTGTGCGGCGCGGCTGTGGGCGTGACCGGTGATGTGTACGACCGTATCGACGCGCTGGTTGACGCAAAGGTTGACGTGATCTCCATTGATACCGCGCATGGCCATTCTGTGGGCGTGCTCAAGCAGGTTGAGCAGATTCGCAAGCGTTATCCCGATATCCAGCTGTTCGCCGGCAACGTGGCGACTGCCGGTGCGACGCATGACCTGATTTCCGCAGGCGTTGACTGCGTGAAGGTCGGCATTGGCCCGGGCTCCATCTGCACCACCCGCGTGGTGGCCGGTATCGGCGTGCCGCAGGTGACCGCGGTTGCGGATTGTGCGGAGGAAGCAGACAAGTATGGCATCCGTGTGATCGCGGACGGCGGCATCAAGTACTCCGGTGATATCGTCAAGGCGCTGGCTGCCGGCGGTTCCTGCGTTATGCTGGGCTCCATGCTTGCCGGTACCGACGAGGCGCCCGGAGCGACGGAAATCTATCAGGGCCGTTCCTTCAAGGTCTACCGCGGCATGGGCTCCATGGCTGCGATGGAAGCCGGCTCCAAGGATCGTTACTTCCAGGCTGAGTCCAAGAAGCTCGTTCCCGAAGGCGTTGAAGGCCGCGTGCCCTACAAGGGCGTTCTGGCTGACACCATCTATCAGATGATCGGCGGCCTGCGTGCAGGCATGGGTTACTGCGGCGCGCCCACCATTGATCACCTGCGCAAGAACGCGGAGTTCATCAAGATCACCGGTGCTGGTCTGGCGGAAAGCCATCCCCATGACATTTCTATCACCAAGGAAGCGCCTAACTACTCCCGCAATGGCTAAGCAACATAACAAGCCTCCGACCCTTGGAAGGGTCGGAGGCTTTTCGTATGCAGCGGTTCATCCGGTTCTTTACAGAAAGTCAGGGAGAATTCAGATCAAGCCGGAATCCGTCTTTGATGAGGTAGAAGGCGCTGTGGCCGTCGACGGTGACTGCATCGTGCATTGCATCGAAAGCGGAAAGCGCGACGGTATGCACCGCGCCGCTGACGTCGGTGAAGGTGTAGATGGTATGCGGGTCGGCGGTCAGTGCATGGTTCTCTGGCAGCAGACCAGAAACGGACACCATCATCAGCTGGCTGTAAGCGGCTTCAAAGGCAGCATAATCGAAGGGATTGCCGTTCTTCGTGCAGCTTGTGTCATAGACGATGCTGCCGTCTGCATTGTATACCAGATCGTTGTTCTCTGCAACCTGCTCGGTGCGGATAATCTGATAGGTGTCGGTCATGTCGCCGGATGTGATGGTCAGGGAGTCCAGGTTCCCCAGCGCTGTCAGCAGGGGATAACGGCTCATCGTGGCGCGCAGATCGATGTCCATGAATACGCCCATGGTGAAATGGCTGCTCAGATAGATGCTGTCCTCATGGAGCACATAGTCAATCATATCGCTCTGCTCGCCGCCGATGATGAAGGTACACGTGCTTTCAGGATATTCCTGTGTGACCAGCGCACCGTCTAAGTTCGTGTTGCCAATGGTTCCGGCTGCCATATGCAGTTCAATGGTCAGCCGGGGCGTATCAAAGCCGCAGGCAGTGAGGTTTTCTGTTGTGGCCGGGCCGACGTATGCGCCGAGCCGCAGGTTGGCAGCGTTGCTGAGCAGATTGCTGATGGCAGTGGCGTCGGCTGGGTAGGCGTAGGGGTGCGTGATGTGCCAACGGTCGAGGGCGTCGCTGTTGGTGATGGCGCCCTCAAGGGTCCACTGCGCATGAATAGCGCCGTCGCTGCTCTTGAGGGTGATCCGATCGATGCGTGCTTTGTGGATGGTTGGCTGCGTCACATCCCGCAGGGAGTCACGGCTGATGGACAGGGCTTCTGTCATGCCGCGGCTGAAGGCAAACAGGCGGTCATCACCGTCTATCATCATGTAATACCATGCGCTGGTGTGTGCAGCGACATTGCCGATGCGCAGGGTGATACGCTGTCCGTCTGCATAGACGATCTCTGCGATCAGGCGGGGATCATCCAGACCGTAGTCAGAAAGGTGATGGGCATATTCGGCCGGATCATCGGACAGTACCTGCTCACAGATGAGGATGCTGGCTGCATCCATGAGCTCGGCTGTCGTGGCCTCGGAGAGGGTGAAGCCGTTTTCGCCCATCAGAACGAACAGGCCGTCTGCGTTTTGCTGCACCGTCCAGGGCTGCTCATTGCGACGGGTGATGGTCATTGTGACAACATCCTCCGGCGCGTATTCGCACAGGGTGAGACTGGCGGCGGGCGCTGCGGCAGATGTATCTTCCTGCGGCGGCTGATTCAGGCGGCGGCTCGCCAGCAGCAGCGCTGCAAGCAATATGGCAGCGGCCAGCAGTAGCAGCAGGCGGCCGTGGCGCGGTGCGCGGCGCGTTCTTTTTTGTACGGTCTGCATGGTTACAGATGCCTCCGGGGATACAGGATCAGCAGCGCTGCGGCCAGAACCGCCAGCGGAAGTGCCACCAGCATGATACTGCCCATGGTAACGGATTCAGCTGACAGCTGGGGACGAATTGCTGCGCGGGCCATGATGCCCAGATTGCTGGCAGAGCTGTCCAGCAGGTAATCCATCATCCGGATGATGAATTCCTGCGAGTGGGTCATGGCATGGAAGTAGTCGCTGGTCAGGAGCGTTGTGGAGCCGAGCATGATTGCGCGGCTGACGTCTCCCGAGGGCGAGAAGCGACGGGCCTGCAGAGCCAGCGCAAAGGGGCCGGTCAGGTCGCCCTCCTGCTTTTCAAGGGATGTAGAGGTCGTGGAAAGCCCGCGCAGGTAGGATTTTTCACCGGACACCAGCATCGGCTCAACGGTCAGGGTGTTGTCCGTGGTTTCAGGAATTTCAAAGGCGCGGGCGGTGGACATCAGCAGGGTATTTGCGCCGTTCAGCAGCAGGTCGAGGGTTACATCTGTGGCGTACATGTCCGGCAGCAGGATGGTACGATTACCTTCATAGTAGGTGTCCGGCTCCTCGCGGGATGCCACGACGACTCCCTCCAGCGGCAGGAAGCCATAGGAGCGCAGCAGCGCTGTATAGTTGGGCATGCTGACCAGAGGATCGCTGTAATCGCAGGCAAACAGGATGCTGCCGCCCTGTGCCGTGAAGTCGGTGATTTCCGTCAGCTCGCTGTCCGTCAGGTCACGCACGGGCGCAAGGAACATGACCAGATCCTCTGCGTTCAGTTCGATGGAGGAAAGCGGCGCATACCGCACGTCGTAGTGATTGTTCATCAGCAGGCTGGACAGAACGGCGCTGGTGTTCGCGTCCAACTCATCGTGGCCTTGAATCACATAGACCACGGGAATGGTCGCGCGGGTTACATAGTCAATGGCTGCGGTGATTTCGCTTTCGTAGGTGTAGTTGGCGGAGGTAAAGCTGCCTGTTTCGTAATCAACGGTCAGGCTGACGAAGTTTTCCGGCGACAGCACACGGAAGCGATCCGTAGCCTCACAATAGACAATCAGGCTGTTGCTCGTGACGGCATTGTCAGAGGTATCGCCGCGGAACCGGGTCAGGAGCGTCGGATTGAGGCTTGCGGAGGTCTGCTCCCATGTCACCAGCGGAGAGGCGGCAGCGTAGCGATCAAGCAGCTCCATCAAGGGCAGATCTTCCTCATTGCGTTCAAACAGGGCATAAATGTGCACCGGATGAGGAAGCGCATCAAGAATGCGGGTGGTGGCTTCGCTGTGGGTGGTCAGGGCATTGAAGGAATAGTCTACGCGCCAGCCGTTGCGCTTTTCCAGTGTCGTGAACACCCCGTTGAGGGCGACCAGCACCGCGAAAAACAGGCATACAAGCAGCGTTGATACGCTTCCATAGCGGAAGCGGGGGTTCTGCCAGAAGCGGAAATTTACTTTTTTCATCCTCAGATCCCCCTGTATCGGCGGCTGTCCAGCACGTGGATGGTCAGCGCAAGGAATGCCGCGGCGAAGGAAAGGTCATACCCGATGCTTGCAAAGGAGAGCTGCCCCATCAGGAACGGCTCGCTCCGGGCATACAGGCTGAAAAAGGACAGAATGTCGCGGATGAACGAAACGCTGATGCTGCTCTCAAGCAGATCCAGCATCCATACGACGAAGTTCGCTCCAAAGGCCATGACCGCTGCGGTTACCTGATTGGATGCACAGCCGGAGATGAACAGATCCAGTGCGATGAATGCGCAGCCCTGCAGGATGAAACCAAGGTAACCAACCAGCATTTCACCGGGGTATACCTGACCGTAGATGCCGACGATCAGCACAAACAGCAGCGTCAGCAGCACCGTAACAAGCATCACAGTCACCGCAGACAGGTACTTGCCCATTACCATGCCGCCCAAAGAAACCGGGCTGGTCAGCAGCAGCTGATCTGTACGACGCTGCTTTTCCTCGGCCAGCAGCCGCATGGTCAGCACCGGACACAGAAGCATCCACAGGTAGCTCATCAGGCCGATGAAGGTCAGCAGATCTGAGGAGCGCTGCTGCATGATGGTCAGATAAAACATGACGGAGGAGAGCGTCAGAAACACACCCATGAACACATAGCCCACAGGCGTGAAAAAATATCCCTGAAGCTCGCGCTTCCAGATGGACAGCAAGATCAATCACCCAATTCTGTATGGATTGTGGATAAGTTTATTCGTCGGCAGACGTGGCGCGGAGGAATGCTTCCTCGAGGGTGTCGCGCTCCTGAACAAGCATGCGGAGGGGCGCATCCAGCCCGCACAGAAGCCGAAACAGCTGCGTCTGCGGATCAGGCGAGGCGTCGCGGGTGCAATCCAGCAGCACCTCGCTGACGCCGGGCTGAATGCCGGGAAGCGCCTTGACCCGACGAACGCAGGACAGGGACTTGAGTGAGGGCAGCAGCTGCTTTTCATCAAGGGCGATGGAAGCACGAAGCCGCAGAGAATCGCCTGTATCTGTCAGGTCAGCCATATCTGCCTCGCGAATCATCCGCCCCTTGTGCAGGATGATGACGCGCTGGCACAGCTGCTGGATTTCCGGCAGCAGATGGGAGGAAAAGATCACCGTATGCTTGCGGCCCAGCTCACGGATGAGCTGGCGGATTTCCACCACTTGCCGGGGATCAAGGCCGACGGTGGGCTCATCCAGCACCAGCACCGGCGGATCGCCGCACAAGGCCTGCGCGATGCCCACGCGCTGACGGTAGCCCTTGGAGAGGTGGCCGATCAGCCTGCCGTGCACCTCCGTCAGGCCGCAGGTCTGCATGATGTCTGCGATATGCGCGGGGATAGCACGGCGATGTACCTCCTTCAATTCGCACACAAAGGCCAGATAACTCTGGACGGTCATCTCGTCATACAGCGGCGGTTTTTCCGGAAGATAGCCGATGCGGCGCTTGCATTCGCGGGCCTGGGTCAGCATATCCATACCGTCTACCAGAATCTGACCAGATGTAGGCGGCAGATAACCGGTAAGCATATTGAGCGTGGTTGTTTTGCCTGCGCCATTTTGACCCAGCAGGCCGACGATCTGTCCCTTCGGCGCGTGAAAGGAAAGCTTGGATACGGCTTCCACAGCGCCGTAGCGCTTGGTAACCTGCTTGAGATCGATCATGGATGAACCTCCATGGCAGTTCCTGCCTCTCCCGAGACGGAAAGCCTATTCATACAGCTTCATTATAGCAGAAAGGTGTGCACAATGCATGAACAAAGCGTAAAAATGCAGAAAGAATATCAAAACGGCCGCACCGGGGACGGTACGGCCATAACAGGAAGGACTGTGTTTATGCCATTTTGAGACGGTAGCCAAGCTTATAAACCGTTTCGATGCAAGAAGAGCCCAATTTACGTCGCAGACGCTGGATATGAACATCTACCGTACGTGTTTCGCCGATTCCCTGATAGCCCCAGGCGGTGCGCAAAAGCTCCTCCCGCGTGAGCGCTGCGTCAGGGGATTGCATCAGCGCATGAAGGAGCGCAAACTCCTGCGCGGTCAGTGTCAGCAGTTCGCCGTCAAGGGTGGCTTTGCGGGACTCGGTGTCCAGACGCAGAGAGCCGATTGTCAGCATCCGGGAGGTTTGCGTCAGCAGCTCAGCCACAGCGTGCTGCAGCTGGCAGGCGCTGAAGGGAGACAGCAGCACACCGCAGCTGCCCTGATACAGCGCGTGCAGATGCTGGACATTGCCTGCATCTGCGGTCACGAACAGCACGGGCCAGCCCTTTTCCTCCAGCAGGTGCAGCAGGCTGAAGCTGTCTGACCAGGGCAATCGCGCGTTCAGGACCGTCAGGACGCGCGTGCCGTGCTGAATGATGTCGAGGCCTTCGGCGACGGTCGTGACATTTTGACAGCTGTGTTCATCAAGCGTCAGTGCCTCGCTCATCCGGTGACCAGTATGCATATCGGGTTCAATAATCAGAATAGCAGCCATAGTAATTCTCACCTCGTTGAACATAAGGCCAAATAAGGCAGCGGCGAATCGGGCATCCGGCAGGGGAGTCCGATGCGCCTGTGTTCTGTGCGCGCTTCACCATAAAAGACGATTGAGTATATTGTTTCGTTTCAACACAATGGAATTTCATGAATTGCATACAAAAATGGAGGCTGGAAATTGTTCAGCCTCCATAGGAGATTATACGCGCTCAACATCGGCTACGGTCAGGTCATGATGGACGATGCGGAGCATATCGCCTTCCTTGACGTCGGGGAAGGTCTTTTCGCTGTCAAAATAGAACAGGCGGTCATAGGGACGTCCCTTGGCGTCGAAATCGGCGCAGGTCAATGCGCGGTAGCTGACGCCGTCTACGACGCTCACATCCTCGGAAAGTGCCACGAAGGGCAGCTCAGCCTCGCGTACACGCCCGTGCAGAACATTGCGCAGATGCTTGCGATAGCAGCTGACAGGCTTGATAAACAGATCATAACCGGCGATCAGAACCACGCCTGCTGCGATGGTTGCAGCATTGGCCAGCACCTCGCTGCGCACGATCAGCGCATAGACCAGTATGGCTGCCATGACTGCGCAGGGGATCAGGAGAATCAGCCAGCGCTTTTTCTGCTGACCGATAATGGCAGTCAGATCCTCTTCCTTGTACAGGGTGTTGATACGCTCGTCAGCGCGGAATACAGTGTCCATTGGTGTACGCCCCTTTTCTGTCGGTCTGGATGTCATATCTATCATACGCCAGCAATATGAATTATGCAAGAACAAAGTTGAAGAAATCCGGGAGAAGGTTCAAGAATTATTGAGTTGTGTCCGCTTCCCGCTTATGGTACAATTATCATGGAAGTATATTTGCCGGGCGATCCGGAGAAAGGAGCATTCCTTTGAAACGAATGCGCGAGCGGGCGATGACGTCGACGCTGACGAGCCTGTACGCTTATATATTCTGCATGATGGCTTCGCAGGCGCTGACGGATATGCCTGTATACGGCGGCGCGCTGTTTATGTGCGGGCGCGTTGCAACGGTTTTTGCCCAGACCTTTGGCCAGCAGGCGAAAAGATATCTGCCGCCGGGGATGAAAATGTGGCACGGCGTTTTGCTGGCTGTGCTGCTGCTGCTCAACCTGTGCGTGCTGGTACTGTACCCGATGTCGCTGGGCAGTCCGCAGATCTGGCTGCTGTTCTCTCTGGCGCTGTCGATGCTGGTGCGCGACGCGATGTGTCAGAGACTGACCCGCCTGAATGCTTCGGGGCGCTTGACGGATGCGCGCTACATGACCTATGCGGGCTTGTGGCACGGCGCAGCAGGCGCGGCGATGCTGGTGATCCTTATGTACAATCTTCAGCCGATACTTTCATTACCGATGCTGGGCGGTTATCTGCTGTGCAGTCTGGTTTCTTATTATGATATGCTCAAGCAGCGCGACAGGCTGCTGCAGCTGTTGCAGGAGGGAACGGCCGAGCCCGAAAATCTGGGACAGAATGTTCGTAAAGCCAATGCCTACACAGTCTTTGAACGATTGACGACACTTGTGATGGCTGCGATGGAAATGACGCTGATCGTCATGTACACATTCCTGGCGGTCACGGCGGAGCAGATGCTCATCCGTATGGCGCTGGCTGTGCTGACGACGCTGGTTTGCGGTGAGGCAGCCACCTGGTTCCTGCGCTGGCGGAGGGAACGCAGGCGCGGCGACCCGACCAATCTGCTGTTGGTGGGTTTACTGATGTGGCTCTGGGGCTTGTGGAGCTTCAGCCGCATGCTTGGACAGGGGGCAATGGATCTCACGATGACCTACATCTGTCTGGCGCTATGCTCCGTAGGCAGTACCCTTTGCGCTGCATGCCTTGACGGCATGGAAAAGCCGATGTTTGCCGTGGCAAGGTTCACCATGGGTGATGATGTGCCCGGTTACAGCCAGCTGCGTGCCGCAGGCCGCGAATTGGCTACGCTGCTGGGGCAGATGCTGGCGCTGGCTGCCCTGACAGCGCTTTGTTACGCCCTGACGACGAATGATCTTCCCCGTACGATGGCGGATTTTGCGGCTCGGTTCCAGCCGCTGATGGTCATTCCCGCGCTGCTGACGGTGGGATTGGCGCTTCTGTGTGCGCTGAGATTCCCGCTTTCCAGCCGCTATATGGATAAAGTGATGCGGCTGCTGCATATCCGCGAAAGCGGCGGCGAGAATCCTGCACTGGAGAAGCAGCTGGAGTCCGTTGTGATCCAGCGGCATACCCAGCCGCTGATCATCCGTGCGCTGATGGCGGTCATCCGTCCGTTCTTCCGGCATGAGTTGATCGGCCTTGAAAATGTGAAGGCGGACGAAAGCAATCCCATTGTATTTCTGTGCAACCATGGCGATGTATACGGTCCGGTGGCAGGAATGCTGTTCTGCCCTGTACCAGTACGTCCGTGGAGCATCAGCGATATCACCGCCGATCCTCTGGAGGTGGCGCAGTTCTCCTATAAGCACACCTTCTCGCATGTCAGGTGGCTCGGCCCCCTGCGCTGGCCGGTGGCGAGGCTGCTGGGTTATGTGTCGGTCTGGGGGCTGCAGTCGCTGGAATGCGTACCGGTTTATCGCAATAAGCCCCGCGAGCTGATGACGACCTTCCGCAAGTCGGTGGAGGCCATGCAGGCGGGCGATAATCTGCTGATCTTTCCCGAAAACCCGGATGCGGACCCCGATGACCGGGGCTATGAGCATGGTAAGCCCGGCGAGCTTTTCCGTGGGTTCCCGATGCTTGCGCAGATTTATTACAGCCGCACGGGCAAACGCTGCCGGTTTCTGCCGATGCTGGCCCATAAAGGAATGCGGACGATCACCTTCGGTACGGAAATCATCTACGATCCGGAAAAGGCGCCGATTGATGAGCGCGACCGCATCGTTGATGAAGCTTCCGCACAGATTCAGGCCATGTATGCAGCCGAAGAGGCCCGCTATCATGCCCGAAGACGCTCCTGACAAGGACAAAGCAGCCCCGACAGCGCGTATTGCCTGCCGGGGCTGCTTTATGCCTGATATGCACGGTGCTCATGACCGTCAAGATCCATCCAGCGGAAAAGACCGTCCTCCAGCGTCATGTATCCGTGCCAGCTGTCTTCCTTGGGAATGGACACGCTGCCCGGGTTCAGGATAACCCTGTCCTCGCGCACGTCGCACACAGGGACATGAGTGTGACCATGAAGCAGGATGTCGCCGGCCGTCATCGGCGGCAGATGCTGGCCGTTATAAACGTGACCATGGGTGCAGTACATCAGCCGGGCGCCAACCGGCAGCACGGCATAGTCAGCGAGAATGGGAAAGGGGAGCACCATCTGGTCAACCTCGGTGTCGCAATTGCCGCGGACGCACAGGATGCGATCCCGGTAAGCGGCCAGCAGGGGGATCACTTCCTTGGGGGCGTATTCTCTGGGGAGATCATTACGGGGGCCGTGATAGAGCAGGTCGCCCAGCAGCAGCAGGCGATCGGCGTTTTCGCGTTCGAAGGCGGCCATCAGCAGCCGCGTATAATAAGCCGAGCCGTGCAGGTCGGAGGCAATGAGCCATTTCATGCAGTCATCATCCTTTCTGATGAGGCTATTTTGCCGTAATCAGGAGGATATGTCAAGCGTTCACAACTTTTTTTCTTGATAACAGCCGTACTTTGCGGTAAACTATGGCTGAAAGGAGGAACGATCCGATGTATCGTATCGAAGGAAAGTACAACACGGCACTGTGTTATGCCAGCATTCTGGAGGATATTGCGGAGGAGCAGATTCGCACTGTGTGTGATCAGGAGGCTTTTGCAGGCTGCAAGCTGCGCATCATGCCCGATGTGCATGCCGGAAAAGGCTGTACCATCGGCACCACCATGACGATCCGGGACAAGATCGTTCCCGGCATGGTAGGGGTGGACATCGGATGCGGGATGGAAACCGTCCACCTGCAGGAGCAGGAGATCGACCTTGCAAAGCTGGATGAAGTCATCCGTGAGCATATCCCCGCGGGACGCTGTGTCCGCAGCACACCCCATGTACTGAATGAGGAAATTGATCTGACGACCTTGCGCTGCGTGGAGCATATTGACCTGCATCGAGCAAAGCTGAGCATCGGAACCCTCGGCGGAGGAAATCACTTCATAGAGGTTGACCGGGATGACGACGGACAGCTGTATCTGGTGGTGCACTCAGGCAGCCGTCATCTGGGAACGGAGGTCGCATCGTATTATCAGAAGGCTGGCTGGAAGGCGCTGAAGGCCAAGGCGCGTGCAGAGCAGGACAATACCCTGCCTGAAGCAGAGAAGCGTTGGCGCAGCGTGAACATCCCCCAGGATCTGGCATATGTGGAGGGAGCGCTGTTCGACGACTATATCCATGACATGCGCATCACCCAGCGGTTTGCTGCGCTCAGTCGAAGGGCCATGGTGGACGTCATTCTGAACCGGATGAACCTGCATGCTCATGACCAGTTCACCACCATCCACAACTACATAGACACGGAGCATATGATCCTGCGCAAGGGAGCAGTGTCCGCGATGGCAGGTGAGAAGCTGCTGATTCCAATTAACATGCGTGATGGAAGCCTGATCTGCATCGGAAAGGGAAACGAGGAATGGAACTGCTCAGCGCCGCATGGCGCAGGACGGCTGATGAGCCGCTCGAAGGCTCGCAGCAATCTGACCATGGAGCAGTATCGCAGCGAGATGCAGGGCATCTACACCAGCTGCATTGACCTGACCACGCTGGATGAGTCGCCCATGGCCTATAAGCCGATGGAGGATATCATCCGCTGCATTACGCCAACGGTCGAGATAATCCGGCAGATTCGGCCGGTGTACAATTTCAAGGCGGGGGAGTAAGCGCGAGCCGTGTACAGCAACAGGGACTGGAGGCACAATGGCTTCCAGTCCCTGTTGCGTGCAGGAAATCAGAAAATGCTGTTCAGCTTGTTGATGAACTCCTGCGGCGTCATAAGCTGTACATCGGTCGGGATGGTGACTGCGCTGGGCGCAAAGTCGAGCTGCAGGGTGTAAAGCGCGGGTGAAACGGTGTTCTCCGCTTCATAGATGCGGATGTCGTATAGATTGGACAGCCGGGAAAGATTCCATGTAGGCTTGATCTGCTTGCTGCTGATGATGGTATACAGCACCTGATCGTCCAAAGCAATGGTCACGACATTTTCCGTGGTGGATTCAGCCGGCGTGACGTCCGTGATGGCAAGGGTATTGTTGCTTGCTGTGATTTCCAGACGGCCCGTACGGTAGGTCAGATGAATGCCCGTGCTGTCATCGGGATTCTGATAGTAGCCGGTGAGGTACTTTGCTTCAGAGTTGTACGTCAGGAAGAAGGTATGGCGGTCGTTGTATTCATCAAGGAAGTAGCCGTTGATGGTCAGGCTGTTCAGATCCGTGGTGACGTCCATGCCGAACAGGGAGGTATCAAGGTCAAAGTGATCTTCGCCGATGATCAGGTTCGAGTACCATTCGCCTGCAAGGAAGCTGACGCTCAAAAGATCTTCTTCCTGAAGATAGAAGGAAATGTCGCCCAGCTTCACGTCGAGGTACTGCTCATCCTCGTCGTAATGGAAGTGTAGCAGATCGTTGTCGGTGGTCAGGTGGTAGGTCGTGTTGGAGCGATCAACAGCCTGATAGGTCAGCGTATGGCAACCGAGAATCGGCAAGCTGCTGCTGATGGACAGCGTTGTACCGGAGCGATAGTGATAGGCGTAGTTCAGGCTGAGGGTGAAAGGGGCTTTTGGGAGATCCGCAGACAGGGTGAGAGAAAGCGTAGCAGGGGAGATGAATGCACCGTTCAGGTGAAATACGTCATATTCTCCGTCGATCAGGCAGGTACGGGTGGTCTGGTTGTAGGTCAGCACGAGGGTAGCTGTATCGGTGTCGGGGATGTTCAGCGATCGCAGAGCGGTCTGGAGCTGTGCTGCGGTCAGGCTGGAAGCATCTGTTACGAACAGCTCGATCCATGGGCGATACTTGTTCAGCAGCATATCCAGCTGGAGGCTGTTGGCGGTGATTGCGCTGTCTACTCCGTTGATCAGCGAGCGGAGGAAGTTGGAAGGATTAAACTGATAGGTGCGGATGAAGCTGGTATCAGTGCGTTCCTCGGAGAGTGCGATGGCGTCGGCTCCGATAGAATTGGGAACGCTGGAGAAAATGCTGGCAATGGTCATCAGATCGGCTGTGTCAAAGGAATAGGTTTTGCCGCCGGGAACGCTGACGCTGAAGGATGCGCCGTTGCTGGATACCGTGGCGTTGATGACGCAGTTCATCATTGTGCCGACTATGTTCAGCGCGTTGCCGGTGTACATGAACGTCATGTCAGCCTTGACGCCTGTGTGAATACTGCCCAGATTCAGCTGCTGCCACAGGCTGATCAGCTCAGCGGTGGTTACAGAAATCCCTGCGTAAGGCGTGACAAATCGGGCAAGGATGTTGTCCAGCTGCGGCTGATGGGATGTTAGTGCCGCAGGAACGGCTGTATTCAGCTCGGAAAGCAGTGCGTCAAGGTCAATATGCACAAGGGCTGCCGTGCTGCCGCTGGTTGTCACGTTGACGGCATTGGTGCTGATCCCGGACAAGATCGCCATCGCTGCGGTATACAGTGTCTGAAGATCCTCCTCCGTGACGGACGGAAGCGCCTGACCGCCGTTTGCCATCTGAAGCAGGCCCTCCAACAGCGTTTCGAAATCGATTGCACTGACGCCAGAGGTATCCGTCAGGAACGCGCGGTTGCCTGACAGAAGCAGGGAATGATCCCCAAATGCGGCGTTGACGGCGGGCTGATTGTCCGCGGTGACGCTGGTGCCGAGGGTAAGTGTCTTGCCTTCGCTGGTCAGAGAAGCGGAAAAGGACGGCCATGCATCCTTCAGAAGCGTCGAAAATTCGTTCACGATGGCAGAGAGGACGGCCTCGGTAGACAGAGCGATGGGCGCAGAAACAAGCTCGGCGTTCGATATGGCAGGCGTCAGAAGAAGCAGGATGGAAAGCAGCATGGCAAAAATACGTTTCATATTGTATTCCTCCTGAACGATCATGGTAATACATATTATACCATATATGCCGGTATGATGCAAGATGCAGTGTAAATGCACAAAAAAGCCGCCCCCCATGTGCGGCAGGGGACGGCTGTATGCTTTGATGCTTTGCTTTTGATGTGTGCGGTGTATAGAAACGTTGTTACTTCAGCAATTACTTGATGATCTCCAGAATGACCATCTCGGCGGCGTCGCCACGACGGGGACCCATCTTGTACATACGGGTGTAACCGCCGTTACGGCCCTTGAAGGTGGGCGCGATCTCACGGAACAGCTTCTCAACGACGGGATACTTCACGTCCTTGGTGCGCTCCTTGTACTCGGCCTTGGTCTCGTCAGCCAGCTTCGCTTCGGGCATGTTGTACAGGTAAGCCATGATCATGCGGCGAGCGTGCAGCTTGGAGGGAGCGTCGTTCACGACCTCCTGAGACACCAGCTGGCCCTTGTCGTTGTGGAATTCCTTGGTCACAGTCACGGTGTTGTCGCACTCCTTGACCGCCAGAGTGATCAGGCGCTCGGCAATGCGGCGGACTTCCTTGGCCTTGGCTTCGGTCGTCTCAATCTTACCGTACTTAATCAGATTGGTCACCAGACCACGCAGCAGCGCCTTGCGCTGATCGGCCGTGCGACCCAGTTTGCGCTGGTAAGCCATGGGGTATTTCCTCCTATCATGGGTGGGCGGCAGGGGGATGACTTGTCAGCATGCCTCTGCTCTTTCAGGTGCCCCTCTTATTCATCGTTCGGTCGCAGGGCCAGGCCCAGCTCCTGCAGCTTCTGCTCGACCTCTTCCAGGGACTTGCGGCCCAGATTACGGACCTTCATCATGTCCTCCTGGTTGCGCTGAACCAGCTCAGCCACGCTGTTGATGCCCGCGCGCTTCAGACAGTTGTAAGCACGCACGCTCAGCTCCAGCTCCTCGATGGTCATCTCCAGGACCTTTTCCTTCTTGTCATCCTCAGGCTGGACCATGCTCACAGGCATGACCTGATCCGTCAGGCTGACAAACTGAGCCAGATGCTCAGACAGGATCTTCGCGGCGCAGCTGATGGCCTCTTCGGGCTTCAGTGTGCCGTTGGTCCACACCTCCAGGGTCAGACGGTCGAAGTCGTTGGACTGACCGACGCGCTTGTCCTCCACGGTGTAATTCACCTTGTGGATGGGGGTGAAGATGGAATCCATGGGAATGACACCGATTGGCATCGTGATGTCACGGGCCTTGTTCTTGTCCGCGCTCACATAACCGCGGCCGCGCTCCAGACGCAGCGTCATCTGCAGATGCGCATCCTCGTTCAGGGTGGCAATATGCATGTCGGGATTGATGATCTCGATCTCATCATCCACGCGGATGTCCGCGGCAGTCAGCTCACAGGGGCCGACCTTGTCCACGATCACGGACTTAGGGCCGTCGCCGTACATCTTTACGGCCAGACCCTTCAGGTTCAGGATGATCTCCGTCACGTCCTCCTTCACGCCGGGAACGGTGGAGAATTCATGCTGCACGCCCTCGATATGCACCGAGGACACTGCCGCACCGGGCAGGGAAGAGAGCAGTACGCGGCGAAGAGAGTTGCCCAGCGTATGGCCAAAGCCACGCTCCAGCGGCTCGACAATAAACTTGCCGTACTTGCCGTTGTCGCCAACTTCGACACATTCGACCTTTGCCTTTTCGATTTCTACGGCCATTTCTTTTACCCTCCTTGCTCAGGTTCGGAGTGAAGGGAAGTATCTGTGGGTCAGGATGAGCGTCACCCTTGCTCCCGCAGCACCCTTCATTAACGGGAGTAGAACTCGACGATCATGTTCATCTGCGGCTCGAAGTCCACGTCCTCGCGGGCGGGCAGCGCGACCACAGTGCCGGTCAGGTTGGGGGCGTCGAAGGTCAGCCACTTGGGAGTCACCGCAGAGGTGCCCTCGCGCAGGGGCTTGAACAGCTCGGACTCAGCGCTCTTGGCACGCACGGTGATCACGTCGCCCACCTTCACGGAGTAGGAGGGGATGTCCACCTTCTGGCCATTGACGCGGATGTGGCCGTGCACCACGATCTGACGGGCGGCACGACGGGTCTTGCCCAGACCCAGACGGTACACCACGTTGTCCAGACGCAGCTCCAGCAGCTGGAGCATGTTGTCACCGGTGATGCCCTTCATGTTGGTGGCCTTGTTGTAGTACTTCTCGAACTGCTTTTCCAGCACGCCGTACACAAACTTGACCTTCTGCTTCTCCTTCAGCTGAGCGCCGTACTCGGAGACCTTCTTGCGGCGGGTGCCGCCGGGGTTGCGGTTAGACTTCTTATTGCCATAGCCCATGGTCGCGGGGGAAATGTCGAAAGAGCGGCACTTCCGAGCAACGGGCTGCTTGTTGATAGCCATGTTTTAATGTCCTCCTTCGTTCTGCTTACACGCGACGACGCTTGGGCGGACGGCAGCCATTGTGGGGGATGGGCGTCACGTCCTTGATCATGCTCACGTCCAGACCAGCGGCCTGCAGGGAGCGGATCGCAGCCTCACGGCCGTAACCGGGACCCTTGACATACACTTCGACAGTCTTCAGGCCGTATTCCATGGCGGCCTTAGCGGCAGTCTCAGCAGCGGTCT
>JAFTWV010000040.1 GCA_017465155.1 Clostridia bacterium
ACCTTCACGAAGCGCCCTCGCTCGGCCCTTTTCGAAGTCCTCGGCAAATCCCGTGCTCAGCGGCTGGACGTTCGCTGTATTGTCCATGCGGATCGTCGTATCTCCGGGAAGATACTCCTTGATCGCCACAACATGATCCAGCACCAGGTCACGGCCGATATAGGTCACGCCGAATCCACCGCGGCCAAGACATCTGCCTGTCAAATACTGGTTATGCAGAACATAGTTGTTCAGCATGCCTGCACCGTTGCTGCGGTGATGATTATCATGTCCGCAGCGGGGGCACACCTGCTGGCTGCCGCCCGGCAATACTTCCATGCATGCGAAACAGTACTTCTTCCCGCTATCCATCTGCATTTTGTCTTTCCTCCAGCAGGAAAACCGCTCAGTCAAACCTGCAGTTTCCATTGCTTTTCAACATTGATGATCCGCTGCAAAGCAAAGAGGGCTGACAGCATTGTGCCATCAGCCCCCTCTGAATCGTTATCCTCATCAAACGGTTAGACAGCTACCAGGCTCAAGCCGGCATGTTACTGCATGCTCCAGCTGATCTGGTAATAGTTTTCGCCCATCTTCAGCACATCCTGCTGGTGCAGCTGAACAGGCCTGTCAATCTTCTTGCCGTTCACATAGGTACCATTGGTTTCAGACAGATTCTCCAGCACGATCGCACCCCTGATCATGCTGATCTTCGCATGAACACGGGACATCTTGTCATCGCCAGTAATCACCAGATTCGCCTTGCCGCCCTCTCGGCCGACCGTGATCGAATCATTCATGGTCACGGCATGCACGCTGCCGTCATTTGTCCGGGTCAGCTTGATCAGAAGCTTGATCGAGTTCGTATCCACAACGGTGACACCCGAATCGTCATCCTCTTCAGGCTTGTCCGGTTTCACATCGGGCTTCACATCGGGCGTATCGTCGATAACCGTCACCTTCTTGCCGCGCTTGAGGGTAACCAGCAGGATCAGCAGCACGACCAGCAGGCCCGCCAGAATATAAACCATATTGGATTCCAGCCACTTGATCAGCTCATCAAGATCAAAACGAGGTACGGGAGTGGGTGTCGGTGTAGGTGTTGGCGTAGGCTTGGGTGTTGGTGTCACAGCGCCCGTCGGATCGGGAGTTACCACCGGCTGCTGGGAACGATGCACGTTCATCCACGCTTCATAGGCCAGCTGACGAACCGTGCTCAACTGGTATTCATCAGAAAGCGCAACCGCACCCTCCTGGAAGGAAACCGCAAAGCTGCTGATCTCCTCCGGGAGATTTTCATTGGCAACCTTGATCACGCGGTAGTTAAGCTCATTCTGCATGACCTGATTCGCATGAGAGGCAGCATCCTTGTCGCTGTTCTTCAGGATGATCTCCGCGCCGCCCTCGCCAGCACGGGCATATGCGCCGTAGTTGCTGACCTTCGTGCTGTTGGGCTCGCTCTTCTGCAGCGCAAGGGTATACACCGCGACATGTGAATTGGAAATGTTCTCGACCAGTTCATTCTGTGTCATGCCAGTCACGTCGTTGTTTTCGCCGTTTGAAATGACCACGACACAGGCACGGTCCGGCGCAGGAGACTGATTCTCCAGCATCACCACCGCATCCGCTACTGCTGCATTCAGCGCAGTCGCTTTGCCATTGCGCTCCAGGGCTTTGACCTGGTTCTTCACCTCTGTTTTGTTGCTGCTCCACCGCAGCTCACCCGCGTTCATGCCAGCCGTCATCAGGGCAAACTGATCCTTCTCAGGCAGCAGGCTGATCAGCTCAGAAATGGTGTTCTTTGACTCCTCAAAGCGCTGGTTCATCGAAATGTCCAGCACGAACACCCAGCTGGTCACAACATCGGAACGGCCGATGGAATACACAGACGACGCCGCCACCACTTCTTTATTGGCAACGACCTTAAAATCAGCAGGCTGCAGATTCTCAGTGCTCGGCACAGCCACGACCAAATCGAGCGTACCATCCTCCTGGAAAATGACACTTTGCAGATGCATTTCATTTTCCGCCGCAGCGGTGCCAATGCCAACGGCCAGCATCATCACGGCCAGAATTACAGCGATGATTCTTTTCTTCATTGTCATTTACCTCATTTCGCTAACAAATGTAAACGTGTAATGCCCAATACGAATCACGGAACCCGTATTCAACACGGCCACATTACCATTTTCTACCTTTGCGCCATCTACGATCGATCCGTTGCGGGATTTGCAATCTCTCAGATACCACTTGTTGTTATGGAAGATAAACTCGCAATGCTTCTTGCTGATATGCGAGTCCCCTTTCAGCGCGTATGTCACCATGGAAGGCTCACGCCCGATGGAAGACCCCGTAAGCAGCGGCATCGCCATGCCCACCACATCGCCCTGATTGCAGATCAGCTGCGCCGAATTGGTATACGTTGACGCATTTGTCTCCGTATGCTGCGTCTGTTCAAAGGGGGCGACATTTACTTTCGCGACCTTTTCACACAGGGAAAGGCTGTGGTGAACCCAAGCCACCAGACCGTCCACCAGAGACAGCACGAAGACCGAGCGGAGCAAATGATACAGGACGATCTGCCGCACGCCTGATGTTTCCGGCGAAATCCACAGCCTGAAAAAAGGCATGAACAGCGAGCCCCTCGGGCCAAACAGGCTCAGCAGCGTATTGAGCAGCGCCATGCAGGCATATCCGATTGGGATAAACCATACCGGCGACAGGAGGAATGCCATCCCATAATACAGGATCATCTCCAGCAGCAGGACGCCTACAGCTGCACCTCTGCCCGGCACGCTGCCATTGACAAACGACAGTGTGTCCGACGGGTCTGGGTGTGGGAGCGGCGTCAGAGCAGGAGGGACGGGAGCAGGTACAGAATCAGGGGGATTACTGTCCCGGTTCAAAGCGTGTTGAATCTCATGCCACAGCTCGCTGATGCTCTGTGGCCGCTCCTTGGGCGCCACGCTCATACCGCGCATGAGGATGTCTTCCACTTCCGGTTTGATGGAAAACCCCATTTCGTTGGGCCGGATGATCTTCTCGCCATTGAGCACAATCAACGAAGACGCCGGCGGGATCACATGCGTAACAGCGTAATACAGCGTGGCGCACATGGAGTACACGTCCGTCCAGGGGCCCTGGCGATCCGTGTTTCCGCTGACCTGCTCATAGGGCGAATATCCCACCTTGTACGCACGCGGGAATGTTTTTGTAAAGCCCGAGCGCGCCACATGCGCTGCACCGAAGTCGATCAGAATAGGTACATATTCCTCCTGGCCTTCCCGCTGAACCATGAAAATGTTGTTCGGCGAAATGTCCCGGTGCAGCACGTTCTGCTTGTGAGCATACTGCAGTGCATCCATCACAGGCAGCAGCAGGTGATATGCCTCTTCAAAACTCAGATTTTTGTTCTGGTTCAGATAGTGCGTCAAGTCCATGCCCTGCAGGTATTCCATGCCATAGTATGCCGTGTTATTCTCCTCCAGCGTAAAGAAGACCTTCACGATGTTCGGATGCGCTTTCAAGGCATGGATGATCCTTGCTTCACGGCAGAAGCTGCGCAGATGCTCCTGATAGAGCGATTGTTTGTCAAAAGGCACAAAAACGCTGTTGTCTTCCAATCGGGAGACCATCTTGGATGGAAAAAACTCCTTGATGACGATCGCTGCGTTGCGGGTTTTATCAAACGCCTTGTATGTGATGCCAAACCCGCCCTTGCCAAGGCACTCCCCTAAAATGATGTTCCCATCATCCAGCAATGTCCCCTGCGGAAGAACGATATTGCCTGCGATAGGCTCCATCTACTTTATTCCTCCCAGATAAAGTGTTCGCCGCACAAGGGAATGAAGATCAGATCAGTATCGCCAACGGAGATCCTGTCGTAAGCCACCAGCGGACGGGACACCGCATCCAGCGGCTCATCGTTGCAGTAGGTGATGTTCTCAGACGCGCCGTGAGAAGCGGCGGTGAAGCGGCGGTTTCTGGTATCATAGGTCACGCGGGCCATGCCCTTGCTGCTGACCTTACGGTCCGGAATGCTGATATCCCAGGCCGTGCCGCCCTTGACCGTACGGCCAATATAGTTATGGCCGCTGTGCAGCCTGAAATCCTGGCCCTTCAGGTCGCCCTTGACGCAGATCAGCCAGCCGACGGTCGCACGGGTATTCTCCACGTTCGTGCCAGCGTCAATGATCGTTTCGCCCTGGGTCTGCTCTTCGGTTTCATCGCTCATGGGCTCGGTGGCTCCCATATTAAGGAGGCCACCGGGCAGTTCCTCAGACCCCAGATCCCTCCTCTGGTAATTCAGGGGAGCCTCCGTCACCTTGCCGGGGATAGATGCAACAGTCGCATTGAAGTCGTTGTCAAAAAATTCATTCCTGCGTGCCATGTTTTTTCTCCTCTCAATCTGTCGTCGTGTGTTCTCTTGCTGTATCAGTTCAGGATGAAGCTTTCGTTCTCAGAGCCCAGGCTGAGCTTCTGATTGCGGTGCCAAACTGCGCTCTGGCCCTTTTCGATCTTCACGCCGTCAATGTAAGTGCCGAAGGAGGAGTTTTCATCCTTCACAAAGACGGACTTGCCATCAAAGGACACCGTGCAATGCTTGCGGCTGACTCCACGAGCGTCCTTCACGCAGATATTGCACTTCACGTCAGAACCCATGGTGAACTTGGCGCCAGTCTTCACCGCGAAGCTGCGGCCAGCCAGCACGCCCTGGGTACCGGTGATCGTGCGCTTTGCGACAGGCTTCTTCTGCTTCAGCGCAGTCAGCACGACCATCACAGCAACCGCAGCCACCAGGATGGCCAGCACCACAACGCCGATGGTCTGGGCAGAAAGCGTCCTGCCGCCGACCAGATAGGGCACGCCCTGCGCCTCCAGCATGCGGATGATGTCGTTGATGCTGGTAGCGTAGTTGATGCCAGTGGCTGCGCGACTAATAAACGTGTTGATACCCAGCACATAGCCATTGGCGTCCACCAGCGGGCCGCCAGAATTACCAGGATTAACATCTGCATCGGTTTGAATCAGTTCGCCTTCTCCACTCCATGATTCCGCCTTATTGACCGTCGCGCTGATAATACCGGTTGTAACGGTCATCTGATCAATGGTAGAAATCAAATTGGGGTTGCCACCGGCAATACCGATGTCATCCGCCGCTCCGGGGAAGCCTATGGCATATACGCTTTCATGCTTATTCCTCAGCTCACCCTCCTTAAAGGGGCGCAGCTTGGCAGGCTTGCGAACATTCGTAGGCGTGTGGATGTACAGCAGTGCCATGTCAGCATCTTCGCTCATGTACTGGACGTTTGCACGAATCATGTTCATGCTGTTGTCATACACAATGTATGCGTCCTGCAAAACAAGATAGCCTGTGTGCGTGGAAACCTGACCGCCATTCTTGAACGTCTCATATTCAGCGGCTGTGATGTACTTGATCACTTCGTCTTCAACCACATGACGGTTGGTAACAAAATAGCGAACTTCCTTTTCATTGTCGCCAACTGCAAAGCCGCTGCCGATATAGCCAGCCCCACCACCAATCTGCCCCACAATTGACCCGTCTTCCACCAGATAGGCGCCCGAAAGCGGGTAGCCCTGCGCATCGCAATATGCATACTCCGTGTAAATGCGCACAACGCTCTGCTTTGCTTCAAGGATCGGATCGTTGCTGCAGGCCGTCAGGGTAAACATCATCAGGATTGCCAGGATCACCAGTGCAAGTCTCTTCTTCATTGGTTTTTCTCTCCTTCTCTTATGCAATTGAAACGCCTATCACAATGATCGAAGCATTGTCCTGTGCAGACTTGTTTTTTGCTTCCACCAGTGCAGTTATCTTACGCGCCGCTTCCTCGGGCGCACAGGCCAGCGCGGCGCACATTTCATCCTCGCTGACGGTGCCGAAAATACCGTCGCTCATGAGCACGATCTTATCTCCGGGCAGCAGGCGCATCGGGGTCAGCGTCCGGTCGATCTGCCGCAGGTTTTCCTTGCCCACGAAGGCGGTCAGCGCCTTGTCCTTGCGCGCATCGCTGGAAATGGGCGCACCGCTGAATACGCTCTGTTCATCCGTATCCCGCTTCATGATGTGCTCACGGTTCAGCGTCAACAAAACGCCGGCGCGATACAGCGCGATCCGGCTGTCACCAATGGACAGCAGCCACAGCGACCACTTCCGGATCAGCACCGAAACCAGCGTTGAGCCACACATTTTGCCTTCACGGTTCAGTTCCAATACGCCCCGATGTGCACTGGCCGCTGCATAGAGAAGCTCCTCCGCCGGTTCCCTGCCCGCACTTTCTGCCAGGAAGGAAGAGCGGATGTTCTGCACGACTGTTACACTGGCCAGATCGCCGTTGCTGAGGCCGCCGATTCCGTCCGCCACCGCAGCCAGCAGACCGCGGTTGACCAGGCTGGCCCGGTTCTTCCATTCGGAGCAGTACAGGGCGTCCTGCTGGTTCTTCCGCTTGCCCACGATGGAGCTGGTGCCTACCCGCAGGATCGGCCATCCGTCCTGCGCGATCTGCGGCCCATTATACATTTCAGTTGTCGGGGCAGTATCCGCCGCAACGGTTTCACCGCCCTCATAAGTCGTTTCCTGCTGCACAGGCCGCTTTTTGCGTCGTCCAAGCGCGTACAAGACGCCGCCTGCAATCACCGCTGCCAGTACAATCACTCCAATCCACAAATTGAATTGCACCTCCTCATGCTTATAAAACGATGTATAGATTTGCTTATTCAACCACCGCCAGCAGGATACTGCTGTTGTCCTGCTCGGGGCGCTTCTTCCGCTGAACCGCCTGAACAACCTCTGAGACTGTGACATCCGAGGGCGTCATCAAGTACATCAGAAGTTCCTCGTCGTTCAGCGTACCGGTAACGCCGTCGCTCATCAGAGCAAGCCTGTCGCCTGGGATGAGTTCAAAGGGCGCCGTGCAGGCGTCTGCGGCAAACACCGCGCTGGAGCCCACATAACCGGTCACCGCATCGCGAAGGGCGCTTCCCTGCACATCCTCCTGGCGCAGATAACCCAGCGCTACATTTTCATCCAGCCTGGTGCTCATCACCTGAGGCCGGTTCAGCCAGATCAGGCCGCCGTTTCGGATCAGCGCGAGGCGACTGTCCCCCACCGACAGGAACGTGCATTTTTCATCCCGGATGAGCACAGCCACCATCGTTGCGCCGCCTTCATCCTCTGCATCCCGGTTCATCGCAACAGCCCTTTGCTGAACTGCTTCGAAGCACTGTACCAATGTCTGCTGCATGTCTGGCAGGAGCTCCATGGTACAAAAGCAGCGCTGCATTTCCTCGCATACCAGCTGGCTGAACAGGTGCCCGTTGGCCATGCCGCCCATGCCGTCCGCAAGCACCATCAGCAATCCCCTTTGCCCATAGACCTCATTGGGTGAAACGCTCACTGTATCCTCTTGCCGGCTGCGCGCTCCCAGAAACTGCGCCGAACTCACTCTATACACATTTGTTCGAGACACGACTTCGACATCTCCCCAAATTTTCTTATCGTATCTTAACACGTTTTTTTTTTTTTTCAATAGCTATTCCCAAAAAGATCAATCGTTTGCAATTAAAAATCGCCCGCATCGAAACGCGGGCGAAAAGCCAAATTTCTTTCTGTTTTTATCGGAATCTGATCCACATTGCAGGCCTTATACCATTCCCCAGATGTTCTACCATAACGCCGGAATCCAGTTTCCCGTCTTCATTGATCCCCGGCACGCTGTTCGGATACTGCCTATGGGGCTGGCGCAGAAGCCAGGAAGCAGGCTTGGACACAGATTTGGAGTCGATCTTCTGGGCCACTGCATACCGGGTAGGATACGCCAGGGCATCCCCGTCAAAATCGAAGAGTTCCACTGCCTCCTGCGCGCTGAGGAGGAAGATCCTGTCATAGGTATCATTGCCGCGCAGCTTGGCCAGCCGTGCCAGGCTAGTGTCCCCCTGGGGATAGGGATGATCCTGGGCGGGCACACGAACCATCTGGATCTGCTTCTTTTCCGCCTCCGTGAAGGCCGCATTAAGGAAGGTGCCGTTCAGCCACTTGCGGATCGAGCTGGTTTCCCATGTGACCGCCGTTCTGGTCTCATTGTATGGCCGGCAATCCAGGATCTTCTCGCTGATCACCAGCGCCAGATCGCCATTGACCTTCAGCACGCGCCACTCAATGGGTTCCTTGCGGCTCTTGTTGTTATCCTGCTCATAGCTGCCAAAGGTTTTGATCTGCCCAACGCGCCAGGTGGGCGCCTGTGTGGGCGTAGCAGTCGGCGTAGGCGTCACCATTTTCGTAGGCGTAGCAGTCGGCTTCTCCGTGGGGGTGGCGGTGGGCTTGCGGGTAGGGACAGCGGTGGGCGCGGGCGTATTTGGGTTCGTGTCCACCAGCGTTATTCGCATGAATTGTTCCATCAGCTGCTGCACAACAGGATTGTCCCGGTTTCCGGTGATCGTTTTTAGCGGGCAGCCGTACAGAATGCTTCTTCCAACCTCCGTCAGATCATCCGGGATGATGATGCTGACCAGGTTTTTGCTTTGTGAAAACGCCCAATCACCAATACTGGTCATGCCTTCCGGCAGAGTCATGACGGTCAGGCTGTTACACTGTGAAAATGCCGAACTGCCGATGCTGGTCAGCCCCTGGGGCAGCGTGACGTCCGGCAGCTTGCTGCAGCCATAAAATGCTGATCGCCCAATGCTGGTCAGCCCCCGAGGCAGCGCGATCACAGACAGATTTTTGCAGCCGTAAAACGCAAAACTGTCAATAGTGACAAGAGTTTCCGGCAGCGTGATCTTCTCAAGGCTGGTACGGTTTGCAAACGCAGACTCCCCGATACTTGTCACTCCCTCCGGCACGACAAGCACCGAGGCCTTCTCATGCGCCTCCGTCACCCCTGTAATGGTGATACCATGCTCATTTTTCTCATAGTGAAACGGTTCGAGCGCTTGCTTCATCTCGCTCAGCGGATCAGCCGTCGGCCCGGCGCTTGGCAGGGATACAGGCACTTGCGGCGTCCTGGTCGGTTTTATCTCCGGGATTTCTGTCGTTCTTTCCACATTCATCGCAGGCACATCCTGCACATTTCCCGTATTCATGCTGCTTCCCCAGAATATGCCCGCAACCAGAACCAATGCCGCGCACGCTGCACCGACTGCAGCGGCACGGATCGGTTTTCGTTTTTTCTCCACGCCCGCCAGCGCCTGTTCCAGCTGCAGCATGTCGGGGTAACGGTCATCACAGCGCAGACTCATGCCTTTGAGCAGCGCAGCCTCCTGACGGGGCGGGATGTCCGAACCCAACTTGCTCGGCGGCGTCAGCGTTTCACCGTATGCGATGAAGTCCGTTGCGTCCGGCGGCGTGACGCCCGTCAGC
>JAFTWV010000041.1 GCA_017465155.1 Clostridia bacterium
CCTTTATTAATCAAATCAATGCAAAGGAGTTTCGCTCCTGCGGGAGCGACCAAAGGGCTTTCCGATCGCCCTTTGGAAACCTTCGGTAGAAACCGTCTCTTTGCTTAGTGGTGGAACAGACGCATGCCAGTAAACGCCATCACCATGTTGTACAGGTTGCAGGTCTCGATGACATTGTCATCGCGGATGGAGCCGCCGGGCTGAGCGACGTAGCTCACGCCGGAGCGGTGTGCGCGTTCGATGTTGTCGCCAAAGGGGAAGAACGCGTCGGAGCCCAGGGCCACGCCGGTCTGCTGATCCAGCCAGGCACGCTTCTCCTCGCGGGTCAGCGGGACAGGCTTCTCAGTAAAGAACTTCTGCCAGCGGCCCTCGGCGATGACCTCATCGGGCTCGTCGGAGATAAACACGTCGATGGTGTTGTCGCGGTCGGCGCGGCCGATCTTCTCCACGAAGGGCAGCTCCATCACGCGGGGATGCTGGCGCAGCAGCCAGTTATCCGCCTTCTGACCGGCCAGACGGGTGCAGTGGATGCGGCTCTGCTGGCCCGCGCCGATGCCGATGGCCTGGCCGCCCTTGGCGTAGCACACGGAGTTGGACTGGGTGTACTTGAGCACGATCAGAGCCACAACCAGGTCGATCTTGGCGCTCTCGGGCAGATCCTTGTTATTGGTGACGATGTTCTCCAGGAGCTTCTCGTCGATGACGAACTCATTGCGTCCCTGCTCGAAGGTAATGCCGAAGACCTGCTTGCGCTCGATGGGATCGGGGCGGAAGCTGGGGTCGATCTCAACGATGTTGTAGCCGCCCTTCTTCTTGGCCTTGAGGATGGCCAGGGCTTCGTCGGTGTAGCCGGGAGCGATCACGCCGTCGGATACCTCAGGCTTGATCAGCAGGGCGGTCTCCTTGTCGCAGACGTCGGACAGGGAGATCCAGTCGCCGAAGGAGGACATACGATCTGCGCCGCGGGCACGGGCATAAGCGCAGGCCAGGGGGGACAGCTCCATGTCGCCGACGAAGTAGATCTTGCGCATGGTCTCATCCAGGGGCAGGCCCACCGCAGCACCGGCAGGGCTGACGTGCTTGAAGGAAGTCGCAGCAGGCAGGCCGGTGGCGCGCTTCAGCTCGCAGACCAGCTGCCAGCCGTTGAAAGCGTCCAGGAAATTGATGTAGCCGGGCTTGCCGTTGAGCACCTTGATGGGCAGCTCGCCGTTCTCCACAAAAATGCGGGAAGGCTTCTGATTGGGGTTACAGCCGTATTTCAGTTCCAGCTCGTTCATTGCGATTAGTCCTCCGCTTCCTGGTCGTGCTTGTTGATAATAATCGTGTCCGCCTCGCCGCTCTTCAGATTGATGAAGGAGACGTACAGGCTGACCTTGTTATCCTCGTTCAGATTCATCCAGGTATCCAGCGCCAGCTGCTCGATATCGCCCTTGAGGGTAACCTTCTCCGGCTCGCCCTCGAAAGACGGGATCGGATTGCCGTCGCACTTGTAGGTGTGGATGAAGTGGCCGACGCCCGCCTTGGGCTGGGGGTACTCATAGAAGAAGCGCTGCACGGAGGAATCATCGTGCTCATCGGACTTCAGGATGCTCAGCTTGTACATCGCCGCACCGTCTTTGACCTCGACAATGCCGGAGATACGGGGAGTGCAGTTGGGCAGGTCGTCCTCAAAGGTACGGGTGCGCAGGGCTTCCTCAAAGGTCTTGCCTTCCTTGAGGAAATCGCGGATGGTGTCGGTCTGATCGCCGTTGGTGACGATGATGCGGCCGTCGCCCATATCGCGCACGGGGGCGTAGATGATCAGGTGGGGATCGGTCATCAGGGACTCGTCATGCGCCTTGGTGATGATGCCGTCCGCGCTCTCCTCAAAGATGCGGTTGCGGCTGTTGACGCTGCGGCCCATGATGAAGTAGACGATCACGGCGTTCTCACCGGTCTCATCGATGCCCAGGCAGATGCCGCGGCCGGGATAGGTGTTGTTATTCAGCAGGGTGTTGAAGTCAAAGGTCTGCATCTGTATATCCTCCTTTGGGGAACATCCCCAATATCAGTTCATGCTCTTGGCAACCGTCTCGACCGCCTGGGGCAGCAGCACCCATTCGGCCTCGACCATGACGCGTTTCTGCAATGTTTCGGGAGTATCGTCAGGAAGCACCTCGACGGCTTTCTGGGCGATGATGTCGCCGCCGTCGGTGATCTCGTTAACGAAGTGGATGGTCGCGCCGGTGACCTTCACGCCCTTGGCCAGGGCCGCCTCATGCACCCGCAGCCCATAGAAACCATCGCCGCAGAAGCTGGGGATGAGGCTCGGATGCACATTGAGGATCCGGTGATCGTAGGCACGGATAACGTTCTCCGGCAGGATGGTCAGGAAGCCAGCCAGCACCACCAGGTCGATCTCATGCTTGCGCAGGACCTCCAGGAGGCGCTCGCCATAAAGGGTGACGTCCTCCCCTTTCGCCTTGCGCAGGACTTCGGAGGGAATGCCCGCATTCGCCGCGCGGGTCAGCGCGTAGGCTTTCTCATTGGAAGCCAGCACCAGCGCGAGTTCCGCAGAGGGAATTTTCCCAGCGTTCTTCGCGTCGATGATGGCCTGCAGATTGGTGCCGCCGCCGGACACCAGCACAGCAACTCTTACCACAGCTCCACGCCCTTCTCGCCCTCGACCACTTCGCCCAGGACGTAGGCGTCCTCGCCGTTGGCACGGAGGATCTCGAGGGTCTTCTCCACATCAGCGGGGTCAACGGTGACGGTCATGCCAACGCCCATGTTGTAGGTATTGAACATATCGCGCTCGGGCACATTGCCTTCGCGGGCGATGATATCAAAGATGGGCAGCACGCGCACGTCGCTGCGCTTGATCTTCGCGCACAGGCCCTCGGGCAGGGCACGCGGGATGTTCTCATAGAAGCCGCCGCCGGTGATGTGGCAGATACCCTTGGGCTGCACTTCCTTCAGCAGCGCCAGGATGGACTTGACATAGATGCGGGTGGGCGTCAGCAGCGTCTCAAACAGGGACTTCTCCAGCTCGGGGTAGTTCCGGTCCTGGGCGCCGTCGGTCAGGCCGAACACCTTGCGTACCAGGGAGAAGCCGTTGGAGTGCACGCCCGTGGAGGGCAGCGCGATGATCACGTCGCCGGCCTTCATGGTAGAAGGGTCGATGATCTTGGCCTTGTCCACAATGCCCACGGTGAAACCAGCGAGGTCGTAGTCGTCTTCGGGCATCATGCCGGGATGCTCAGCGGTTTCGCCGCCGATGAGTGCGCAGCCGGACTGCACGCAGCCCTCCGCCACGCCGCCGACGATGTCCGCGATCTTCTCGGGGATGTTTTTGCCGCAGGCGATGTAATCCAGGAAGAACAGGGGCTTGGCGCCGCAGCAGATGACGTCGTTGACGCACATGGCGACCGCGTCAATGCCGATGGTGTCGTGCTTGTCCAGCAGCATGGCGACCTTCAGCTTGGTGCCCACGCCGTCGGTGCCGGAGACCAGTACGGGCTCCTGCATGCCCTCAGTGTTCAGGCCGAAGCAGCCGCCGAAGCCGCCGATATCATCCACGCAGCCCTCCGTCTTGGTGCGGGCTACATGCTTCTTCATCAGTTCAACAGACTTGTAACCGGCAACGATGTCCACACCAGCTGCCTTGTAGGATGCGCTCTCGCTCTTCATGGGTGTATCTCCTTTACTTCTTGACTTTATTCTTCATTTCCAGCGTCAGGGGCTGGTCGTACTTGTTGATATGCTTGCGCTTGGGGGGATCAATCGGATATTCACCCGTGAAGCAGCCTTTGCAGAATTTGCACTTGCTGCCCGCAGCAATTTTGTCGCACGCCTCCAGGGGCAGATAGCCCAGCGTGTCCGCACCGATGATCTCGCAGATTTCTTCCACCGTGTGATTCGCCGCGATCAGCGTCTCACGCTTTGACACATCCGTACCGAAGTAGCACACATCGGTAAAGGGCGGCGAAGACAGACGCACATGGACTTCCTTCGCGCCGGCCTCGCGCAGCAGATTCACAATGTGAGCGCTGGTCGTTCCGCGGACGATGGAGTCATCCACCATCACCACGCGCTTGCCCTCCACCGTAGAGCGGATCGCATTCAGCTTGATGCGCACCGCATCCTGACGCTGCTTTTGCTCGGGCAGGATAAAGGTGCGGCCGATGTACTTATTTTTCAGGAAACCGATGCCATAGGGAATGCCGCTCTCCTGGGAGTAGCCCAGCGCTGCATCCAGGCCGGAATCCGGCACGCCGATGACCACATCCGCCTCCACCGGATGAGCCTGTGCCAGGAATGCACCCGCCAGCTTGCGGGCCTCGTGCACCGAGGAGCCATCCACCACGGAGTCGGGGCGGGCAGTGTACACAAACTCAAACACGCACAGACCATCGTGGCAAGCATTCTTCATCTTGCGGGATTCGATGCCGTCTTTGCTGATGACGACCATCTCACCGGCCTCAATGTCCCGGTCGAAGGTCGCGCCGACTGCATCCAGCGCACAGGACTCGGAGGCAAACACGATGTCCTCTCCGATATGACCCATACACAGCGGACGGAAGCCATGGGGATCGCGGCAGGCTATCATCTTCGTGGGGCTCATGATCACCATCGAATAGGCACCCTTGATAATATCCATCGCATTGAACACCGCGTCCTCAATGGAACCGCACTTGAGGCGCTGCTGGGTGATGATGTAGGCGATGACCTCTGTATCCGCCGTGGCATGGAAAATCGCGCCGCCCGCCTCAAGCTCATCCCGGAGCTCAGCGGCGTTGGTCAGCGCGCCATTGCACGCCAGGGACATCGAGCCCTTGTGATGGTTGATCAGGATGGGCTGCGCGTTGGAGCGGCTCTTCATGTCCGCAGGCGCGTAGCGGCAGTGGCCCAAAGCCATGCTGCCCTCCTCGATCTTCATCAGCATTTCGCGGGTGAAGACCTCAGTCACCAAGCCACTCTCGCGGTACTTCTTCATCACGCCATCGGTATTGACGCAGATGCCGCAGCTGTCCTGACCGCGGTGCTGCAGGGCGTAGAGCGCATGGTAGGTTTCCGCCACCACACCCTTGCCCTCCTTGCGGTAGATACCAAACACGCCGCACTCATCGTGGGGCTTGTCCATCTCCTCGTGGGTATCTTCGGTTTCAAGCCAAAGCTTGTCTTCCATATACTTCTTTCCTTCTTTTCTTCAGCTGAATATTCCGCAGACATTCTACGCAGAATGTTCGCATTTTAACTTCATTCGATGGTCAGCGCAGCGTCCTTGGCAATGACAGCATCATGCTGCGCTTTGCGCATCGCGTTGAGCTTATCCGCCAGTGCAGCATCCTCCACCGCGATGATCTGCGCAGCCAGCAGAGCCGCATTGGTGCTGCCGTCGATCGCAACCGTCGCGACAGGCATACCGGAGGGCATCTGTACAGTGGACAGAAGCGCATCCAGGCCATCCAGCGTGGAGGACTTGACCGGAATGCCGATCACCGGCAGGGTGGTCTGTGCCGCAAAGGCGCCCGCCAGATGAGCCGCCTTGCCTGCCGCGCAGATCAACACGCCGAAGCCGTTTTCACGGGCATTCTTGGCGAAATTCGCAGCCTCCACCGGGGTACGATGAGCGCTGTAAACATGGGCTTCAAAGGGAATTTCAAGCTTCTTGAGCTGTTCAAAGGCGGGTTTCAGGACAGGCAGGTCGCTGTCGCTGCCCATGATAATGGCAACCTTCTTCATTGTTTCTTCCTCCTCAAGCGATTTTGCAGGTTTCCCCACGAAAAAGAGCACGATCTGTATACAATCAGAACGTGCTCATGCATTCAGCAACTGGGGTGCAAAAAAGGATACACGCGTCCCCATGGCGGAAAACCATCTGCTGGCTGGTCATGGCGGCGCCTCCTCTGCAATACAGTCCGGACAGGCGGTTCAGGCCCATCGAGAAAACATTACGGCTTATTTTACCGCATCAGCAGGGGGATGTCAAGGGATTTTCCGAACAATTCTGACGATTTTTCAACCATCGTTTCGTTTTGATGACACTTCCGGAAAAACGCCGACCAGATGGGACAAGTGCAAAAACGGCCTGCGGAACATGCCGCAGGCCGCATCTGATGATCAGTCACCCAGAAGGCTGGAAAAGCCCTCGCCCAGTGCTTCATGGGCTTCGGTAATAAACATAAAGGCCTTTTCATCCTCCTGACGGACGATCTCCTTCAGCCGGGAAACCTCCTGGGGCGGCAGCACACACAGCACAACAGGACGCTCATTGCCGGTATAGGCGCCCCGGGCACTGAGCTGGGTCACACCGCGTTCCATTTCGTCCAGCAGCCGGCGGGAAACACGCTCCCACTGCTCCGTCATCACAAAACAGGCCTTGTTGCTGCTCAGGCCCAGCATCACCATATCCACTGCCTTGCCGGAGACGAAAATGCAGATCAGCGCATACAGCGCCTCTGACGAGCCGATGAAAATCCACGCCGCCACGACCACCACGCAGTCGATCAGGAACAGGAACATCCCTACAGATAAAAAAGGCAGGTACTTGTGCACCATGCGCGCCGCCATGTCCGTACCGCCGGTAGTGGCGCCGCCGCGCAGGATAAAGCCCAGGCCGATACCCAGCAGGATGCCGCCGTAGAGCGTCCCGAGGATGGGCTCCACCGGAATTTCCCTAAGCGGCAGCAGGTCAATCATCAGCGAAAAGAGGATCGTTGCCGCCAGGCTGCGGAAGGCAAAAACGCGGCCCATCGCCTTGTAGCCCACGATGAATAGCGGGATGTTCAGGATCAGGGACGTGATGCCGATATCCCAGCCCCACAGGTGCTTGAGGATCATCGCCACGCCGGTGAGGCCGCCGGGAGCAATCTTGCCCGGATCCAGGAAGGTCGGGTAGGCAGCCGCACCGATCACGCAGCCGATCACAATCTGCAGCCACGCCATGAATTGTTCGCGCCTGGCAGCCTTGTGGATTTTTTCCATCAGATTCATTGTTTCCTCCGTATCCAATTATAAATCACGCTTTCCCGATGCTTCGGGCCAGCGCTTCGTCAATGCGGGCCATGGTTTCGTCGCTCAGGCGGCCCAGATACCGGGTCAGGCGGGATTTTTCCAGCGTCCGCACCTGTTCGGTCAGGACGATGGAATCCATCGGCAGCCCGCTTTCCTCCGCCGTGATCAGCACATGCACCGGCATATGGGGTTTCTTTTTCCGCCCGGTGATGGCCGCCACGATAACCGTTGGCGAATGCAGGTTGCCAGCGTCATTCTGGATGATCAGGACGGGCCGTATGCCGCCCTGTTCTGAACCGACCACCGGATCAAGATCCGCCCGATATATCTCTCCACGTTTCATATTGTCACACTCCGTCCGGGATGTCAAGCCGTTTTCGCGGAAAACACAGTATCCAAAGGCGGATATGGTTCTCCCCTTTCAGCTTATGCCGGACGAATTGTTTGGGCTCCACCGCCCACAAAAAGCGGCATAGCCATCTGTGCAGCTATGCCATATGTGTTCAGCTGTATTCGCGTTTGGCAACATCCAGACTGTACTCCCGCAGGACGCGGGCTGCTGGCTTGCCGTACAGGGCATAGCCGGAATCCGTGGCTGCCCGCTCGATGGGATACAGCCGTACAGCGCTCCAGTCCCACCAGACGCAGCCGCGGATCTTCGGATGCCGCAGCAACGCTTCCGTATACGCCTGATACCATTGGGTCTGACTGTCCAGACACTGCTCTCCGCCAAAGGCCCAGTTGTTGGGCACAAACTCGCTTCCCTTGCGGCTGGGGCATCCGCTCTCCATGAAGAAGAAGGGCCGGCCGAATTTCTCTGCCACCTGCTCAATGCGGCTGAAGTGCTCTTCCAGCTGATCAATGGGATAGTAACCGGAAGACGAGATCGCATCCACCGCATCCCACCAGGTCACGTTGCCCTCCTGGAACTTGTCGCAGTTGTAGGTCACGGGCCCTGTATACACCTGTCGCACCTTGGCAACCAGCTCCCGCCACTCCTGCTCACGGTGATCGGCGCCCACCATTTCGCAGCCCACGCAGAACATTTCCGCGTGAATCTCCTCCGCCGTGCGGGCCAGTTCCACCACAAACTCGTCATAGCTGCGGAACCACTGCTCCCAGGTAGGTTCGGTAGGCACATAGCTGTCAAAGAAGCGGATGTAGGCACGCCAGTATCCATCCCGGCAGTTGACCATTGCCTTGATGATCACCTGCATGCCGAGGCTGCGGGCCTCGCTGGCAACTGCGCGCACATCGTCCATACTCATCACATCGGGCGTAGTGTAGTCCACCTGCGTAGAATAAGCATGATCCTGCAACGCTGCCACAGGCAGGATCACAGCATCGCAGCCGGTTTCCTCCTTCATCAGGCGCAGGGAAGTCTTCCATTCTTCGCGCCCGGTAAAGCCCCGGGGCGACATAAAGCCAAAGGTGCATCCGTTCAAGTATCGCATGGTATTCCCTTTCCAGCTTCCATCCTGCTTGATGGATCAATTTGATCCTATTATATTGCTGGATTCGTCAAACTGTCAAGCAGAAAGCAGTCTATCACGTCACCTGCATGGAGCGCCGCATATGGGTGAGCGCCTGCTTCTCCAGCCGGCTGACCTGCGCCTGGCTGATACCGATTTCCCCTGCGACTTCCATCTGCGTGCGCCCTTCAAAGAATCGAAGCTGCATGATGCGTTTTTCCCGATCGTTCAACTTGCGCATGGCGTCCCGGATGGCAATATCCTCCACCCAGTTGTCGTCCTTTGCGTTTTCATCCCGCACCTGATCCATGATGTAGAGCGCATCGCCGCCGTCGTTATAAACCGGCTCAAACAGGCTGACCGGATCCTGAATCGCCTCCAGAGCAAATATCACGTCTTCCCGGGGCAGCTCCATCTCTGCGGCTATTTCAGCAATGGTTGGCTCGCGGCCCAGCTGGTTCTGCAGCCGGTCGCGAGCCTGCAGCGCTTTATAGGCTGTGTCCCGCATGGAGCGGCTGACGCGGATGGCGTTGTTGTCCCGCAGGTAGCGGCGGATCTCGCCGATGATCATGGGGACGGCGTAGGTAGAGAAACGCACATTCTGGCTGACATCGAAGTTGTCGATGGCCTTCATCAGCCCGATGCAGCCCACCTGGAAGAGATCATCCGCGTTCTCCCCACGCGACGCAAACCGCTGGATGACGCTGAGCACCAAGCGCAGATTTCCCTGCACGAACTCATCCCGGGCAGCCTTATCCCCCGCGTGCACGAGTGGGAAGAGCTCCAGCATTTTCGCCTGGGACAGCACCGGGAGCTTCGAAGTATCCACGCCGCAGATTTCCACCTTGCCGTATGCCATGTTGATGTACCTCCGTTTGTTGGATGTACAAAGTATGGCACGGGGAATGGGGCGGTAAACAGGGGCGACAAAACACGCGTGGATTGTTGCAAAGAAGTCAAAAGGCTCCCCGGCAATCGGGAAGCCTTGCAGCTATTCAGGCAGTTCAATAAGGTAAATGTTATCCAGCAGGTACACACCGTCATAGTCCAGCAGAAGGCCTTCATCCGTATATGTGCCAAACATAACTTCACCGTCACGGAACTTCAAAGTCAACATATCGGCTTTCCGTGACCAAGACCCTTCACGACGACTGCCTGACCATTTCCCCATGCAGCCTTTGCAGGATCCGCTTCTCCAGCCTGCTGATGTAGCTCTGGCTGATACCCAGCACGTCGGCGACCTCCTTTTGGGTCATCTCACCCCTGCCGGAGAGACCGTATCGCAGCGTCATGATCTGTTGCTCCCTGGGATTCAGGCGTTTCAAAGCCGAAAAGAGCATCTGCTTCTCCGCGTCCTCCTCCATGCCGCGGGAAACCATGTCTGCTTCAGTGCCCAGCACGTCGGACAGCAACAACTCGTTGCCGTCCCAGTCAGTCCGCAGGGGTTCATCGAGGGATACCTCCATTTTGGTACGGCTGTGGCGACGCAGGAACATCAGCACCTCGTTCTCAATGCAGCGGCTGGCGTAGGTGGCCAGCTTGATCTTCTTCGCCGGGTCGAAGGTATTGACTGCCTTGATCAGCCCGATGGTGCCGATGGAGATCAGGTCCTCCAGCATCACGCCGGTGTTCTCGAATTTGCGGGCGATGAACACCACCAGGCGCAGATTTCGTTCGATCAGGATCTGCCGGACACGTTCGCCTTCCTCCGGCAGACGAGCAAGAAGTGCGCGTTCCTCCTCTGCAGTGAGGGGAGCAGGGAGCGGAATCGGGCCGCCAATATAAAGGATGTCCTTCGGCGTGAAAGCAGAGATAATTTCAGATATGGCCGGCAGCCGGAAGGGAATCAGCATGGAACGCCTCCTTCATATATTCCTCATTACATATCCCGGATAGAATCACCTGGGATGAAGCATAGATCGTCAGATGGTGAGCGCAAGGTCGCTCGTCATCAGCCTCGCCGGAACGAGAGCCTGGAATCCGTCATAGCCCTCCGGGGACACCCCCAGCAGGGTTTCCACCCGTGTCCAGCCGTCAGGGAGAAGCAGGCACACGCTGTCCGGGTGAAAGACAGTCATCATCCCCGTGCCCGACACGGTGCGAACCGTCAGCAGGCGGAAGGGGTAAGTCAGCCTGCCATCCTGCGGAAGCTGGACCAGCCGCATCGCAGCACGGCGGCTGATCACGATCACAGGAAGCCCCGTAATCGGATCCTGCAGGAGATTCCCACTGTCGATCAGCGCCGTCAGCGTCAGGTGATGCGGGCCATGGCGGACGTCTACTGTGGCGAGGCGAGGCGTTTCCTCCGGCTTGGGGACGATCACAGGCACAGCCTGCAGCAGCAGGCAGCATCCCAGCACGATCAGCGCAGACGGCCATCTGAAAGGAGCCGCGAAGCGCATCAGCCCCGTCAGCCCCAGGGACAGGAAGCAACCGCTGGCAATCATCCGCAGCCAGATACGACGAGGCGCACCCGGCCAGGCCAGAATTGGGGCAAACGCTGCACACATCAGCAGCGCTGCCGCACGAAGAAGCGCCGGGGCGTTGGCCATCCATGCAGACAGAACAGCCACGCAAAGAGCTGCCGCAGTCAGTCTAAAGGGCGCTTTTTTGCGCAGCCCCGCACTCAAGCCGATGGCCATCAGCAGACAGCATGTCAGGCTTGTCTGCTCAAGAATGTACAGCCAGATGCTGACTTGCACGGGCCCACCGCCTTTCCGCCTGGAGAGTGCTACCATGATAACGTCTTTACCCGCCGGAAAGCGTCGGTTGAGGGCGCAAAGTTTGACGAAGGCTTTGTGATCAAGGCAGCATAAAAGCCCCCTCTTTTCAGAGAGGGCTTGGACTGTTCCCGAGATAACGGACAATAGAAAAAAGACGCCTCCTGTTGTAGAATAGAAACTACGACAGGAGGCGTTATGTATGGCAAGGAAGTACAGGAAGGTAGAGCATCTGGTAGAGATCATCGAAGAAAGAGCGAAG
>JAFTWV010000042.1 GCA_017465155.1 Clostridia bacterium
AGCGATCCAGAGCATACGCTCGCGCAGGGACAGGCTATAATCACGGGCATATCGCATGATGGAGTTGAATTCGCTGACGAAGTTTACCTTGCTCATGGGGGACTCCTTTCAAAATTCTTCTCGTCAAAATGACGAAATTTGATTTTTGCAACAAAAAACTTCTGACCGACTCGGTCAGAAGCCGAAAATCCCCATTTTCTAGCTGAAAACAGGGCTGATTTCGGGGTATTAGCAATTTCGTTGGTTTCATAACCAAATAGCAATTTCTGATTAGTTTTGGTCAATAATCGAAAAGGAAACGATACATTCGCATCCCAAGTTTTGAACTCTCTGGGAAAAGGAAAAGAGCTCTCTAACTCTTGTTAGAAAGCTCTTTTTTGGAGTGGAGCTAAGGGGATTCGAACCCCTGACCTCTACAATGCGAATGTAGCGCGCTACCAACTGTGCTATAGCCCCAAATTTTGTATTGATTTTTTGTGCAAGTTCACCAACTTGCGGGGTGGGTGCCGGGGATGCGCAAGAGGTAGTTCGTTCTACCAACTGTGCTAATGCCCCATGTGATCAACCACATCAGTTAGTATAGCATACTTTTCAATCTGACGCAAGTCCTTTTTTCTACTTTTTCAAATTTCTTTGCCTTTTCTTAAAAAACGATGCTGATGACACAGCCGTGCACTTGCTGCAGCAGACACGCCCGGGCGTTCCTGACAGATGCAAAAATACCCCTCGTGGCAGCCATGCCGCTGCCGCAGGGGCATTCTTCATTGAGCTGACAACCGGAGCTGTCCGCGCATATTCTCATATTCCCGAAAGAAGCTGGGAAATTATATAATTCTCATGCCAGCCGACGCTGCCGGAAGCTAAACAGCGGAAGTGAAACTGCACAGCAATCATACCGTTACAGGCAAAGCAGCTCCTGAAGCTGTTCCCATCCGCTGCAGCCCAGCTGCTCCAGCAGCGGCCCTGCATACAGGTCAAAGGAGGTGTGATCCACCAAACGGAAAGCTGCTGCCGCCACATCAACCGCTTCGCTCTCCCTGGTATGCTCCGCCATCCACCCTACGCACAGAAACCGCAGCAGCACATACACCGCGCACAGAGAAAGATACTCCGTCTTCAGCGGTACAGGGCGATCCTGAAAGGGGAACTGCACAAAATACATGTGATTCACCAGCATGTGCTCGAACCAGCACTCCCAGTCCGGCAGCATATCCGCGAAGCGTGCCGCAGCAGCCTCATAGCGTGCAAAAGCTTCCTCTCCCCTGCCGAAATAAGCGAGGGCTGCCGCGCCATAATCATGGACGCTGGTGCTGTGCTCGTCGATGATTTCCAGCATACGTTCCGCAATGTCGAGGCCTGCCTGAAGCTGCGCATACCCTGCCTCGGCCGTCTCCGGGACCGGAAGGGACTCCTCGCCGGACAGCAGACGCACTGCCCGCGCATCGTCCTTTGCCGCGAGCGCACCATCCATGGCCTGCAGTGCCCTGCCCAGCAGCTGCATCCTTGCCGGAAGCGGGTAGGTCCGGTTTTGCAGCTGTGCAATGAACCACAGCCGGATCTCCTGCTCGCGGCCTGCAGTATGGAAGAAGTGCCTGCGCGGCGGCGCGTCCGGCAGCCGGAACTGCAGCCGCATGCGGATGAAGCGAAGCGGTTCCGCCCGGTGCAGCAGCATCTCCAGCACCGCCTCACAGCTGTTGGCGCAGGAGCATTCCCGGTTCTCGCCGTTCCGCACGCCCCGGGGATACAGCTGACACACCGCAGCCAGCACATCGCCGCCCAGCTCCGCATGGAGGGCGCAGCGGCCGTCCGGCAGATGCAGCGGACACTTGCCGTCGTAGCGGGGAGATATCTGCGCATATGCCTCAGGTACGGGATGCGGAGCAAGATGCATGCCGCCGTCCAGCCTGCGCCGCAGCTCAGGAGAGCATTCCACGCTCAGGAGCCGGAAGTAGTCCGTCATGGTAATGGAAATGGGCCACCCCTCGCAGCAGGCCCGGCGGCACGCGCCCATCTTACAGGCAAAATCCGGATAATAGTCCGGGACGAGGTATTCTTGATGTTCGATCATGTGGATCAGCCTTCTGTTCTGATAGAATCACGTTGGCCGATATGCGGTCAGCGGGAAGGATATTTCTGCATGAAAAAGGAAATTCCTGCTTCATCTGTGATGCAGAAACAACAAAAATACATATGAAAGCATCCCCTTTACAGCATGGACTGCCTGACAAAGGGGATGCCTGTCTGTTATTGTATTTCATTACCAAAGGGCGCGTTCAGACGGTCATTGACCCAGCATCGGCCGGAGGAACTGTCCCGTATACGATCCTTCGCAATCTGCAACCGTCTCCGGCGTGCCCGCGCAGACAATGGCACCGCCGCCGTCGCCGCCCTCAGGGCCGAGGTCGATCAGCCAGTCCGCCACCTTGATCACATCCAGATTATGCTCGATCACGATGACGCTGTTGCCTGCCTCGGTCAGCCGCTGCAGCACGCTGATCAGCTTCTCCACGTCCGCCATGTGCAATCCCGTGGTCGGCTCGTCCAGCACATAGACCGTCTTGCCGGTGGCCTTGCGGCTGAGCTCCGTGGCCAGCTTCACACGCTGAGCCTCGCCGCCGGAGAGGGTCGTTGAAGCCTGCCCCAGCTGCATATAGCCAAGGCCCACGTCATAGAGTGTTTCCAGCTTGCGCAGGATGCTCTGATGGTTCTCAAAGAACGTCAGCGCTTCCTCAATGTTCATTTCCAGCACATCGTAGATGCTTTTGCCCTTGTAGGTCACCTCAAGGGTTTCGCGGTTGTAGCGCTTGCCCTTGCAAACCTCGCAGGGAACGTAAATATCCGGCAGAAAGTGCATCTCGATCTTCACCAGCCCATCGCCTGAGCAGCTTTCGCAGCGTCCGCCCTTGACGTTGAAGGAGAAACGATTCTCCTTGTAGCCGCGGGCCTTGGCTTCGGGAGTGGCAGCGAAAATCTTACGGATCTGATCAAACAGACCCGTGTATGTCGCCGGATTGGAACGGGGCGTACGGCCAATGGGGCTCTGATCAATACAGATGATCTTGTCCAGCTGCCCGACGCCTTCCATGCTGTCAAAGCGGCCGGCGCGTGTCTTGGCCCGGTTGAGGGTTTTGGCCAGGTGCTTGTAAAGGATCTCGTTGACAAGACTTGACTTGCCTGATCCGCTCACGCCCGTCACGCAGCACAGACAGCCCAGCGGGAACTGAACGTCAATGTTGCGCAGATTATGTTCCTTCGCGCCGCGGACCGTCAGGAATCCCGTAGGAGTCCGCCTGACGGAGGGCACAGCGATCTTCCGCCGTCCGGACAGGAACGAACCCGTGATGCTGTCCGGATTGGCACAGATATCGTCGAACGTACCCTCTGCAACGATGCTGCCGCCGTGGATGCCCGCACCGGGGCCTACATCGACGATCCAGTCTGCGGCCTTCATCGTGTCCTCGTCATGCTCCACGACAATGAGCGTATTGCCCAGATCGCGCATGCGCTTGAGGGTGTTGATCAGCTTCTGGTTGTCCCGCTGGTGCAGGCCAATGGAAGGCTCGTCCAGAATGTACAGCACGCCCATAAGCGCCGAGCCGATCTGCGTCGCCAGCCGGATGCGCTGGGCTTCGCCGCCGGAAAGGCTGCCTGCCGCCCGCCCGAGGGTCAGATACCCCAGGCCCACATCAACCAGGAAGCCAAGACGTGCGTCAATCTCCCGCAGGATGGGCGCGGCGATCATGCTTTCTGTCTCTGTCAGCGTCAGCTCACGGAAGAAGTCCCTTACCTTCAATATGGACATGGCGGATACCTCGGCAAGATTCCTGCCGCCCACCGTCACGCCGAGGGCTTCGGGCTTCAGACGCTGACCATTGCAGGCAGGGCAGGGCTCCTCCGCCATGTACTCCTCATAGGCGATCTTCATCGTCTCGGAGGAGGTCTCCTGATAACGGCGCTCCATCGCGGGGATCACGCCCTCGAAGGTCGTGGCGTACTGCCCCTTGCCGGTGGGCGTATCATAGACGAGCGTCAGCTTCTCCGCGCCCGTGCCGTAGAGCATGGCCTTCATGCCCTTAGCCGGGATGTCCCTGATGGGCGTATCCATGGTGAAGCCGTACTTTTCGCCCAGCGCAGCGAAATACTGGGATGTCACGCCGCCGGCATCCGCAGAGTTGAAGCCCATCGCATTCAGTCCGCCCTGTGCCAGCGTCAGGTTCCTGTCCGGGAAGAGGATATCCTCGCTGATAACCATCCGGCTGCCAAGGCCGGAGCACACCGGGCACGCGCCAAACGGGCTGTTGAAGGAGAACATGCGCGGCGCCAGCTCCTCGATGGAGATGCCGCAGTCCGGGCAGGCATAATTCATGGAGAACAGATTCTCCGTGCCGTCCATCATGTCCATGATGACCAGGCCGCCGGACCGCTGGGTCGCCGTCTCGATGGAGTCGGCCAGACGGGACTGAAACTCCTTGCCAGGCCGGACAATCAGGCGATCAACGACGATCTCGATGGAATGCTTCTTTTTCTTGTCCAGCGCAGGCACATCGTCAATTTCATACATATCGCCGTCCACCCGCACGCGCACAAAGCCGCTCTTACGGGCATCCTCAAACACCTTGGCATGCTCGCCCTTCTTGGCGCGGATGACGGGAGACAGCACCTGAAAGCGCGTCCGCTCCGGATAGGCACACATCGCGTCCACCATCTGATCGACGGTCTGCTGGCGGATTTCCTTGCCGCAGCTGGGACAGTGGGGATGGCCCGCGCGGGCCCACAGCAGGCGCAGATAATCGTGGATCTCCGTCACCGTACCGACAGTGGAGCGGGGATTGCGGCTGGTGGTCTTCTGGTCGATGGAGATGGCCGGAGACAAGCCCTCGATGGAATCAATATCCGGCTTTTCCATCTGTCCAAGGAACTGACGGGCATAGCTGGACAGGCTCTCCACATAGCGCCGCTGCCCCTCGGCATAAATGGTGTCGAAAGCCAGGGAGGACTTGCCCGAGCCTGACAGGCCCGTGAACACGACCAGCTTATCCCGGGGGATGGTCAGGTCAACATTGCGCAGGTTATGCTCCCGCGCACCCTTGATGACGATGTTTTCGTTCATAGCGATGTACCTCGGTCAGCTCCCGGCGAACATATCCCGCAGGAGCTCGTCTTTATAGAAGGGAATCCTTTTCCCTGCACAGCGTACAGCGACGGCCTCTATGGAGTCGCGCACAACCCGATGCGCCATGGGTCGGCGCTGCATGGACGTCTCCAGGCAAACCAGCCCGTTCATGAGCATTTTCGCCGCCGGCGCCCAGAATGCTGTGGAAAAGGATATCGCCTTCACGCAGATCACCTCATTCAGATGCACAGGCATTATAGCACATTTGTTCCCGTCACGCAAGGCGAACACCGGAAAATGTCACTTCTTGCTTCTGTCATAGCGCAGGCGGTAATCGCAGCATGCTGCGCCCTCGGCAACGGAGGTGCTGCGGGTATACACGATGTGCCGGAACCCTGTCATGTACGCCTTATCCATCGCACAGACAACCTGCGCTGCCTCGGGCAGCCCGACGGCGACCGCTGCATCATGCAGCGGACAGGCAATGATGTCCACGCCGACCAGCTCCTCTGTCTCGCTGACAATCACGCGGGAGTAGCCCTTCTCCGGGCTGCTCATCGTACGCATCAGGGCGGGCATGTTCCGCCACAGCAGCTTCGGCACGCCGGGAACGGAGGTAACGGCATGCATCATCCGTGCAATCCGTCCGCCCACCGCCGTACCATAATCCCGCAGCAGCGGCAAGGCCTTGACGGGATCCTGCTCCTTCAGCGCGGCATACAGTGCGGCAGCGGGCAGGAGCATCATCCTGCAGTCGCGGCCAAGTGTCCGGTGCGCAGCGGCCATTGCAGCCAGACGGGCATTGGCGTCCTGCCAGAGCGCCGCAGCCTTTTCTGCGCCATATTGCTGCACAAGCGTTTTACGGAAGCCTTTATACACCGGGGAACGGCTAAGAATATCCTTTGCTGCCATGGGGATGCCTCCTTGATATACGGTATATTCCTCATTATACTGCATCCCGCGGCATTGCGCCAGCCCTTCGCCCGTGCTATAATATACTATACCCCATCCGGAAGGAGGCGAAACACCATGTCCCTGATGACGTCACTCCGCCATTTCCTGCGCCGCGTGCGCCATGACGGCCCGCAGTGCATCCCCGGCGTGGTGTATGCGCGCTGGATGACGCTGATCCATCGGGATATCCTGCGCAGGGAGGCCGCGCGCCGCGCCCAGGAGAACGAAGCCTACCAGACATGGCTCCGTCAGCATGAGCAGCCCCTTCCCGCCCCCCTTTGTACGGACAGGACGCTTTCCATCCTCATCCCGACCTACAACACCCGGCCCGATCTGCTGCAGGCACTGGCAAACAGCCTGCTGTCCCAATCCTGCCCGAACTGGGAGGCCTGCATTTATGACGGCGCGAGCACCCATGCTGACACCCGCGGCGTCCTGACAGACCTTGCGGCCCGTGACCCGCGCTTCCGCGTTCAGCTGGGCACTGCCAACCTCGGTATTTCCGGCAACACCAATGCCGCCTTTGCCATGGCCGCCGGCGCTGTCATCGCCCTTTGCGACCACGACGACCTCCTTGCCCCCGATGCGGTGCGCTGCATCCTCGAAGCAGCAGAAAACGGCGCAGACTTCATCTACACCGACGAGGATAAGGTCTCCGAGGACGGCACGCACTTCTTCGAGCCCCATTTGAAGGCTGATTTCGCCCCGGACACCCTGCGGGCAGGCAACTACATCTGTCACATCACCGCCATGACCCGCGAGCTGGCGGAGGCGCTCGTCCGCACGGACGGCAGCCTCCTGCGCAGCGAATACGATGGCTCGCAGGATCACGACCTTGCTCTCCGGGCAACGGAGCGGGCGCAGCATATTGTGCATATCCCGCGCATCCTGTACCACTGGCGCATGCTGGACGGGTCGTTCAGCCATCAAAGGGCTGAGAAATGTGCGCTGGCCGCTGCCACCGCGGTGACAAAGCAGCTCAAGCGGCTGAACATTCCCGCAAAGGTGTCCATGGAGGCACTGCGGACACGCATCTGGTACTCCTGTCCTGAGGCAAGCGTGACGGCGATCGTCGTGGGCGAGGGGCGCATCCCCCCTGTGCCGGGGGAGGTCATCCGCGTGACGGATGCATCCTGGCTGAACAACGCGGCCCGCCGCGCATCAGGCGAATACCTGCTGTTCCTGCACGGCGGCATGAAGCTGCTGGAAAAGCCGTCGAAATACGCATGGCTGCACGGCCGGTACGCATGGCTGCACGAAATGCTCATGTATGCCGCGCGCCGCGACGTGGGCTGCGTGGGCTCGGCAATCCTTGACCATCAGCGCTTCTACCGCCACGCAGGCTACGCCGTAAACGTGCCCGGCGGCGCAGTCAGCCACCATGCAGAGCAGTGGCTTTACGGCCACCCGTATATGATTACCGACCGCCTCGTCCGCAACGTAACGGGCGTGTCCAGCGCCCTGATGATCATCAGGAGGGAGACCTTCCTGCAGATGGGCGGCTTCGGAGAATATGAGAGCGACCTGCGCGGCGCTGACCTCGGGCTGAAATGCCTGCAGGCCGGGCTGATCAACGTATATACCCCCCACGCGCGGATGGTCTGCCGGGGCCATCTTCCCTGCCTGACCGCTCCCGCACCGGAGAGCGACCTGCTTCGCTTCCGCAGCACATGGGGGGAACACCCCTTGGAGCGCTATTACAGCCCCTTATTCACCCGCGACGGCCAGATAACCGTCGACGTCACCCATCAGGAGACGGAAAAATGAAGAATCACTCCATCTTCCGCTACGGTTTCCTGCTGGAGCAGCTGGTAAAGCGGAATTTCAACACCAAATACCGCCAGAGCGTGCTGGGCGTATTGTGGTCGTTCCTCAACCCGATGCTCACCATGGCAGTGCAGTACATCGTGTTCTCGGCCCTGTTCCAGTCGGACATTGCGCATTTCCCGGTTTATCTGCTTTCAGGCATCATTCTGTTCGGCTTTTTCAATGAGTGCGTGTCGCTGGGTATGGACTCCATCGTCCTCAACGGACCGCTGATCACCAAGGTGGCCATGCCCAAAATAATCTATCCCCTCAGCCGCAGCCTGTCATCGCTGATCAACCTGGTCATATCCTTCGTGCCGCTGCTGGCGGTGATGCTCTTTTCCGGCGCGCCTTTCTCATGGGCGCTGCTGCTGATCCCGGCCGTGACGGCACTGCTGTTCCTGTTTGCGCTGGGGATGACGCTCATCCTGTGTACACTGAACGTATTCTTCCGGGATACCCGCTTCCTGTGGAGCGTCGTATCCCTCCTGTGGACCTACGCCACGCCCATCTTCTACCCCATCAGCATCATCCCGCCGCCATGGCAGCCGGTTTTCCGGCTCAATCCCATGTACCAGTTCATTGATTTCCTGCGCACCATCACCATTCACGGCGCCTGCCCTGCCCCGGCACAGTGGGGGATGTGCATCGCCTGCGCGGTGATTCCGCTGGCGGCAGGTATTCTCATTTTCCGCAGGAACGAGGACAAGTTCGTATTCCATCTGTAAGGAGGCTTCCCATGGCACAGCCGATGGTCGAGGTATCCCACATCACCATGGACTTCCGCATGGACAAAAACCGTACCACAAACCTCAAGGAATATGTGGTCAACGCCCTGACAGGCAGGACGAACATCGCCATGTTCCATGCGCTGGACGATGTTTCCTTCACCGTGGAGAAGGGCAGCGTCACCGGCCTGATCGGACACAACGGCGCAGGCAAATCCACCATCCTGAAGGTCATCAGCGGCATCTACAAGCCCACATCAGGCACAGTGACGGTGCATGGCCGTGTGGTACCGATGCTGGAGCTGGGCAGCGGCTTTGACGCGGAGCTGACCGGCCGGGAGAACATTCTCCTCAACGGTGCGATTCTCGGCTATCCCAAGGCCTTCCTCTATTCGAAGCTGGACGAGATTATCGAATACAGCGAGCTGGGCGATTTCATCCGCATGCCCCTGAAGACCTACTCCTCCGGCATGCTGGCGCGGCTGGCCTTCTCCATCGCCACCGTCGTCAAGCCCGACGTTCTGATCGTCGACGAGATCCTTTCCGTGGGCGACGAGCACTTCCAGCGCAAGAGCCGCGCCCGCATGATGGAGCTCATGTCCGGCGGCACCACCGTCCTCTTTGTCAGCCACAACCTTGCCCAGCTCCGGCAGATGTGCGACCGAGTCATCTGGATCGACCACGGTAAAGTCCGCGCCGCAGGAGATACGCAGGCTGTGTGCGATGCATATGAGGAACAGGCGTAGGGACGCCGCCGTGCGCCCTGCATCCATTCAGACACCCCCTGCGACATTTGAGACAAGCTCCGTTGCGGCCAATGCTGCTGTATGGTATGCTAACGCCGGAAAAGCCAAATGAACGCAGAGTGATCTCATGAGCAGCAACAGATACTTTCTTGTACTTTTCATTCGCCTGACCGGTCTGGCGCTGCTCTTTTCCGGTTTGTTTACCGGAACGATCAGTTCCATCCCTGACCTTCAGGAGCTGCGCCCTTTGTTTTTCATTCTGCCCGGCGACCGCATCCCCGTGCGCTTTGACCCGGACAGGCCCCAAACACGCACCATCATCATGAACGGAGAGGAATCACCATGCATAAAATGACAACCGGCAAAGTACTCATGCTTGTATTCGGCCTGATGGGCGCACTGTTCCTGGTTATGGGGCTTGTATTCCTGTCATCCGTCAGCATTTTGACGCCCGCAGGTGACGCAGCGTTTCAGGGGGCGGCTCCCGGGCTGGCCTTCGGGATCGTGGGCGGCGTGTTTGCGCTTATCGGCGCGGGCTTCCTGCTGGCAGCGCTGCTCATCGGCCTGTCTGCCCGCCGCAAGGTTCGGCAGCAATATGAGCTGCGCACATGGGGTACCCGCACCACCGGCGTGGTGACGGACATCCCCGTGGATCATACCCTGGTCGTCAACGGCCGAAGCCCGCTGCGCATCATGGTGCAGGTGCTGCATCCCATCACCGGCGAGCACATGACGCTGCGCAGCCCGCAGGTGTGGGAGACCTCCCTGAGCTGCGGCGACGCGGTGGACGTCTGCTTCGACCCCATGGACGAGAAGAAATACCTGATCGACCTGCCGGAATCCACCGGCAGATAACGCAGATTCCGAAGGAGGTATCCTCATGAAACTCGGACGCACCCTGCTCGGCATCTTCATCGGCGCACTTCTGATCACCGCCGGTATGCTGGCGCTGATCCTCGCGCTGGCCGCCATGTACTACAGTGACATCAAGCTGGGCATTTCCGTACAGGAGGCCGCCCGGCAGCTGGAATCGACCCGGTATGTGCTCTCCATGGCGCACATCGACGCTGATCTCCTGCTGTCCCTTGTCGGCCTTGTGACGGCCAACCGGCATGTACTGGTGGCTGGCGGCGCTGTGTCCATGCTGGCGGGTGTGATCATGGTTCGCAAGTGCTGAGCGCTGCGTGCACAGAAAAAAGGCTCTCCTGTACCCATTCGGGGTGTTCAGGCGAGCCTTTTGCAATGGCTTTATTCAATCACGCGCTTGGGACAGTTCATCACCGCGTCAACCGCGCCGCTGATTTCCGGCACGATCACATCCTCTACGCGGCCAGCGTCGCAGGCGGCGGCAACGGCGGGGTTGATGGGCAGCTGTGCCAGCAGGGGCAGACCATGCTTTTCTGCAACCGCAGCCGTCTTTCCCTCGCCGAAGGGATACAGCCGCCTGCCGCAGTCCGGACAGGCCATGTAGGCCATGTTTTCCACGATGCCCAGCACCGGGATGTTCATCATCCTGGCCATGTTGACCGCCTTTTCGACAATCATGCCCACCAGCTCCTGGGGACTGGCAACGATGATGATGCCGTCCACGGGCATGGACTGGAAGACCGTCAGCGGCACGTCGCCTGTTCCGGGAGGCATGTCAATAAAGAGGCAGTCTGTCTCGCCCCAGCAGACCTCCGTCCAGAACTGCTTGACCGTTCCGGCAATCAGCGCACCGCGCCAGATGACCGGGTCGGTGTCGTTTTCGAGGATCAGGTTGATGGACATGAGCTTCACGCCGCTCTCCGTCACGGCCGGCAGCAGACCCATGTCGTTACCGTAGACCTGCTCCTGCACGCCGAACATACGGGGGATGGAGGGGCCGGTAATGTCCGCATCCATCACACCGGCTGATTTTCCCATGCGGGCGGCCGCGCAGGCCAGCAATCCCGTAACAAGAGACTTGCCCACACCGCCCTTGCCGCTTACCACGCCGATGATCTTCTTTACCGCGCTGCCGGGATTGGCCGGCGCCAGCAGGGACGAGGGCTTTGCATTGGCGCACTTGCTGGCGCAGGAAGAACAGTCGTGATTGCATTCAGACATAATGACATACACCTCGGTTGCTTGATATTCTGCTTGATTCGCGCCTCAGGAGACGCTTTTCCTGCCTGACGGGAAATCCGGCCTTCACACGCCGGCCTCCGGCACAGGAGGGGCATCAATATCATTCGCCGCCGCATAGAAAACTCCTGCCTCAGATTCCGCAGGCATTTGCGGCGCGTGGGATGATTTTCCCCTGCTGATCCGTTATGATTTGTGCAGGGAGTTATTTTTCGCCAGCCGATGGCATCATCGGCGAAATTTAGCGCTTGCGTCAACGGGTGATAACGTGTACAATAGTAGGGTACATACATACGATATCAATCCGCGGGGAGAGGCACTCCCCCGATGCTGAAGGAGGAAGGAAAAGGCATGAAGGAAAGGATCATCAAGGGGCTGCTGCTGGGCGCGATGCTCATGCTGTGCCTGGCCCTGACGGGCTGCTACGTCCCCCCGGACGATCTGGGCTCTGCGGGCGACATTTCGCTGGACGGCAATCATTACCAGTCCATTGCGCCGCGCATCACGCCCTCCCCCACGCCCACCCATACGCCCTATAACCCGTCTGCAGTCACCAGGGCGCCCGAGGCCACCATCAACTGGGATTCGCTCGGCGCTACCGCTACACCCGGCATTCAGGGCAGCGTCTCCGCTTCGACCACCAATCCGGGCGGCGTCATCAGCCTGATCACTCCCCGCCCCGTGACCAACAGCCCGGCCACCAACACGCCCAAGCCGTCCAAAACGACGGCCGCCGCATCCTCCCTGAAGGTCGGCTCCACGGGCGATGACGTGCGTAAGCTTCAGCGCCGCCTGAAGGATCTGGGCTACTACAAGGGCAGTGTCGACGGCGATTTCGGTGAGAATACCGAAACGGCCGTCAAGGCGTTCCAGAATCAGAACGGTCTGCTGGTGGATGGCAAGGCCGGCACCAACACCCTCAACAAGCTGTACAGCGACAGCGCCAAGAAGGCGCCTACCACCGTCTCCTCCGTCACCAACACGCCCCGCCGCACGGCCACGCCCACTCCGCGCGCAACCACTGTACCGGATACGGACGTGTACCTTGAGGACGGCTCCTCCGGCTCCAAGGTTCGTACGCTTCAAAATCGCCTGATCGAGCTGGGCTGGATGGACGGAAAGGCCGACGGCTCCTATGACGGCGCGACGGAATACGCCGTGAAGGCCTTCCAGAAGCGCCACGACCTGTGGGATGACGGCGTGGCCGGCCCCAGCACCCTGCAGCTGATGTATTCCAACCGCGCGTCAAAGACCTCCTCGCCCGTTTCCTCCATCGGTGAAACGCTGCAGGAGGGGCAGTCTTCCGACGCCGTGAAGGCCATGCAGAAGCGCCTGAAGGAGCTGGGCTTCCTCTCCGGCTCCACGGACGGCTCCTTCGGTCAGGCCACCAAGGCGGCGGTCATCGCCTTCCAGACGGCCAACGGCCTCAAGGCGGACGGCAAGGCCGGTTCCTCCACGCTGAACAAGCTGTATTCCGCCAACGCCAAGAACGCTGCGTCCCTTAACAGCGGCAGCAACGCCGGCAGCGGCGTGTCCGTGGGCGGTTACCAGACCCTGCGCGAGGGCGACTCGGGCAAGGCTGTCAAGAACCTGCAGCGGGCGCTGAAGAACCGCGGCTACTATTCCGGCAGCATCGACGGCAACTACGGCAGCGCAACCGTCGCCGCCGTAACAGCCTTCCAGAAGCGCAACGGTCTGACTGTGGACGGTACCGCAGGCCCCGCGACCCAGCGCGCTCTCTATGGTTCCAGCGCTGAGGACGCCTACGACACCCTGCGTCCCGGCGACAGCAGCTCTGCCGTGCGCAACCTGCAGTATACCCTGTACGAGCTGGGCTACTACGACGGCCGCGTGGACGGCGTATACGGCGATACCACCGAGGACGCTGTGCGCGCATTCCAGATCCGCAACGACCTGAGCCCAGTGGACGGCATCGCCGGCAACAGAACCCAGCAGGTGCTCTACTCCGACTCTGCCATCGCTGCTGCAGCCGCCGTCACGGATTATACCAGCCTGCGCAAGGGCGACCGCAGCAATCTGGTGGTCGAGATGCAGGAATGCCTGCAGGATCTGGGTTACCTGTCCGATGTGACGGGCTACTATGACGATGCGACAGTGGAAGCCGTCAAGAACTTCCAGCGCCGCAACAATCTGACCGTCGACGGCGCTGCGGGACAGGAAACCCTGCGTGTGCTCTATTCCGACAACCCGAGGACGGCCTACTGATGACGTCTGACTGGGGGAGCAGCCTGCGATGCATGCGGTGCTGCTCCCCTTTTTCCATTCTGCCCGAAGGGAGGGAACACGATGCGGAAAAATCAGCTGATGCTTCTGCCGGCTCTGCTGCTGACAGTGCTTTTGTGGCCCTCTGACAGCCGGGCCGAATGGCAGCTGCCCTATGATGCGGACACGGTACTTTCCGTCGTGTCCCTGTCCGATGAGCAGGCCTCCCTTGCGGAGTACCTCTACCAGCCCATCCTGCGCGGCGAGACAAAAATCACGCTCCCCGATGGGACGGCCTACAACGATGTATCGCCCGCCATGCGCTCCCTGATGCAGGATTACCCGGAGCTTTTTCATCTGGGACGGGAGTACAGCGTGGGCTACATGCAGCACGAGCCGGATATTGCCCTGTACATCTCCCCTGCATACCGCATGGAGGTCGAGCAGGCGCAGCTCATCCGGCAGGAGCTCTACGCCATTGCCCGCGACCTTGCCGCGCGGCATAAAACAGCCGAAGCGCTGCATGATGCGCTCCTGTCGCGCGTTACCTACGGCGGTACGACGGAACTGTGTCACACCGCTGTGGGCGCACTGCTGGAGGGGCAAGCCACCTGCGAGGGCTATGTGCACGCCCTGACGCTGCTTTTCCGCATGGCCGGCGTCCCCTGCGGCATGATCACCGGTATCGCCGTGGACAGCAGCGGCACGGCACAAAACCATTCCTGGAACATCGCATCCATCGGCAGCTATACACTCATTGACGCAACATGGAACGATCAGGACCACGTCGGGCTCAACACGCACTGGTACTACGGTCTGTCTACGGAGCAGATGGCTGCCGATCATGCCATGGACGAAGGTCAACAGATCCCCCCCTGCGTCGCGCAGGCCAACTGGCACGCCGTGCGCGGCTGGGAGATCAGCACGCGTTCCGAGGCGTATGCTGCCGTCCGTCATCTGGTACTCACGGGCGAAATGCTCAACCTGCGCATCGACGATCCGGCACTGTACGAAGCCGTTGCCGGGGACACCTACGCATTCCTTGGCGACTACAATGCCGCCGAACCGGACGAGGGCTTCTACGGCGGCTACTCCGTGCTCAAAAGCGACGAGCAGCGCTGTGTGATCATCCTCCGGACAGATTGAATGGCAGGCCGCAGACTTCACGCAGTTCTGCTGCGGATTTTGCTTGCCATAGCCCCCTGTCCCATGATATAATAAACTGGTTTATCTTATTTATCCTGAGATACGCTATCTGCCCGGCTTCCGCGGCAGATATTATGCATGTCGGGCGCTGGCCCGACGCCTGTTTGAAAGGAGTTCCCCATATGTTTGACTGGGTAAAGAAGCTTCTTGGCGTCAGCGCGGACGCTGAGGTCAAGAAGCTGTCCAAGATTGTCGATAAGATCGAAGCGCTGGAGGATGAGTACCGTAAGCTCACCGATGAGCAGCTGCAGGCCAAAACCGCAGAATTCCGCGCCCGCCTTGAAAAGGGTGAGACAGAAGATGATATCCTGCCCGAGGCGTTCGCAACCGTCCGCGAGGCCGACTGGCGCGTGCTGGGCATGCGCCCTTACCGCGTACAGCTGATGGGCGGTCTGGTGCTGCATCAGGGCCGCATCGCCGAAATGAAGACCGGTGAAGGTAAGACGCTGGTCGCCACCCTTCCGGCCTACCTCAACGCCCTCTCCGGCAAGGGTGTGCACATCGTTACCGTCAACGATTATCTCGCCCGCCGCGACTCTGAATGGATGGGCAAGGTGCACCGTTTCCTGGGCCTGACGGTCGGCCTGATCGTTCACGATCTGGATTCCGCCGAGCGCCGCGCGGCCTACGCCTGCGACATCACCTACGGCACCAACAACGAGCTGGGCTTTGACTACCTGCGCGACAACATGGTCGTGCGCAAGGCCGAGCTGGTGCAGCGCGGCCACCACTTCGCCATCGTGGACGAGGTGGACTCCATCCTCATCGACGAGGCCCGCACCCCCCTGATCATCTCCGGTCAGGGCGAAAAGTCCACCGATCTGTATGAAAAGGCCGACGCAGTGGTCAAGGGACTCCGCCGCGACGAGCATTTCGAAATCGAAGAAAAGAAGAAGGCCATCACCCTCACCGACGAGGGCGCCCAGCGCGTAGAAAAGGCCTTTGGCATCGACAACATCAACGACGCAGAGAACGCCGAGCTCAACCACCATGTCCAGAGCGCCCTGCGCGCCAACTTCATCATGAAGCGCGATGTGGACTACGTTGTGCAGAACGGTCAGGTTGTCATCGTGGATGAGTTCACGGGCCGCCTGATGATCGGCCGCCGCTACTCCGAGGGTCTGCATCAGGCCATCGAAGCCAAGGAGCATGTGAAGGTCGAACGCGAAAGCCGGACGCTGGCTACCATCACCTTCCAGAACTACTTCCGCATGTACGGCAAGCTCTCCGGCATGACCGGCACGGCCAAGACCGAGGAGCCCGAATTCCAGGGCATCTACTCCCTGGACGTGGTGGAGATCCCCACCAACAAGCCCAACATCCGCCGCGATCTGGACGACATGGTCTACAAGAACAAGGCGGCAAAGTTCTCCGCCGTCGTCACCGCCATCGAGGAGGCCCACAAGAAGGGCCAGCCCGTGCTGGTGGGTACCGTAACCGTCGAAACGAGCGAGATGCTCTCTGCCATGCTGCGCCGCCGCGGCATTGAGCACGACGTGCTCAACGCCAAGAACCACGCCCGCGAGGCCGAGATCGTCGCACAGGCCGGTCACTGGGGCGCGGTGACCATCGCCACCAACATGGCTGGCCGCGGCACGGACATTCTGCTGGGCGGCAACCCGGAATTCCTCGCCCGCCGCGCCATGCGCCAGGAGGGCTATGAGGACGAGATGATCGAGGCCGCCGTGGGCCATGCTGAGAACGTCTCCGAGGAGGTTCTCGCTGCCCGCGAGAAGTATCAGGCCCTGCACAGCCAGTTCAAGCAGGAGACTGACCGGGAGCACGACCGTGTGCTGCAGACCGGCGGCCTGCACATCATCGGCACCGAGCGTCACGAAAGCCGCCGCATCGACAATCAGCTGCGCGGCCGCGCGGGCCGTCAGGGCGATCCCGGCTCCACGCAGTTCTTCATCTCCCTTGAGGATGACCTGATGCGCCTGTTTGGCTCTGACCGCATCGGCCCGATGGTCGAAAAGCTGGGTCTGAAGGATGACGAGCCTCTGCAGGCGGGCCTCCTGACCAAACAGATCGAAAACGCCCAGAAGCGTATCGAGGGCCGCAACTTCGAGATCCGCAAGCACGTGCTGGAGTACGACAATGTCATGAACCGCCAGCGCGAGGTTATCTATGGCCAGCGCCGCCGTGTGCTGATGGGCGAAAACGTCCGCGAAAACATCATCGGCATGGAAGCCCATCTGATCGACGCGGCCATGAACCGCTTCTGCAACGCCGAGGACGGTCAGGAATGGGAGATCGATCAGCTGACGAAGTACCTTGAAAACCTGTGCATCCATCCCGGCACGATTGCCGGACTGGACAAGCTCGTCCGCGATGAGGAACGCGACGCCCTCTCCGAAGCTCTCAAAGCCGACGCCCGCGCCTTCTACGAGGAGCGTGAGACAATGCTGGCAGAGATCGGCGTGGACATGCGTGAGTTTGAACGCGTGATGCTGCTGCGCTCCGTGGATGTGCGCTGGATGGACCACATCGACGCGATGGATCAGCTGCGCGACGGCATCGGCTTCCGCGCCTACTCCGGCAAGAACCCCGTCACCGAATACCAGATTGAAGCGGGCTACATGTTTGAGGAGCTGAATCACCTGATTCGCGAGGATACGGTGCGCCGGATCTGTCAGGTGCGCATTGAACGTACGCCCGAGCGCATCCAGACCGTGAAGCAGACGCAGGAAGGCAAGGTCGCAAGTACCAAGGGCGCGCCTACCGCACCCCGCAAGGCCAAGCCTGCGGACAAGATCGGCCGCAATGACCCCTGTCCCTGCGGCTCCGGTAAAAAGTACAAGGCCTGCTGCGGCAAGAATCAGCCCGCAGAAGAGTAATGCTGCTCCTCCCGGGCTCCCGGGCATCGGGAACCCGGGCCTGACGGCGGCTCAGCTTCCTTTTCCGGCTGTCCCGTACCGCAGCAGGGAAGCCCGCGCGGGCCGCAATTCTGCACATCACACAAGAGATCTGACAACATAGAAATAGAGGTAATTCAACATGTCAATGCTTGACCTGCAGCAATACACTCAGGACCTGGCGGCGCTCCGCAAGACCCTGACCGAGGCTGGCGAAGCGCTCCACATCGAGAGCCTGAAGGAGCAGCTTGAGGAGCTCACCGAGGAAATGAACCAGCCCGAATTCTGGAACGATACCGACCGCGCCAACAAAATCAATCAGAAGGTCGGCAACATCCGCAACAAAATTGAGCACTACGAGAGCCTGCTGTCCACGGCGGATGACATCGAAGTCGCCATGGAAATGGCCGAGGAGGAGCAGGATGAGTCCATGGTGGCCGAAGCAGGCGAAATGCTTGCCGACCTGAAGGAAAAGACAGCCGCCCTTGAGCTGGAAACCCTCATGCGCGGCCAGTATGACGACTCCAACGCCATCCTGTCCCTGCACGCAGGTGCGGGCGGCACTGAGGCGCAGGACTGGACCGGCATGCTCTACCGCATGTACACCCGCTACTGCGAGCAGATGGGCTTCCAGGTGAAAGTGCTGGATTACCTCGACGGCGACGAAGCCGGCGTGAAGTCCGTGACCTTCGAGGTCTCCGGCGACCATGCCTACGGCTACCTGCGCGGCGAAAAGGGCGTGCACCGTCTCGTGCGCATCAGCCCCTTCGATTCCCAGGCCCGCCGCCATACCTCCTTCTCCTCCCTGGACGTCGCGCCCATGCTGGACGACATTGATCAGGAGATCGAGATCAACATGAACGAAGTCCGCGTGGATACCTACCACTCCTCCGGCGCGGGCGGCCAGAACGTCAACAAGACCTCCTCCGCCGTGCGTATGACCCACTATCCCACCGGCATCGTCGTGGCCTGCCAGACCGAGCGTGATCAGGTGCAGAACCGTGCGACCTGTATCGCGATGCTGAAGTCGAAGCTGCTGGAGCTGCGCATCCGTGCACGCGAGGAAGAAATGGCCGAGATCAAGGGCGAGATGAAGAAGATCGAATGGGGCAGCCAGATCCGCTCCTACGTCTTCCAGCCCTACACCATGGTGAAGGATCACCGCACCGGCTTTGAAGTCGGCAACATTGACGACGTGATGAACGGCAACATCGAGGGCTTCGTGACCTCTTACCTGAAGATGCAGTGATGCAGGGGCGCCGCCCCTG
>JAFTWV010000043.1 GCA_017465155.1 Clostridia bacterium
AGATGGTTATGCCCGGCGACAACATCGACATGGAGATCACTCTGATCACCCCCATCGCTATGGAGCAGGGCCTGCGCTTTGCTATCCGCGAGGGTGGCCGTACCGTTGGCTCCGGCGTTATCGCCAAGGTCATCGAGTAATTCCAGGGGCATCGCCCTATTCTTCCGCCAGAACAGGATATGCTGATGCGGCGGATGTGAAGTAATCATCTCCTGCCGGGAGGCCGTTCTTCCTCCCGGCGGGACATCCAGGGTTTGTGATCCTGTCATCAGGAAAAGCAAAACCGATATTATGGCAGGAGGTGTCCCAAGTGGCAAATGCCGCCCGTAACAAGATTTGCCTGGCCTGCACGGAGTGCAAGCAGCGCAATTACAACAACATGAAGAACAAGAAGAACACCCCGGATCGTGTTGAGCTGAAGAAGTACTGCCCCTTCTGCAAGAAGCATACTTCCCACCGCGAGACCAAGTAAGCAAAGCGACTACGTGAGGATGTGATAACGATGGCAGAGGAGAAGAAGACCCCCGCGAAGGTCGAAGAGGGCAAGATGGCAAAGTTCGTGAACTTTGTCAAGGCACTCCCCGGCCGCATCGCGAAGCCGTTCAAGAACATGGTCGCTGAGCTTCGCAAGGTCACCTGGCCCAGCAAGAAGAAGCTGATTGCCAGCTCCGTGACGGTGCTGCTGTTCATGCTCTTTATGGGCGTTGTGATCGGTGCGCTGGATCTGGCCTCGACCACGGCCATGAAGGCGCTGGTTGGCGTGACTGCGAATGCTGACGTTGACGCGACGACGGATACTACCGCCGATGCAATGACTGATGCTGCAGCCACCGAGACCACCGACGTGCCTGAAGCGACTGAGGCTCCCGCTGCTGAGTAAAGGCAGACGGGTTCCTTCAGCTGATCATGCCTTCATAGGGAGTATAATGATATGTCCGAGAAGATCAACGAGGCCTGCTGGTACGTTGTGCATACCTATTCCGGGTATGAGAACAAGGTCAAGGATACCCTCGAGAAATCCATCAAGAGCAACGGTATGCAGGATTTCATTTTCGAAGTCCGTGTGCCCGTTGAGGAAGTGACGGAAATCCGGAAGGGCAAGCGTGTCAAGTCTGCACGCAAGGTATTTCCGGGTTATGTGATCGTCAAGATGATCAAGACCAACGAGAGCTGGTACGTTGTGCGTAATACGCGCGGCGTGACGGGCTTTGTGGGTCCTGACGGTCAGCCTGTCGCCCTGACCGACGCTGAGGTTGAGATGATGCTCAATCCCCAGTCCACCGGCACGGAGACCGATCTGGCCATTGGCGAAACCGTCCGCATTGTGGATGGCAACTTTGCCAACTTCAAGGGTGCGATTGTTGAGATCGACCAGATGCTGGGCAGGGTGCTGGTGAACGTGCAGACGTTCGCGAACCGCAGCACTGAGCAGTGGATCAACATGGAGGACGTCATGAAGGAGGAAGAGGAATAAGCCTCTTCCGGAGCGGGTGAGACCGTTCAAGGACGGGCTCGCCCTGCATCCATGCCCCCTGATGCTGCATCAAGGCTCATCGCCGCTGAAATACGCGGCTTTCAGCAAGCGGATCATCCGCTTTTCCATGCATCCGTATACCGGGTGCGACGTGGGAGGAAGTTTCTGGCTTCCGCGTGACCACATTTTTTAGGAGGTGCCATTACAATGGCCAAGAAGGTTACTGCTTTCATCAAGCTGCAGGTTGCTGCCGGCAAGGCCAATCCTGCTCCGCCTATCGGCCCTGCTCTGGGTCAGCACGGCGTGAACATCCCCGGCTTCTGTAAGGAATTCAACGAGCGCACCAAGAATGACATCGGTCTGGTCATCCCCGTTGTCATCACCGTGTACTCTGACCGTACCTTCACCTTCATCACCAAGACCCCCCCGGTCCCGGTGCTGATCAAGAAGGCTCTGGGCATTGATACCGCTTCCGCCAAGCCCAACAAGGACAAGGTTGGCAAGCTGACCCAGGAGCAGCTCCGTCAGATCGCTACCACCAAGATGCCCGACCTGAACGCCGCCAGCATCGAGGCTGCCATGTCCATGGTCGCCGGTACTGCCCGTTCCATGGGCGTCACCGTGGAGGAGTAATCCTTACGGGATCCGTGATTTAACCGGGGCGCAATGCCCCTGATCAATGTGGGAGGACGTAGTGCCGCTAATACCACATGGGAGGAATTTGAAATGAAGCATGGTAAGAAGTACCAGGACAGCGTGAAGCTGATCGACCATCTGAACCAGTATGATCCTGACCAGGCCACCGAGCTGGTGATCTCCACCGGCAAGGCCAAGTTCGACGTGACCGTCGAGGCCCACATCCGTCTGGGTGTTGACCCCCGGCACGCTGACCAGCAGGTTCGCGGCGCGGTTGTTCTGCCCCACGGCACTGGCCGCACCATCCGCGTGCTGGTCATCGCCAAGGGCGCGAAGGCTGACGAAGCCCGCGCTGCCGGCGCTGATTACGTTGGCGATCAGGACATGATCACCAAGATCCAGCAGGAGAACTGGTTCGAGTTCGACGTCTGCGTTGCCACCCCCGACATGATGGGTCTGATCGGCCGCATCGGTCGTATCCTGGGCCCCAAGGGCCTGATGCCCAACCCCAAGTCTGGCACCGTCACCATGGACGTGACCAAGGCTATCTCCGACATCAAGGCCGGTAAGGTTGAGTATCGTCTGGACAAGACCGCCATCATCCACTGCCCCATCGGCAAGGTGTCCTTCGGCACCGAGAAGCTGCAGGAGAACCTGCAGACCCTGATGGAGGCCATCATCAAGGCGAAGCCCGCCGCCGCGAAGGGCACCTACATCCGCTCTCTGTATCTGAGCAGCACCATGGGCCCCTCCGTCCGCGTGAATCCCCTGAAGTTCTGATAAGGAACGATGAAGCCAAAGCCGCACTGAGAAATCGGTGCGGCTGTTTTTTTGTTTTGAAACGTGCATGTGAGTGCGAGACGGGAATAAGAATTCGAGAAGAAGAAGTGCAGTATATATGCAGGAATGAATGATGTATGATGCAAATAAGTGATTTGGTAACGATACCGAATGCAGGAAATATGTAAAAATGATGAAAATCCTGCATATGAATCTTGACAACGATCAGGAAAGGTGGTATGATGACTGCGTCGGAATGGAAACGTTTCCGATAACTGTAAGCTAACGAAAGGATGCTTTGATAACAGGAGGTCATTGTCATGAACAGCTGCCATGCAAGAGCGCATATACGTTTGACAAGCCAGGCCGAAGTGATGGATTTTATACAGCGACTGTGCCGGTGTGAGGATGTTTTTTCAATCGAAAATCGCGCAGGAACCCGATGCATCAACGCGAAATCGGTGATCGGCGTGATGTACACGGTTCTGGATTATCCGGACGAGATGTATCTGGTGAATGAAACGAAGGACGGCGCGATTCCAGCGTTTGTCGATCAATATCGTGTGATGACTGCATAAAGCCAAGCCTGCCTGAAAAATGGGCAGGCTTTTTTCGCGGAAAAGGCAGGACCTGTAAGCCAACGATTGTACGCCTGAGACAGCGGGGAGCGAATTTGCATCCATGCTCTTGCACCGCTGCGTTCGATATGGTATGATATTCTCAGGATGAATCGTTCCGGAGGCACACTTCGGCCTCCGAAAGGTATATGGGAAAGGAGCCAATTATGCCCACCATGATCATGAGAACAAGCATTTTCGGCACTCTGTATATCGAAGAGGGCGTTGATTTATGGGAGGACTGCCTGATTGAGCTGGACGGTCATGACCTGGATGTGATCCTGTCGATTGAGGGCGGACTGGTATATGAGGACAATCGGGAACAGCTTATGAAGCTGCTGGAGAGTATGCCGGAGATGTACAGACGTGCAAAGGATGCGATCTGTGCGGCGTATCCGGCAGACAGCACGGTGGCAGGTTTTGTTGATTTCCATCTGGAGGAGCTGAGCCCTGATGCTCTGATGAAAGCCCTTCATGTGGAATCCCCTGGCGATGCGACGGTCGAGGCGTTCTTTGACGCGCTGCATCCCCGCACCATCGAAATCACCCAGGATGAGGATGGCGGCACCGGCTGCTGGCTGGACTTCTCTATTGGCAGGGATTACTCCGATGAGGTGCTGTGCGTGCGCTTTAATGGGGATATGGAGATTTATGAGATGGCCCATGAGAGCTGATTTGTTTTGGATAACAGAAGAGAACGTAGAAGGGGAGCGTCCGATGAAAAGGGCGCTCCTTTTGGCATATGCAATAGCTGCAGAGGAGAAGAGGGGCTGGATCGGAAGAACGGCAGGCAGTATCAGGACGGGATGAAAAAAAGGCAACTTCTTTGGCAGAATGCGTTTCACCCTTTACAATTTCGGCTCAGGGCGATATAATAGGATGAATGCGTATGCGTTCATGTATCAAGGAGTAATGGCGTGGGAGGGTGACCATGGCAAAGACGATTTCGATCATCAACCAGAAGGGCGGCGTGGGGAAAACAACCACGGCGGTGAACCTCTCTGCGCTTATGGCGGACATGGGTCAGCGGGTGCTGATCATTGATCTGGATCCACAGGGCAACACGACCTCTGGTCTTGGGATGGCTGTGGAGGACAAGAGCGTCTACGAGGTGCTGATGGGCCGTATCCAGATGAAGGAGCTTGTTGAAAAGACGGATTTTAAGAATCTGTCCATTGCGGGGAGCGATATCCGTCTGGCCAACGCGGAACTGGAGCTGGTTGGCGCTGAAAAGCGTGAGTATCGCCTGAAGACAGCGATCCAGTCCGTTGCAAAGGACTTCGACTTCATCCTGATTGACTGCCCGCCCAGTCTGTCGCTGCTGACGATCAACGCGCTGGCTGCTTCTGACGGCGTGATGATTCCGATCCAGTGCGAGTATTATGCGCTGGAGGGCGTGGCGAGCCTGATGCAGACCGTGCAGCGGGTGAAGAAGACCATCAACCCCCGACTGGAGATCGAGGGTGTGCTGCTGACGATGCTGGATGGCAGAACGAATCTGGGCCTGCAGGTGGTGGATGAGGTCAAAAAGCACTTCAAGAAGCAGGTTTACGGCACCGTCATTCCGCGTACTGTGCGTCTGGGCGAAGCGCCCTCCCACGGCGAACCGATTCATATATACGACAAGCGTTCCACCGGTACAACGGCTTACGCAGCGCTGGCGCAAGAGGTTCTCAAGCGCAACGGCGTGAAGGTTCCTCATGGCTGGAAGCTGTGAGGATAAACGCAGAACGATTACCGTCTGAAAGGGAGTTTACACCATGCCTAAGAAGACGCGCGGACTTGCCCGTGGGCTTGACGCCCTGCTGCCCGAGGCAGACCTGACGACCTCCGGCGCCGGGCAGGAGATCGCCATCGGCGACATCGATCCGAATCCCGACCAGCCCCGTCACGCCTTTGCAGAGGAGGGCATCAGTCAGCTGGCGCAGTCCATCCGTGATCAGGGGATGCTGCAGCCGATTCTGGTGGTGCCCATGAACGGTGGGCGCTATCGCATCGTGGCGGGCGAGCGCCGCTGGCGTGCGGCACGCATGGCAGGGCTGGATACAGTGCCCTGCGTCGTGCGCGAGCTGGATGTGGTGCAGCAGATGGAAATTGCGCTGATTGAGAACCTGCAGCGCGAGGATCTGAATCCCATCGAAGTTGCACAGGGGATCCAGAGCCTGATGAAGCAGTGCGGCTATACGCAGGAAACAGTGGCAAATCGCCTGTCCAAGAGCCGTCCTGCGGTGGCGAACCTGCTGCGTCTGCTGACGCTGCCGGAGGACGTGATTGCCATGGTCCGGCAGGGTACGCTCTCTGCCGGACATGCCCGTGTACTGGCTGGCCTGGAGAGCAATGATATGAAGCAATCCCTTGCCCGCCGTACCATTGCGGAGGGCTGGAGCGTCCGCCAGCTGGAGACGGCCGCAGCGCTCCTCAAGCAGGATGCAGCCAAGCTTCCCAAGCCTGAAAAGAAGCTGCGCACGCTCCCGGCGGAGCTGACTGAGCTGGAGTCCCTGTGCCGCGAGACCTTCGGGCTGAGAGCAACACTGACGGGCACCAGCAAGAAGGGTAAGATCGTCCTGCAGTATTATTCACAGGATGAGCTGGAAAGACTCAATGAGATGCTGCACCAGCTGAATATGCAATAATCGATTCAAGAAATTCCTGAGGAGGCATGAAAATGTCCAAGCTCCCTCCGCTGCCTGAGCTTCCCCGTTGGGACGGACCGCTGTCCCATCCTTTTTACAGCCGTGTGATCAAGCGCGTGCTGGATTTTCTGCTGGCATCAATCGCATTGATTCCCGCCAGCATTGTGATGATTCCGCTGGCAATCTGGGTTAAGCTGGATAGTCCCGGCCCGGTATTTTACAGGGCGATCCGCGGCGGCTACAAAAACAAGCCCTTCTACATTATGAAGTTCCGCTCCATGGTGGTTGGCGCGGACAAGGCCGGCGGCTGTACGGCAAAGAACGATCCCCGCGTAACCCGTTCGGGCCGCGTAATGCGCCGCCTGAAGATGGACGAGCTTCCCCAGCTGTTCAACATCCTCAAGGGCGAGATGTCCTTTGTCGGCCCCCGACCGGAGCTGCTGATGTACACCAATGCCTATACCCCTGAGCAGCAGTGCATCATGTGGGTGCGTCCCGGCATTACCGACCGCTCTTCCATCGTCTACATCTCGCAGGACGAGATCGTCGGCACGGAAAATCCTGTGGAAAACTACGAGAAGTATGTTCTGCCGGAAAAGAACCGTCTGCGCGTGGAATATGCGAAGAATCAGTCCTTCATGTTGGATGCGGGCCTGTTCTTCGAGACCATCGGCGGCGTGTTCGGCAAGGCAAAGAAGATGGCCGAGGAAGAGGGGAAAAAGGGATGACCTATACCGAGAAGACCCATGCGGCCTTTGGCGATCATCCGATCGACACGGCTGATCCCCGCGTGCTGGCATGGCTTATCCGCCGCCACGGCCTGGAGATGACCCACATCAGCCGCGGCAGCCACATCGGTGCGATTTTTTCCGTGGCAGAAGTGACGGCCGTGCTGTACAGCGGTGTACTGCGTGTGAATCCTGCGGACCCTGCCTGGCCCGAGCGCGACAGGCTCATCCTGTCCAAGGGGCATGCGGGTGCAGCGGTGTATGCGGCGCTGGCGGAGCGCGGCTTCTTCCCGGTTGAAGAGCTGTCTTCCCACTATGCCAACGGCAGCCGTCTGTCTGGTCATGTGAGCCACAAGGGCGTGCCGGGTGTGGAGTTCTCCACCGGCTCGCTGGGCCATGGTCTGCCGGTAGCAGCGGGGATGGCGCTGGGCGGTATGAAAGACAAGGCTGACTGGCGCGTCTACTGCGTGCTGGGCGACGGCGAGTGCGACGAGGGCTCCGTCTGGGAAGCCGCGCTGCAGGCGCATCAGTATCAGCTGGATAATCTGATCGCCATTGTGGATCACAACCGTATGCAGTCGCTTGACTTTTGCGAGAACACCCTGGCTCTCGAGCCCTTCGGGGACAAGTGGCGCGCCTTTGGCTGGCATGTGATCGACGTGGACGGCCATGATGTGGATGCGCTGCAGACCGCCTTTGCACAGGCGAAGGCGAATCGCGGTACGGGCAAGCCTACCGTGATTCTGGCTCACACAACCAAGGGCAAGGGCGTTTCCTTTATGGAAAACGATATCCTCTGGCACTATCGTACACCGCAGGGTGATGAATACGAAGCAGCACTGGTAGAACTGGAGGCGCAAAGACCATGAGAGACGCATTCACCCGCGCCCTGATGCGCGAGGCTGCCCGTGATCCCCGCCTGACGCTGGTGACGGGTGATCTGGGCTTTGGCGTGCTGCGCCCCTTCTGGGAGACCTACCCGGAGCAGTTTGTCAATGCCGGCATCGCCGAGCAGTCCATGACGGGTCTGGCGGCAGGTCTGGCGGCGACGGGCCGCACGGTGCTGACCTATTCCATCGGCAACTTTCCGACGCTGCGCTGCATCGAGCAGATCCGCAACGACTGCGCCTATCACGACCTGAACGTGAAGGTGGTCTGCGTGGGCGGAGGCTTCGTCTACGGCAGTCTCGGCATGAGCCATCATGCCACGGAGGACATGGCCGTCTTGCGTGCGCTGCCGGGCGTGACGGTGTTCACCCCCGGTGATCCGGCGGAGGTTGAGGCGATTGTGCCGGTGATGCTGCGTACCCCCGGCGTCTGTTACCTGCGACTCGGCCGAGGCGGCGAACCGACAGTTCACGAGCGTCCTGTGAAGGACTGGCGTCTCCCGCAGGCGCAGACGCTGCGAGAGGGCACGGATGTAGCGATCCTGTCTGCCGGCGGGATCCTGACGCAGACGTTCAGCGCCGCAAAAATGCTTGCGCAGAAGGGCGTCAGTGCGGAGGTCGTGTCGTTTCCGTGCATCAAGCCCATTGACACGGATAAGCTGACCGAGCTGGCGCAGCGCTTCCGCCATATCGTGACGGTGGAGGAGCATTCCATTGTGGGTGGATTCGGTGGTGCGGTGTGCGAGGTACTTGCGGAGCATGGCAGCGCCTGCCGCGTTCACCGCATCGGCATGGAGGATGTATATTCCTCCATTGTCGGTACGCAGCAATACCTGCGCGGCGCGTACCAAATGGATGACAATGCCATCTGCAATCGGACGCTTGAATGGCTGCGTGCCCCCCACAAGGGGACGGAATAAGGGTCAGGGGATGAACCTCCTGCAGGGTGCAGAGACAGTGTCCCTGCCGCAGGCGACAACCACCCCCAACGTCTTTGAATGATCCATGCACCTTGTCAATGACTGTGCAAACGAAACCATGGAATATCCGACAAAAAAGCATGGCAATGCTGCATGGCGGCGGATGCGTTCATGTGCTCTGTTGTGTTTGAAATCATGGCGGCATAACAGGACAACGGAGAATGGCTAGACAAAAGGAGATGCTGCAGATGGAAGAAAAGAAATTATCCCTGCCGGAGATCCATGCGGAGTTGATGGAGCAGCTGCGTGATATCGTGTCCATCTGTGATCGTCACGATATCCAGTACAACCTCATGTGCGGCTCGCTGCTTGGCGCTGTGCGTCACAAGGGCATTATTCCCTGGGATGATGATCTGGACATCCTGATGACGCGCGAGGAGTTTAACAAGTTTCGGGTGGCGTATCCCAAGGAGTGTGACAGGCAGTTTGAACTGACCTATCTGGACACATGGACGCCCCGCGTCATGAATCGTGACCCGGAAAAGGCTGCGGCGTTCACGGATTTCTTCATTCTGGATCCTGTGCCCGAGGCAGGCTGGAAGCGCAAGCTCTGGTTCCTGCGTCTGCATTTGCTGCAGGGCATGATGAAGAAGAATGTCGATTACAGCCGCTTCAGCCTGAGAAACAAGATTCTGTTGATGACAACACATGTACTGGGCCTTCCTTTCTCGACAGAGAAGAAAGCTAAATGGTATGAGAAATGCTCCACGTCTGTAAAAACCGGCAATGATCTGTGTATGTCTAACGGCGCGTTTGAACTGATGATGCACATTTGGCATCCGGAGCAGTTTGAAGAGAAACTGCGTGCAACCTTTGGGGATGTGGAGTGCCTGATTCCGAAAAAGTGGGATGAGGTGCTGACGATCCTGTACGGACCGGATTACATGACGCCGCCGCCCGAGAACGAGCGCGTAGCGAGACATCTGGACGTGTAAGCACGAAAGGACAAGCTACATATATATGGATATGATATTCTGCCCGCTTTATTCCGGGTCCAGCGGCAATGCGCTGTTTGTGCAGTACGGCAGCACGCGGCTGCTGATCGATGCGGGAAAATCGGGCAAGATGATCGATGAAGCTCTGGATATGATCGGCGTGGATCCAGCGACGCTGGATGCGATTCTCATCACCCATGAGCATACCGACCACATCTGCGGTGCGGGTGTGATGTGCCGCAAGCATAAGCTGCCCATTTATGCCACCGCGGCCACATGGGAAGCCATGGACGATAAGCTGGGGCGTATCCCGGAGGGCTGCCGCCGGACATTTGATACCTTTGCAGATTTTTATCTCGGCGATATTGGCGTGGTTCCCTTCTCCATTCCCCACGACGCGGCAGACCCGGTGGGCTACCGGCTCTGGGGCGGAAACGTGAGCATTTCGACTGCCACGGACCTTGGCCACTTCCCGCGAACGGTTCGGGATGCGGTGGCGGGCAGCTCCCTTGTGCTGCTGGAAAGCAATCATGATCCGGATATGCTGCGCATGAACGGACATTATTCCTACAAGCTGAAGCAGCGAATCCTGTCCAATCACGGCCATCTGTCCAACGACGCCTGCGCAGACGCTCTGCTGCAGCTGGTGGACAACGGTACGCAGCATGTGATTCTCGGGCATCTGAGCGGGGAGAACAACACGCCTTCGCTGGCGCGTCAGGTCAGCGAAAGCCGCATGATCCGCGAGGGTATCCGTCTGGGCGAGGATCTGCACCTTGACATGGCCTACCGGGACCGCGTGGGCAGCGTGTATACACTGGAGGCGGGCGCATGACGAAGATTCGCCGGACGCTGATGGTTCTGCTGCTGCTTGCGGTGCTGCGTCTGCCCATTGCACTGGCGCTGTCGGCACTCCTGCCGGATGTGTCGCAAGCGCCGGTTCCTTTTTATATCGTGACAATTCTGCAGGAACTGCTGATGTTTGCGCTGCCTGCGGTGCTGCTGCGCCCATGGCGGGCTGACAGGCTGAGCCGGCCGCAGCATGTGCTGCCATGGTTTTTGCTGGCGGTGGCGGCTGCAGTGCTGGCCCGTACGGCGCTGTCTCCTGTGACAGCCTGGTGGACGGGCTTTATCGGCGCGACAGGTGTGCCGATTCCCGTGTCGGTCGGCTTTTTTGAAGGTGTGCTTCAGGTGCTGGCCTTTGGGATCGTTCCGGCGATCGTGGAAGAAATGTTTTTCCGTGGTGCACTGCTGACGGCGCTGCTGGACAGCTGCCACCGCGTGACGGCTGTGCTGCTGACGACGCTGATGTTTGCGTTCATGCACGGTTCGCTGGGCGGACTTCCGGCCCATCTGGCGATCAGCCTGCTGCTGACGCTGCTGATGCTCCGCAGCGGATGCATCCTCGTTCCGATTGCGGTCCATCTGCTGTACAACCTGTTGGCGCTGGGGTGGCCGGTACTGCCGGGGTGGGTCGCAGGCTGCTGCGGTATCGTGCTGGCAGGTGTGGTCATCGCGCTGCATATCGGTCTGCCGCGACAGGAGCAGGCGCGCCTTTCGCGCAGAGACTGTCTGCTGTGTGCTGCCATCTTCGGGCTGATGGCAATCCCGTATTTGATGTGATACAAGAGGTGAGATGATGATACTGCTGTCGCTGCAAGGCGTGCAGAAGAGCTTTGGCACCAATGAGGTGCTGCGCAACGCGTCCCTTGTGCTGCAGGACGGCCAGCGGATGGGTCTGGTTGGCGTGAATGGCTGCGGCAAGTCCACGCTGATGAAGATCATCGCGGGTATCGAACCCTCCGATGGCGGCACGATCACCCTGCAAAAGGGACTGCGGCTGGGCTATCTGGCGCAGCAGGGCGAGGTCGGCGAGGGCCGGACGGTGCTGGAGGAGCTGGAGAGCGTATTCGAGCCCGTCGTGAAGATGGAGCAGCAGCTGCGCGATCTGGAGACGCAGATGGCTGAATGCGGTGACGATGTAACGCGGCTGACCCGGCTGGGCAATCAGTATGATCAGCTGACGCTGGAGTTCGAGCGCCGCAATGGCTATGGCTGGCGTTCGACCGTGCAGGGCGTGCTGGCGGGTCTGGGCTTCCGTAAGGAGCAGCAGGGACAGCTGGCGAGTCTGCTTTCCGGCGGCGAGCGTACCCGTCTGTGCCTTGGCCGCATGTTGCTGACAGAGCCCGACCTGCTGCTGCTGGACGAGCCGACGAACCACCTTGACCTCAAGTCCATCGCGTGGCTGGAGGAATACCTGCGTACCTACAAGGGCGCGGTGCTGCTGATTAGCCATGACCGATACTTTATGGATCATGTCTGCGACCGTATGTGCGAGCTGCTGCTTGGTATCACCGAATGCTACGATGGTAACTATACGAAGTACATTGAGCAGCGGACGGAGCGGTTTGAGATCCGCATGAAGGCCTACGAGCTTCAGCAGAAGGAGATTGCCAGACAGGAGGCGATTATCGCAAGATATCGCCAATTCAATAGAGAAAAGTCCATCAAGCTGGCTGAAAGCCGCGAGAAGCGCCTGGATAAGATCGAACGCCTCGAAAAACCCAAGGATGAGTCTGCCATCCGTTTCCGGTTTGATATTCGCCGCCGTACAGGTGACGATGTGTTGATGATTGAGGAGCTGTCGAAGGGCTTTGACGGCCGCACGCTGTTCGAGCATGTCAAGCTTCATGTGAGAGCAGGCGACCGCGTGGCGCTGATCGGTGACAACGGCGTTGGAAAGTCGACGCTGCTCAAGTGCATCGTGGGCGAACAGAAGCCGGATCAGGGTGCCATCCGCTTTGGCGCTGGCGTGGATATTGGCTATTATGACCAGCACCAGGCGCACCTGCATGAGGACAAGACTGTCCTTGATGAGGTGTGGGATGACTTCCATCGGTTGGATCAGACGGAGGTGCGCGGCGCGCTGGGGCTGTTCCTTTTCACAGGGGATGATGTGCTCATGCCCATCAACACGCTCTCAGGCGGAGAGAAGGGCCGGGTTGCGCTGACGAAGCTGATGCTGCGCAAGGATAACGTGCTGCTGCTGGACGAGCCGACCAATCACCTTGATATGGATTCCCGCGAGGTGCTGGAGGATGCACTGGAGAATTTCCCCGGCACGATCCTTGCCATCAGCCACGACCGTTACTTCATCAATCGCTTTGCCGACAAGGTATGCGTGCTGGAAAACAGCGGCATCAAGGAGTATCTTGGCAATTATGACGATTACTTCGAGAAGATCAATCGCGAACAGCCGCCGGACAGTGAAACAGCCGGCATGACGCGTACGGCCATCGAGAAGGAAAAGCGCAAGTCCCGTGAGGAAGAAAAGCGAATCAAGGAACGCAAGGCTGCACTTGCAGCGGCAGAGGCAGCCATTGCAAGAGCGGAGGAAGAGGCTGCTGAGCTCGAAGCACAGTTGGCTGATCCGGCAACCTATCAGGATGCAGACAAAGCAGCACGGCTCGCCAAGGCCTATCAGGCCAAGAAGGATGAGATCGATCGACGATACGCCGAATGGGAAGCCATGGAGGCTGAAGAAGGGTAAGTGCAGGGGAGCTGCTGCTCCAGGCAAATGATCAATATAGCACACGGCGTCGGATGTGTCCATAGGGATGCATCGGCGCCGTTTTTCGTTGTTGGGAGTTGAAAATGTGTGTGAATAAACATGGGCACGCACATAAACGTGTGTATTAAATGCTGCACAAATGCAGAGAATACAAGGCATTCGAAAAAAGAAAGTGCAAAAAGAAAAATAGAGGGTAGGATGAAAGCGTTTACGAAAGAAAATGTGGACACGCCGGATGGCGTGTTTAGGGCAGAATCTTGCAAATCACGGAAAACCGGGTGTTTTGAGACTGAAAAGTCGAAAAAAGTTTCAAAATTTCCTGAAAAACCTTCGCAAAACCTCTTGATTTTTTTATGCGGCTCCTGTATAATATGACTGTTGTCTGTTCAGGGATGAAGTGGTAAGTTGCCGCCAGGCCAGGCGGGTAATTATCATGGACCAGCCCGATAATCGGGCGACGGACTCGAGGCGCGGCGGGTTCTGCACCTGCAGTGGAAACCGTGACGGCGTCAACGAGACGCAATAGGAGGTAAATCAATGGCCATCCAGAAAATCCGCATCAAGCTCAAGAGCTATGAGCACACCCTGATCGACCAGTCCGCTGAGCGGATTGTCGAGGCTGCCAAGCGCACTGGCGCCCGCGTGTCGGGCCCGATCCCGCTCCCCACTGAGAAGGAGATCGTGACCATCCTGCGCGCTACCCACAAGTACAAGGACAGCCGCGAGCAGTTCGAGCGTCGTACCCACAAGCGACTGATCGACATCATCAACGCCAGCCCCAAGACCGTGGACGCCATGTCGAAGCTCGAACTTCCTGCTGGTGTCGAAATCGAAATGAAGCTGTAAGGCAGGAGGAACGAAACAATGAAGAAAGCGATCGTGGGTAAGAAGATCGGCATGACGCAGATCTTTACCGAAGATGGCCGTCTTGTTCCGGTCACCGTGATCGAGGCTGGCCCCTGCACTGTGGTGCAGACCAAGACTGTCGAATCCGACGGCTACGCTGCCGTTCAGGTGGGCTTCGGTGAGATGACCGAGAAGCGCGCCGAGAAGCTGCTGACCAAGCCCGTCCAGGGCCATTTCAAGAAGGCTGGCGTCGCCGCCAAGCGCGTTCTGCGCGAGTTCCGCTTCGATGACTGCAGCGGCTACAAAGTGGGCGACGAGCTGAAGGTTGACCAGTTTGCCGCTGGCGACAAGATCGACGTGACCGGCACCTCCAAGGGCCATGGCTACACCGGCGCCATCCAGCGCTGGAACCAGCACACCGGCCCCATGGCGCACGGCTCCAAGTATCACCGCGGCGTAGGTTCCCTGTCCGCCAACTCCGATCCTTCCCGTGTGTTCAAGAATAAGCACATGGCCGGCCACTACGGCGTGGATCGCGTGACCGTTCAGAACCTGGAAGTCGTCTCTGTGGATGTGGAGCGCAACCTGCTGCTGGTCAAGGGTGCTGTGCCCGGCGCCAACAAGGGTCTGCTGATCATCCGCGACACCGTCAAGTGATGCCGCGAGGAGGAAAGTAACAATGGCTAAGACTGCTCTTTACAA
>JAFTWV010000044.1 GCA_017465155.1 Clostridia bacterium
CCCTTCGCGGGATCCAAGGGCAGAGCCCTCGTCCGTCCCCCCTCCCGATAAACACGCGCAGACAGCCCAAAGAGAAAAAACAGGAAAGATCGCGAAACGGGTGTCGAGAGGGGCAATGCCCCTTCGCGGGATCCAAGGGCAGAGCCCTTGGAAGTCGGAGACGCCCTGTTAAGGAGATATTGTTTTGCATTATATTGTGGTGGATTTGGAATGGAATCAGCCGATGTCCTTCGAGTCTCATGTGTACCGTGAGGTGGGGGACAGGCTGATCTTCGAGATGATTCAGATTGGTGCGGTGAAGGTCGGGGAGAACTTCGAGGTGATCGACAGCATATCGATCCCGATCAGGCCGACCCATTATGTAAAGATTCATCCGCGCATCAAGCGGATGACGCAGCTGGGCTCGGAGGAGCTGGCGGACGCGCCGCAGTTTCTGGAGGCGATGGATCAGTTCGCGGCGTGGTGCGGCGAGGATTACACGCTGCTGACCTGGGGCTGCGATGACGTGAGCGTGCTGAAGCAGAACATGGACTTCTTCGGCTGCCAGGTGAAGCTGCCGCCGCTGTGCGATATCCAGCGGCTGTTCTCCGATGTGCATAAGTGCCGGGAACGCAAGGGCTTGAAGGCTGCGATGGAGATGCTCGAAATTGAGCCGGATGCTTCCCGCTATTTCCACAACGCCCTGCACGATGCGTACTATACGGCGCTGGTGTTTGCCCGTCTTCCCAATCCGGAGGACGTGCTCAAGTATCCCCAGCAGCCCCGCCCCCTCATTCACACGGACAAGAAGGAACGCCAGAAGGGCGAAGCCTTTGCTACCATCGCTGAGGCCTTTGCCAGTGAGTTTGCCCAGCAGCCCCGCTGCCCCGTGTGCGGCAAAAAGGTGAAGCTGGAGGACGGCGGCTACGTTCGGCAAACGGCGGATAAGTACATCCACATCGGCAACTGTCCGCATCACGGCCCACTGCTGATCCGTGTACGCCTGCGGCTGCAGCGCGACGGCCAGAAGCTGATGAGCATGACTCTTGCCAAAGCTGCTCCCAGCAACAAGGCTTATGTGCACACCAAGCGTATTCAGATGACCCAGCGCGATGCGGAATACGAGGCCGAGTATGGCCAGCCCCGTGATCTGGAAGCGGAGCTGGCGCTGGCAGACCGCAGCAGCATGCCCTTTGAGGATTGAGCATAGGCTGATACATCATCGACAATTGAAAAGTCAGGAGGCATTGTATGAACATCAGGTGCGGCAACAGAACCATTGAAATGGAGGCTGGCGTGACGGTCATGCAATGCCTTCTTGCGCTTTCTGCACCGACGGAAGGCGTGCTGGCAGTGCAGCAGGGCGGCGCTGTGCTGGAGCTCTACGATGAGGTGCGGCGCGACGGTGAGCTGCGTCCGCTGACGCTGCAAAGCGAGGAGGGCCGCCGTATATATGAGCGCTCGCTGCGGTTTGTGGCGCTGCTTGCGATCCGCCGGGTGCTGCCAGGACAGCGTGTTCGCATCGAATACAGCGTGGGCGGCGGCGTGCTGCTTCGTACGCCGGGGCATGAGCTGTCCCGGGAGGACTGCACGGCGATTGAGCAGGAAATGCGCCGCATCACCGGGGCCAATCTGCCCTTTGACAAGCGTGAATGGTCGCTGGATGATGCGATTGCCTATTTTGCCGCCGACGGGCAGGACGACAAGGTGGAGCTTCTGCGCCGGCGCCCCTTCCCGTTTTTCAATATGTATGAATGCGATGGGATGTGGGAGTATTTCTACGGTGCAATGACGCCGTCAACGTGGTATGTGAGGATATTCGGCGTGGAGCATCTGCCGGGACGGGGAATGGCGCTGCTGATGCCCGATCCCGTACAGCCGGAGCGCTCGCTGGCGTATATCGACCGTCCCAAGCATCTGCGGGTGTTCGACCAGTCACATGAGTGGTGCGGCATTCTGGGGGTGAAAAACGCCCCGGATATGGATCGTCTCATTGAGACGAAGAAGCTTCGGTCCTTCATCCGCATCAACGAAGCTCTGCATGCCAAGGCCATCGCGGAGATTGCCGATACCATCGCAGCGCGCGGCAGGCAGATCATCATGATTGCCGGGCCGTCCTCCTCGGGCAAGACCACTTTCACCGGACGGCTTGAGATCGCGCTGCGGGTGCTGGGCTACCAGCCTGTACAGCTTTCGCTGGATAATTATTACCTCAACCGTGCTGATCTGCCTGTGGAGGAGGACGGCAGCGTCGATCTGGAGGGAATCCATACCATTGATGTGCCGCTGTTCCGGGAGCACATGGTGCGCCTGCTGGCGGGCGAGACGGTGGAAACGCCGCGCTTCTCCTTCCATCGGGGAGAGCGGGAGCCGCAGGGCGTCCCCCTGACGCTTGCGCCGGGTCAGCCGGTGCTGGTGGAGGGTATCCACGGCCTGAATCCTGCGTTGGTGGAGGGCGTGCCGGAGGAGGCGATCCACCGCATCTTCGTCAGTGCGCTGACCTGCATCAACCTTGACGATCACAACCGCATCCGCACGACAGATGTACGCCTTCTGCGCCGCATTGTGCGTGATAACCAGTTCCGCGGCACGTCGCCCGATGAGACTCTTTCCATGTGGCCCAGCGTCCGCAGGGGCGAGGAAACGTGGATTTTCCCCCATCAGGAGCGGGCAGACAGCATGTTCAACACTGCCCTGCACTATGAGCTGCCGGTTCTCAAGCGCTATGCCTACGGGCTTCTCAAGGCCATCACGCCCGACAACCCCAATTACCTCACTGCTCGCCGGCTGGTCAAGATGCTCAACTACTTCACTGAGGTCAGCGAGGATGTGCTGGACGAGGTGCCCCCGCTGAGCCTGCTGAGAGAGTTCATCGGCGGGTGCACGATTGACAAGGACTAACGCCAACGGTTCTCCATTTGGGAGATCTGTCAGCGCAGCTGAACGAGAGGGGTCTTCGTGCAATGGGAGGAATCACGCGCATGGGCAGTACATTCACCATCGATATCCTGGAGCTCTGCTGGCTGAACGGCCAGCCGGAGGAGACTGACCTCTGCGCCCACGGCATTGTGCGCATCCGCATTGGAGACAGCGTGCTGGAGGACGAGGTGAGTATGAGCGCCTCGGCGCTGCACCTGCTGCGCTCGGTATCAGCGGATCACGAGCCGGACGAAATGGCAAAGCTCTTCCCGACGGACGGCTTCTGCTGGACGCCGTTCGAGGACAGCATCTACCTTGGCGGCTGCCCCAACGGCGGCTTCGACGGCCATGTCACCCATGAAGATGGCTTTGTCCGTATTGCGCTGGAGGGCCTGCCGGAGGTGCGCGTCCCGCTGGATGCGTACCGGGCGGAGGTCTTCCGCTTTGCCGATGCGGTGGAAGGGCTGTTCCGCCAGAGCAAACCCAAAGTGCCATCCTGCGAGCTGGACCGCCTGTGGTATCCGGTTTTCTGGCAGGAATGGCGCCGGAGACGGTCTGCTGGAATTTGAAAATGCAGTGTGGACTGCGTCGCCGCCTTTGACAATGGGGCGACACGGCAGGATTGTATTGACAAAATGTTTTTGAAGGAGGCTCCCACCATGTCCCGTGAGATGCTGCCGCCTTATACGGTAGAAAACTTTCCCGAGAATCAGACCCTGCCCGAGGGTGCGCGCACGGTGCAGTGGCGTGATACCTTCGGTTATGGCGTGGCCTTTTGTCCGGATATTCCCTATGCCGAGCGCGATGGCGAAACGCTGCACATCCAGTACCTCACCCCCCGAAACGACCGGACGGACAATCCGCTGATTGTGTTTGTGCAGGGCAGCGCGTGGTTCCGGCAGGATGTATATATTCATCTGCCGGAGATGCTGCGGATGTGTCAGCGGGGCTACTGCGTGGCGCTGGTACAGTACCGGCCCAGCACGGTTGCGGCTTTCCCGGCGCAGGCGGAGGACGCCAAAACAGCCATCCGTTTCCTGCGGAAAGACGCGAAGAAATACCGCTTCGATCCGGCTCGCGTGGCGCTTTGGGGTGATTCCAGCGGCGGCCATACCGTACTGATGGCGGGAATTACCGGCAATGACTGGCCTAACCATCCTGATGATGAGCAGGACGGCGCGCAAGTGCAGTGCATCGTGGACTGGTACGGTCCGACGGTGGTGAGCGAAATGGCCTTTGAGCCCAGCGCGAACGAGCACGCCAGCCCTGATTGCCCTGAAGGCTGGCTGATTGGTCATCTGCCGGTGCAGGAACATCCGGAACTGGCGGAACGCACCGTTCCGCAGCGTTATCTGCGTCCGGACAAGGCCACGCCGCCCATTCTCATCATGCATGGCAGCCGCGACATGACGGTCAACTTCCAGCAGAGTGTGCACCTGTACGAGGCCATGCGGAAGCTGGGCAAGGAATGTGAATTTGTGAAGGTGCTGGGAGGAGACCATGGATGGCGCGGCTTCTGCTGCGAAGAAGCGCTGAACGAGGTGGACGCGTTCCTGAAGAAGCATCTTGGGTAAATGGAAACGGACGGCTCAGGTGGGAGTCGTCCGTTTTGCTTTGCTATTCAAGTGATTTCAGGTAGGTTTCCAGCAGACGCAGGGCGGTTTCCTTGTGCTGCGGCGTGCTGTCTTGCAGGCGCGACAGGATGGTTTCCTCGCGCAGCAATGCCTGTGTGCTGTCGTCGGTAAGGATTTCGTCGGGGGTGATGTGCAGTGCCTCGCAGATACGCAGCAGCGTATCAAGGCGTATGTTCAGCTTGCCGCGTTCGAGGTCTGCGTAGGTCTTTTCAGATATTTCAGCCGCGGCGGCGGTTTCCAGCTGGGTCATGCCATAACGCTTGCGAATGCTGTATAGCTTGTTGCCGATCCTTCGGAAGTCGTGAAGCAACATGGAAACACCTCGTTTTCTACCTGATATTAGGGATTATACTTCCTGTTTTGATTGACAAACCGGTAGATTAAGGTTAGAATATCAGGTAGAATAATACCTAATGCAGAATCGGATATAAATAATGAAAGGGAGGAAAGAAAATGAGGTTGTTACGACGGTTGATCAGCTTGATGCTGGTGTTGACGATGGTGCTGGGGGCAGTGGGGGCCAGAGCGGAAAAGGAGACTCCGCCGGAGATAACCTGCACTGTAGGTGACGCTATGATAGAGCGGAATGGCGCGATAATTAATGTTAGTATACCTATTGAAATTGAGTGTCCATCATATGATTTTGTATATGACATAGAATGTACTGTTTATACGGACACAATGGGGGTTCACGAAACTTGGGAAGGATCAATGCATGAAAGAGGTTTGCATGTTGATACTACATGCGTAGTAAAGATTCCGTGGGTACCAGGGCCAAATCCTTACAAGTACCATGTGCTCATTGAATCTCCTAATATGATCCTTTATTACGATGATTATCACTATTCATTTTCTTATGAATGCGATCATGTCGCGGATGATGAAGCGGTTTATCTTCGGACGGAATACTATCCCTATACAAAGGGGTATCACGGCAAAGAGAAATACGAAACGGTTCACAATAGGATCGACGTATATCAGGCGACATGCAAGAAATGCGGAAAAGTGTTTCAATCCTACCTTAACTCGCGGGATGAGGAGCACCTGGGCGAGGTGTGCATCTGCGGCTATGTACAGCCGGGTCATAATGTGATCGAAAGTGTTACGTTCCTGCCGTTGGGTGGTTGTTGTGTAGGCGAGGAATTCCGTTTGCTCGTACAGACAAGTGATATTGTGGAGACGCTGACGGCTGTGAACAACGAAGGCGTTTCGCTGAACAAAGAATGGAAACGGATTGATACCACCTGGAAGCGGACTGGCGAAGGTGATGGAACCGCCTTGTGGGAAGTTGTGTACAAGGCTGATGTGCCGGCAAATGCTCGTACATGGACGATAAAGGCATATAGCGCGACAAACAAGTATCTGGGAACAAAGGTGACTAATCCTTTGACAATCACGCTTCAGCCAATAGAGTCCCAGGAAGCTCGTTGGACGAGATGCCAGGATGCGATGCTGAAATGGGCTGTGCTGTCTAAGGGAACGATGGATACCACACAAGCGTATTCGGCAGAGATCGGGACAGCGTTTACTGCCAATAGGATGTGGCATTATATTGCTGGAATGGCCTTGTATGAAGCAGGTGATGTGGGGCTAACGCTCTACAATGCGGTGGTAAATACATGGGCAAACATGGGAGAGAGTTTGCTGAACCTGTTGACGTTGCAGTTTGCAGAGTTTGGCTATACAGAAGAAAAACTTGATAAAATTACCAAGTCAATTTGGCGCGCGCAGATATTGGATATGCTGAACAACAATGCTGTTGAAAACAACGATACAGCGAATGAGACAGCTGCTGTTCTCATGTCCGATACTTTGGCTGAAGTGATCGATGCAACATACAAAGAAGAAGCGGAAGCATTAACCAAATGGGCAGATGATTTGGCAATTCTGTTTGAGGAGTATTTCGGAAAAACAGATGTTGATTTCGTAAAGGATTTGCGCAGCGAAGCCAAAACGTATGGTGATGTTGTGAAAATCAGTGATGCATGCGGTTATCTGCTCGACTATGTGTCTGTTGCGATTAAGTCGGTGGAGGCAGCGAATGAGGTTAGTACGCTCAAGAATGAATACAGCAAGCTGTGCCAGGATTACAATCGTTCTGTACAGGAGCTGAATAAACTGAAGCAAGATGCACAGGAAATGGGGAATGAGCAGCTTGTTGAAGTTATTGATGAGATGCTCAAGGATTTGAAACAGCAGCGACTGGACAATGAATTGAGAATTGTTAAGATTGTCTACGATATTATGAAATTCATGAAGAACAATGACATACACAATGCTGCTGCTTCTGCTGCACTAAAAGAGATCATTGGAATGGGGTTGACAGAGGGGCCGCTTGCGCTTGGAATAGTAGAACTGATTGCAAAATGGACACAGACAGTTACGAATCTTGATGAGACATATGTCGCTGCAGCCAATTTGTATGTTCTGTATGCTATGTCCAGAAGCATGGAAATTGCGAATGTTGAGAACTACAATGATTGCAAATTTAACTACAGAACATTTGAATTGATGGCACGTATCCATGCTGCTGGCTGTGACGCGGCGATTGAATTCGTGAAGGCACACAGAGGCCTTGGAATCGACATGGAGGTTTTGGGGCTGGAGTCAGAACAGGATATGAATAACTTGATTCAAATGCTGCAGGCAGAAAAGCAAATCTTCCTCAATTACGCCAACAGCCTCAAGTAAAATAGAAATGTAGGGGGAAGGAAAATCAAAAAGAGTTTTCCTTCCCCCCTTGCAAAAATCGGAAACCTCGACTATAATAGCTTGTAACGTTCACGCAGATGGGGACGGCGAGGCAGCGCGCCTTCAGCGAGCCGGAGAATGGTGTGAGTCCGGCAGGAAAGCGAACCGAAGCAAATCACCCCGGAGTGAGTCGTGCTGAACAAAGTAGGCGCGACCGGGCGCTCCCGATACAGGGCGAGCATGTGGGGATTTCATCCCGTTTTCATCTCGCATGCGCAGAGTGGGCGGCTATGCCGTCAAACTTGGGTGGTACCGCGGATATAGATTTCGTATCCGTCCCAGTGATTGTTTGCTGGGGCGGGTTTTCTTTTGGAGATTTGCCCCGTGATCTACAGGAGGGAACAACCATGTACAAGAAAGTAGCAACCGACATGAACTTCCCGGTGCGCGAGAAGGAGATCGCTGCGCTGTGGAAGCAAAACGACGTGATCCGCCGCTCCTTCGGTCACCGCAAGGATGGTGAGACCTTCACCTTCTACGACGGCCCGCCGACCGCCAACGGCAAGCCCCACATCGGCCACATCGAGACCCGCGTCATCAAGGATCTCTTCCCCCGCTTCCAGACCATGAAGGGCAAAAACGTGCTGCGCAAGGCCGGCTGGGATACCCACGGCCTGCCCGTTGAGCTGGAGGTCGAGAAGATCCTTGGCCTGGACGGCAAGCCGCAGATCGAAAAGTACGGCATCGAGCCCTTCATCGGCGAGTGCAAGAAGTCCGTCTGGAAGTACCTCCACGACTGGGAGGTCATGTCCGAGCAGGTCGGCTACTGGGTCGATATGGAGCACCCCTACATCACCTACCATGACGACTACATCGAGTCCGAGTGGTGGTCTTTGAAGACCATCCACGAGAAGGGCCTGCTGTATCAGGGCCACAAGATCGTGCCCTACTGCCCCCGCTGCGGCACCGCGCTGTCCTCCCATGAGGTAGCGCAGGGCTACAAGACCGTCAAGGAAATCTCCGCTTACGTGCGCTTCAAGGTTGCGGGCGAAGAGAACACCTACCTGCTGGCGTGGACGACGACTCCGTGGACGCTGCCCAGCAACCTGGCGCTGTGCGTGAACCCCACCGACATGTACGCGAAGTTCACCGCCGAAGACGGCAAGACCTACATCATGGCCAAGGCTCTGATCGAAGCCTGCTTCCCGGGCCAGGAGGTCGCCATCCACGAGGAGATGCCCGGTCAGGCCCTGTGCGGCATGCACTATGAGCCCCTGTTCGACTTCGCCAAAGGCAAGGTCGACAAGGACGCCTGGTTCGTCGTGGCGGACAACTATGTCACCATGACCGACGGCACCGGCATCGTGCATATCGCCCCCGCCTTCGGTGAGGATGATAACCGCGTCTGCCGTGAGAACAATGTGCCTTTCGTCAACTTCGTGGACAACCAGGGCTGCATGACCGAGGACACCAAGTGGCCCGGCGTATTCGTGAAGAAGGCCGACCCCATGGTGCTGGAGGACCTGAAGGAGCGCGACCTGCTCTTCAAGCCCCAGCCCTTCGAGCACGACTATCCCTTCTGCTGGCGCTGCGACACCCCCCTGCTGTACTACGCCCGCCCCACCTGGTTCATCAAGATGACGGCACTTCGCGACCAGCTGGTGCGCAACAACCGCACTATCAACTGGATGCCCGACAACATCAAGGAAGGCCGCATGGGCACGTGGCTTGAGAACGTCCACGACTGGGGCCTCTCCCGTGAGCGCTACTGGGGCACCCCCCTGCCTGTGTGGCAGTGCGGCTGCGGCCACATGCACGTGGTCGGCTCCCGCGCGGAGCTGCGTGAGATGGCGGTCACCGATCCCGGTGAAAACATCGAGCTGCACCGTCCCTTCATCGACGCGGTGAAGCTCCGCTGCGAAAAGTGCGGCGGCGAAATGCAGCGCGTCAAGGAAGTCATCGACTGCTGGTACGATTCCGGCTCCATGCCCTTCGCCCAGTGGCACTACCCCTTCGAGAACAAGGAGATGTTCGAGAAGAACTTCCCCGCCAACTTCATCTCCGAGGCCGTCGACCAGACCCGTGGCTGGTTCTACACGCTGGAGGCCATCAGCACCCTGCTGTTTGACAAGGCTCCCTTCCAGAACTGCATCGTCATGGGTCATGTGCAGGACGCCGAGGGCCGCAAGATGTCCAAGCACCTGGGTAACGTCGTCAGCCCCTTCGACGCGCTGGATACCTACGGCGCGGACGCGCTGCGCTGGTACTTCTACACCACCGCCGCTCCGTGGCTGCCCAAGCGCTTCTCCAAGGAGGCCGTGCAGGAGGTGCAGCGCAAGTTCCTGGCGACTCTGCAAAACGTCCACAGCTTCTTCTCCATGTACGCCCAGATCGACGGCTTCGACCCCAACGCCCACAAGCTGGAGAATGTCGAGCTGTCTCTGATGGACAAGTGGATCCTCTCCAAGCTGAACAGCCTGATCCAGAAGGTGGACGCCTGCCTGTCCGCCTACGAGATTGTCGAGCCCGCCAGCGCCATCCAGGATTTCGTGGACGAGCTGTCCAACTGGTATGTGCGCCGCGGCCGCGAGCGCTTCTGGGGCAAGGGCATGGCCGGCGACAAGGAAGCCGCCTTCGCTACCCTGTACCACGTGCTGGTGACGCTGAGCAAGGTCTGCGCGCCCTTCATCCCCTTCATGGCCGAGGATATCTATCAGAACCTCGTTGTGGCTAACGTCCCTGGCGCGATCGACTCCGTGCACCTGTGCGACTTCCCTGTGGCCGACGTCTCCCGCATTGACAAGGAGATGGAGGAGCAGATGGATGCGCTGGTGGAGGCCGTGCAGCTGGGCCGTGCTTGCCGTGCGCTGGCGAACATGAAGACCCGCCAACCCGCCGCGAAGCTCTACGTCAAGGGCGCTTCCTTCGGTGCGGATTATCAGGCGCTGTGCGAGGATGAGTTGAATGTAAAGGAAGTTGTCTTCACCGACAACACCCGTGATTATACCACCTATCAGCTCAAGCCTCAGATGCGCACCCTGGGCCGCAAGTACGGCAAGCTCCTGGGCAAGATCGGCCAGCAGCTGGCTGCGATGGACGGCAACGAGGTCGTCGACGCCTTCGAGCGCGGCGAGATCGTCTCCTTCGAGCTGGACGGCACGCTGGTTGAGCTGGCAAAGGACGATGTGCTGACCGCCCCCATGCAGAAGCCCGGCTTCGTTGCGCAGGAGGATCGCGGCGTGATGGTCGTGCTGGACACCAACCTGACGGAAGAACTCATCAACGAGGGCTACGTCCGCGAGGTCATCAGCAAGATCCAGACCATGCGCAAGGAGAACGGTTTTGACGTGACCGACCGGATCGAAGTGCTCTTTACCTGCAAGGAGAAGCTGGCCAATGCCATTGCTTCCGGCCTGGACATGATCAAGAACGGCACGCTGGCCCTATCCGTTGAAGCGGGCGAGGCTGATGACAGCTACATCGCGCAGGAATGGAAGATCAACGACCAGAAGGCCGTGATTGCCGTCCGCGTGGCGAAGTAAGAAATACATATGCCGGAGGAGGCTCCCAAGCGGGTCTCCTCCCGGTTTGCGTTATCCCAACGGAGGTTTTTCCATGAAGATCGCACTGATCGGACAAGACATTCCCACCCTGCTGCCGACGCTGCTGACGGATCTGTTGTTTGTCGGCAGGCAGTCTGCGGCCCTTGCGCTGGAGGAAAAGAACGCCGCCATGCAGGATGTGCTCCAGCGTTACGGCGATGCGGTCATCCGGGATGCGCAGCATCGCTATCCCGGCCTGACTGCCTCCCTGACTGTTACCGGCAGCCGCCGCGAAGCGCTTGCCGGTGCGGACTGCGTCATCTATGCCGGTGACTGCATGGCTGCCAGCCGCTTCAAGATGGATCGCGAAGCCCTTTCCGGCGTGGAGGAGGACGATCCAGGCCTCCTTGAGCAGGCGCGCGTCAACGGCGGCATCGGGGGCCTGATGCACACACTGCGGCAGGGCGAAACCGTGCTCGACCTGTGCGAGTCCATGCAGAATCACTGCCCGGGGGCGATTGTCGTGAACCTCGGCCAGCCTGTGGCACGCACAACGCTGATCTTCGAGCGCAAGGGGTTCCGCTGCTATGGCCTGGGCCGCACGCCTCTGCGCGGTGCGAATGGTCTGGACAGCCTGACCAAGAAGCTGAACTGCAAGCCGGAGGACGTGAAGGCGACCATCGCGGGTCTGCCGGGCTTTGCCTTCCTCGTGGGGCTGGAGGACGCAAAAAACCAGGACGATTTGCTGCCCCTCCTGTATGATCTTGCCCAGGAGGATAGCCTCGGTCAGCTGACCCGCCGCTGGCTGGACTGGTACGGCGCGATTGCCATCGGCGATGTGACCGACCATGCAGAGTGGCTGCCCGCGCAGGACGATTACATCCCCGAGGAGGAGCCGGTCTTCGGCGAAACCGTCGAGCGCCGCAAGGAGCGCATCCTGTGGATGAACACCGTGGGCGAGAAGGGCGCGGAGGAACAGGAAGGCAAGATGGCTCAAATTCTGCTGCTTTCCAAGGCCGTGCCGATCCGCCCGATGCAGCTGGCACTGGCACTCCTGCGGGACGAGGACTGCGATATCCCTGCTGTTACCCGTCTTAATAATGGGGAGTTGCCACAGCTCGCAAAATCTGCTATGATAGAGGCAGAACTCTCGCTTCGTGCCGGACAGATCGTGCCGCACGGGACGCTGCTGCCTGCGCCGCTGGCTGAGATCTGCGGTGAGATTGACGAGACGAACCGTCTCGCTGCACAGGCGGCTGCAGGCGACCGTATCGCCCTGCGCGAATGCATTGAGATCGATCCCGCGCTGGCAGGCCTTGACCGGCTGTATGTGCAGGACGTGGTCGATAAGATGATCGAGATGCACGCGGATGTGCTGGGTCGGTTTGACGAGGAAGAGGAGTAAATCCTCTCCCTGTCCTATCCCTCGCCTTCCACGCATTTGCAACGAAAACAACCGCACAACCCAATTGCGAAACGGGAGACCAGAGGGGCGAAGACCCTTTGGCGGGGTCAAAGGGCAGCGCCCCTTGTGACCTTCCTCCCCGTAAAGGAGTACCGACATGTTCTTAGCCAATACCTGGGAAGATTATGAAGTCCTTGATACCGGCGACGGCGAAAAGCTGGAACGCTGGGGCAATGTCATCCTGCGCCGTCCCGATCCGCAGACCATCTGGCCCAAGGCTGATCCGGCGCTGTGGCGCAAGGCGCAGGCCCACTATCATCGGTCTGAAAAGGGCGGCGGCGAGTGGGAGTTTTTGACGCGCCTGCCTGACCGCTGGACGATCCGCCATCAGGATTTGACATTCTATGTCCGCCCCACCAGCTTCAAGCATACCGGTCTCTTTCCGGAGCAGGCAGCCAACTGGGTCTGGATGAGCGACCTGATCCGTTCTTCCGGCCGCACGGACGTGAAGGTGCTGAACCTCTTTGGCTACACGGGTGCGGCGACCATTGCCTGCGCTGCGGCGGGTGCGCATGTGACGCATGTGGACGCCTCCAAGGGTATTGTACAGTGGGCAAAGGAAAACCGTGAGCTGTCCGGGTTGCCGGAGAACCGCTTCCGCTTCATTGTCGAGGATGCGCTGCGCTTTGTGCAGCGTGAGATCCGCCGGGGCAACAGGTATGACGGTATCCTGATGGATCCGCCCAGCTATGGCCGCGGTCCCTCGGGCGAGGTGTGGAAGCTGGAGAACGAGCTCTTCGGCCTGGTGGATACCTGCGCGCAGGTGCTGTCAGACAATGCGCTGTTCTACCTTATCAACAGCTATACCACAGGCTTCCAGGCTAGCGTCCTCAGCAACATGCTGGAGAAATGCGTCGTCAGCCGCTTCGGCGGAAGGATTGACTCGCAGGAGCTGTGCCTGCCTGTGACGACCGGAGGCGTGCTGCCGGCCGGCGCCAGCGGAAGGTGGTCCCATGCCTAATATTCTGTATGAAGACAATCATGTGATCGTTGCTGTCAAGCCGCCGAATATGCTCTCGCAGGCAGACAAGACCAGGGACGCAGACATGCTCAGCGAGCTGAAGGAGTACATCCGCATTAAGTATCGCAAGCCGGGCAATGTACATCTGGGGCTGGTGCACCGGCTCGACCGTCCGGTGGGCGGTCTGATGGTGTTTGCCCGAACCTCAAAGGCAGCGGCCCGCCTGTCTGCCCAGATGCGCGAGCATGCGATGGGCCGCGAGTACCTGTGTGTGACGGAAGGTCTGGCGAAGGACAAGTTCACGCTCATCAACTACCTCATCGACAATGAGCGAATGAACCGCGTTGTGGTCTGCGACGCTGATGAACGCGGCGCGCAGGAGGCTATCCTGCATGGCAGGACGCTGGCACGGAAAAACAACACGTCCCTGTGCGCACTGCGGCTGGAAACGGGTCGGAAGCATCAGATCCGCGTGCAGATGCGCGAGATGGGCAATCCGCTGTGGGGGGACCACCGCTATGGCCATGGTATGCCCGGACAGCAGATTGCCCTGTGGGGCTATAAGCTGACCTTCGAGCACCCCACAACCCACAATATCATGACTTTCCAGAACCTGCCCTGTGGCTCGGTGTGGAATTCCTATGGTGAGGAGCTGACGGATATGGCCGTCCGCTTTGCCAATTCCGCCGCTGCCATCCTGCAGGAGAACCCGGCGCCTGATGCCCAGGCGTCTGCTGTATCCCCTGAAATGCCCCAACAGCCCGATGGAGGTATGAATCCGTGAGCAAGCCCTTTTCCTATGAGCTGCTGCATGTATGCAAGCAGTCCGGCGCGCGTCTGGGCGTGCTGCACACCCCGCATGGCGATATCCAGACGCCCATCTATATGCCGGTAGGCACCGTAGCCTGCGTGAAGGCCATGACGCCCCGCGAGATGGAGGAGATCGGCACGCAGATCATGCTGTCGAATACCTACCACCTGCATCTGCGTCCTGGCGAGAACCTGATCAAGGAGGCCGGCGGCCTGCATAAATTCATGAGCTGGGATAAGCCGATTCTGACGGATTCCGGCGGATTTCAGGTGTTTTCGCTGGCAGGTATCCGTAAGATCAAGGAGGAGGGCGTGACCTTCCAGAGCCACCTTGACGGCAGCAGGCACTTCATCGGTCCCGAGGAGTCCATGGACATTCAGCAGGCTCTCGGCGCGGACATTGCCATGGCCTTCGACGTCTGCTCCCCCTATCCCTGCGATTACAAGACCGCCAAGGAGAACATGGAGCGCACCCACCGCTGGGCTGAGCGCTGCAAAAAGCACCATACCCGCGAGGATCAGGCGCTGTTCGGCATCGTGCAGGGCGCGTTCTACGAGGATCTGCGCATCGAGAGCGCCAAGACGCTTGCAGACATGGACTTCATCGGTTATGGCATCGGCGGATTGTCCGTAGGCGAGCCCAAACCCATCATGTATGACATGCTGGACAAGATTCGCCCCTACATGCCCGAGCATAAGCCCCGTTACCTGATGGGCGTGGGCAGCGCAGATTGCCTTGTTGAAGGCGTGCTGCGCGGTGTGGACATGTTCGACTGCGTGCTGGCGACCCGCGTCGCCCGAAACGGCACTGCCATGACCAGCAAGGGCCGCGTCGTCATCAAGAACGCCCAGTACGCCAAGGACTGGGGCCCGCTTGACGAAGAATGTGATTGCTATACCTGCCGGAACTTCTCCCGCGCCTACATCCGCCACCTGCTGCGTGCGGGCGAGATCACCGGCGGCCGTCTGGTGTCCATCCATAACCTGCGCTTCCTGTTGCACCTGATGGAGGACATCCGCGAAGCGATCCGCAATGACCGCTTCCTCGACTTCCGCAAGGAATTCTATGAGAAGTACGATATGTCCCGTAATTTTTAAGAGATGAAGAATCGCCCGGAGCCTGCATGAATGGCACCGGGCGATTTTTGCAATGGGGTTGCCTTTCGATATAGCGGAAATCGGCCTGCTTAAACTCCTCTGATGGCGTTCACCAGCTGCTGTGCGATGCTGCCCTCGCGCAGCGCGGCGACAGCTTCATCCAGTGTGGTCCATCGCGCGGAAATGATCTCGCTTGAATCAGTGTTCGCGCGGCCTTCGGCTTGCGCGGCGAAGCCCAGCATCAGCCGGTCGCCGCCGCCATGAGGCCAGGAGCCCATGTAGCGCAGCGAGGTCACGGTCAGGCCGGTTTCTTCTGCGATTTCGCGGCTGGCGGCGGCTTCAGCGGATTCGCCGGGCTTGATATACCCGGCAACAAGCACCTCCATCTCCGGCCGGCGGCTTTCGCGCTGCAGCAGCACCTCGTTGCTGGTATTCATCACAGCGGCAATGATGCAGGTCGAAAAGCTGTCAAACCACGGACGGCTGCATCCGTCGCACCAGGGTACGAGGCCCTCATCTCCCAGCGGACGGGCGGTCAGCAGCTGCCCGCAGGCGGGACAGTGCGTATAGTGCATAGCAATTCTCCTTTTGGCGGTTTCATTCCAGAAGCTTATCGAGCTGCGGGAACCACCGGTACAGACACCACCATCCCCCGGCTCCCAGCAGGGAACCAAGAGCGTTCAGCAGAATATCGTCCAGCTCGACATATCGGCCGATGAACAGCTGCGTAAACTCAATGAAGCAGGTGAGTGCCAGCGACATTCCGATCATCCGCAGCGGTGTACGGAAGCGTCGCCACAATAGCGGAAGGCAGAACCCCCAGGGAATGAAGAGCAGGGTGTTGCCCAGCAGCTGAGTGATAGAATCTGTGCTGGGCAGCCGCTTCAGCTGCGGTCCGATGGTTTGGAAGAGCCGAAGGCGGATTCTATTCCCTGTCTCAAGACGTGCGGCGGCAGCCTGAAGCATCTCAAGCGGAGCCGACCACTGCCCTTTCAATGTCATGTACAGAACGGCGGCCATGAACGCAGCGAATGATCCTACCGCCAGTTCGCGAAGCCATCGGGGACGGCGTCGCGAACTGCGCAGGAGCAGCCACAGGCACCGGATCAGCCCCCATGCGGGCAGCAGAAGCAGGATGAACGTCAGGAATTGCTGGATTCTGGCGATCACAGGCTTACGGCCTTCAGTGCCTGCGCGATATCAGCAATGAGGTCATCCTTGCCCTCCAGACCGCAGGAGATGCGAACCAGTCCTGCGGGTACGCCTGCTGCGGCAAGCTGCTCCTCGGTCATCTGACGGTGCGTGGAGGTGGCGGGATTCAGGCAGCAGGTGCGGGCGTCGGCCACATGGGTCTCGATAGCCGCCAGCTTCAGCTCCTTCATGAAGGCTTCTGCTGCCGCGCGGCCCCCCTTGAGCTCAAAGGATACCACGCCGCAGCCGCCGTCAGGCATATACTTCATGGCTACGTCGTAGTATTTGTCGCCAGGCAGGTGGGGGTAGTTGACGGCCTTGACGGCAGGATGCGCCTTGAGGAAGGAGGCCACTGCCAGACCGTTCTCGCAGTGACGGGGCATACGGACATGCAGGCTTTCCAGACCGAGGTTGAGATAGAATGCGTGCTGAGGGCTCTGGATGCAGCCAAGGTCACGCATGAGCTGGCTGGTACACTTGGTGATGAAGGCGCCCTCCTTGCCGAACTTCTCCGCGTAGGTGATGCCGTGATAGCTGTCATCAGGGGTGCACAGGCCGGGGTACTTATCAGCATGGGCCATCCAGTCGAACCGGCCGCTGTCGATAATCGCGCCGCCGACGGCAACGCCATGGCCGTCCATATACTTGGTGGTGGAGTGGGTCACGATGTCTGCGCCCCATTCGATGGGACGGCAGTTGACGGGGGTGGGGAAGGTGTTGTCGATGATGAGCGGTACGCCGTGGCGGTGCGCTGCGTCGGCGAACTTTTCAATATCCAGCACGGTCAGCGCGGGGTTTGCAATGGTTTCGCCGAACATGGCGCGAGTGTTGGGCTGGAAAGCTGCGTCCAGCTCCTCCGCGGTTGCGTCGGGGGACACGAAGGTGGACTGGATGCCCATCTTGCTCAGTGTCACGCTGATCAGATTGAATGTGCCGCCGTAAATGGAGGAAGACGCAACAATGTGATCGCCTGCGTTGCAGATGTTGAACAGTGCGAAGAAGTTGGCTGCCTGACCGGAGGAGGTCAGCATGGCTGCCGTGCCGCCTTCGAGCGCAGCAATCTTCGCAGCGACATAATCATTGGTTGGGTTTTGGAGACGGGTGTAAAAGTAGCCGCTGGCTTCGAGGTCAAAGAGCTTGCCCATGTCCTCGGAGGTGGCATACTTGAAGGTAGTGGACTGAACGATCGGAATCTGACGGGGTTCGCCGTTGCCGGGAGTGTAGCCGGCCTGTACACATTTGGTATCGATGGAAGCCATAAGAATCATCCTTTCAAATAGTGATCATGCAGAAGCAGTAAAAGGGAGGCGTTAACCCGATCGCAAAACGGGTTTTGAAGGGGTGAAGCCCCTTTGGGGGTCAAGGGCGGGCCATGCTGTTTTTCATGCCCGGAGACGACGGCCTGTCGCTGTCAAGGGAGATGAACTCCGGTGTATCCGGCATGGAGAAGATGCGTTCCTTAAGGAAAACCGGAAAGAAGGAAAGCTGAGCCAGCGCTGAAAAGTCCACCCAGCGGAAATGATGTACCTCGCTCCCCTCGATTCGGGTGAAAGCGTCGCCGCGGGCCAGCAGCTTCGGCGGGGCTTCCATCAGGTGATACAGGCACAGCTCATGATAGCGCATGCCATTCAGCGTGAAGAAGCTCTCGGCCATGAAAACAAGGCGATGCGGCGGAAGCTCAATCCCCAATTCTTCGCGGAGCTCACGGGTCAGGGCAGCTTCGGCCGGCTCATGCAGATGAACGCGTCCGCCGGGCAGGTAATCGTGGGGGATGCCCTCGTCCTGCATGATGAGGATGCGGCCTTCGTGCACGATGATCGCGGCGGCGCGGAAGTTGAACGCGCCCTCTGCTCCCTTGAAGGTGATATCCAATGCAGCCGTCCTCCTCTCCTCGCAATGGCAAAAGTATAGCACGCCGGGACAAAGCATGTCAATCCGGCGTGCTGATTGTACTGGATTCGGAACAATTCAGGGCAGGTCAGGAGCGCCAGGTACCAGTCTGATCGAACTGGGCAGCGCTTGTAAAGGCAGCGCTGACGACTGCGGCATCAAAGCCCGGCAGGCGCCTGCCTCTGCCATCGCGCGCATCACTTCACCTTCGCCCATGCCAGAGGATCGCCCCGCTCTGTGCCGAAGTGCCAGGTATGGGGGATGGTCAGCGCAAGCTCGGCATGACACAGGGCAATGCCGACATCAAGCTGGGCCCGCTCGTTGGCGTCCACGACGAATGCGCCCTCTGCGCCGACATAGAGCGTCCACGGCTGCATGTTCATTGCGGACGGAGCCTGCTGAACAAGCACGGCGGCGGTCAGGAGCTGCTCAGGCCATTCCCGCCATTGTCCGCGGCAGAAATGCTCGGGAGGCTTGCGGTGGCGGGTTCGGGGCGCGGTCAGGGGGGCAGCGGGGATGCCAACCGCAATGACGCACAAGACCATCTCATTGGCGGACAGGGCTGTTTGCAGGTTCTTTCGCCGGTAGGTGCCGGTGTTCCAGCAGGTGCCCAGCCCCAAGGACGTTGCTTCCAGAACGAAGGCTTCGCCCAGAATCCCGGCATGGATGCGGGCGCGGGGCTCGTCGCCGGAGATAATGACCGCCGCAACCATCCGGCAGCCGGTGATGCGCTTCATTCCCAGCAGCGTGCCGGTGAAGAAGGAATCATCGACCGGCAGAAGCGCGAGACGTGCGCCGGGCAGGGCATAGCGGCTGGTGTAGTAGGAAAGCGCCGAGAAGTCGGCGATGGCAGGCGCGCCGCGATAGGATCGGCAGGAGGTGCGAAGCTTGACAGCCTCTGTCAGGCGCTCCTTGGAGGAGGGGGCGAAGAGCGTACTCAGGCTGATGATCATACGTTTTCCTCCGTGGACAGGGGCGTGGCGGTGAGAGATGAGAAGACCTTGCCGACACTGTCGTGGATGATGAGGTCGGCGTCATCGTCCATGGGCGTTGCGTCGCGGTTGATGAGGACAAGATGCTTGCCGCGGAAGTAGCGGATCAGCCCTGCAGCCGGATAGACCGTCAGGCTGGTGCCGGCGATGATCATCGCGTCAGCCTGGCGGATGTGTCGGATGGCGGCGGACACCACGTCATCGTCAAGCCCTTCCTCATACAGGACGACGTCTGGCTTGATTACGCCTCCGCAGCTGCACTTGGGCAGCCCTGTGCTGTCACGGATGATCTCCGGGCCATAACCGCGGCTGCAGCGGAGACAGTGGTTACGGTAGATGCTGCCGTGAAGCTCCAGAACGGTTTTGCTGCCGGCCTTTTGATGGAGGCCGTCGATGTTCTGTGTGATGACGGCGGTCAAGCGGCCTGCGCGTTCCAGATCAGCAAGAAACAGATGGGCAGCGTTGGGCTGGGCGTCGAGCGGGAGCATTTTCTGACGGTAAAAATGGTAGAAGTCGCTGGTCCTTCGGCGGAAGTAGCTTGCGGAAAGGATTGTTTCCGGGGGCTCGTCAAACTGCTGATGATACAGCCCGTCCACGCTGCGGAAGTCGGGAATGCCCGATTCTGTGCTCACGCCCGCTCCGCCAAAGAAGACGATGCGCCGGCTGGCGTCAATGATGTGCTGAAGCTCTTTGTACATGCGGATGACCTCCGATGATCAGTAATGAATGACAAAACGCTCCCGAGGCGATAAGGTGCTTCGGGAGCGCGGCAGATTATTCAGCTTCTGCGATGGTGACGGTTACGCCGGTTCCCTCAAAGGCGGTCGCATCAAGCGATTCTACGGTGGAGGGCAGAACGATCTCGCCGCTCAGACCCGTGCAGTCGGCAAAGGCATAGGCCGCGATGGTCTGCAGGCCGCGGGAGAAGGAAATGGCGGTGATTCCGGGGTTGCTGCGGAAGGCGGAATCGCCGATGTACACCACGCTGCTGGGGATGACGATTGTCCCCTTCAGGCCAATGTCTGCAAAGGCTTCGGGTGCAATGCCGGTCACGTAGCCGCCGTCGATGGTGGAGGGGATGGTCAATCCGGCATCGACAGGGCCGTTCCAGCCCGTGAGGGTGACAACAAGGTCGACCTGCTCATAGGTGAAGCCGGGCGCTTCATAGGTTACGTTCAGCCCGGTGCCGACGAAGACGTTTGCACCCAGATCCATGGTTGCGGGGATGGTGATGCTGCCCGTGAAGCCTGCGCCCTGGAAGCAACGCGCGCCCAGCGTTACGCTGGCGGGCAGGGAAAGGGAGCCGGTCATGCTCTCGCAGAAGGCGAAGGCGCTGTCACCGACGCTCTTGACCGTGGCAGGCAGGGTAAGTCCGCCAGTCAGGCTGAAGCACTCATAGAATGCGTAATCGCCGATTTCCTCTACGCCTGCCGGGATGGACACGGCGCCGTCAAGGCTGCTGCAGCCGAAGAACGCGCCTGTTCCGATGCGGCGAACCGTTGCGGGGATGGTGACGCTGCCGGTCAGACCATAGCAGTCCTGGAATGCGTAATCGCCGATGGCAACGACAGGAATGCCGCTGATGGTTGCCGGGATGGACAGCTGAGCATCCAGCGCGCCGGAATAGCCGGTGATCACCGCACCCTCGGCTGTCATCTCGTAGGCGATGCCCTCGGGGAGGTCGGTCATGGTGACCACGTCGCCGTCATCCTCGGAGGAATCGCCGCCGGGCAGGTCGGTGTCGGAGCCGATGTCGCCGGAGCCGTCATCGGAGCCGATGAGGAGCTTGAGGCTCGTGCCTTCAAAGGCGTCATCGGCCAGAGAGGTAACGGTGGCGGGGATATAGACCACGCCGGTCAGGCCGGTGCAGTCGGCAAAGGCACGGGAGCCGATGGTGGTGACGCCGCGGGGGATCACAAGGGAACCGGTCAGGCCGGTGCAGCCCTCGAAGGCGCGGTCGCCGATCACAAGCAGTCCGTCGGGCAGGGACAGCGTACCGGAGAGAGAAAGGTCATAACGGAAGGCTTCGGCCGCGATGACGGTGGTATGAGCAGGGATGGTAACGTCAGCCACGGCAGGCATGCACAGGAGCCAGATTGCCAGCAGCACGGCAAGGATGGGCAGCAAAGGACGGAGCCGGGGAGTTTTCATGGAACGTCGGCCTCCTTGTGGTTATTTTGGTGAATGTTGTTATTGTACCATGAAGCGCGCGGGGTTTGCAAGAGGGGCATGCCCTTTTTGAGGCATACGGATTGTGTTTTACATACATGACGGCAGACGCGTACCGCAATGATCCTCATGCCATGCGGCCGGCAGAATCCCTTGTGAAAAGCATGACGGTCTCAATGTGCTCCGTGCAGGGGAACATGTCAACCGGGACGGCCTTGACGGCGCGGTAACCGCCTTTGACGAGGAATGCTGCGTCGCGCGCAAGCGTCTCCGGATTGCAGGAGACATACACGATGCGTGCAGGCATGAGGGTCAGCGCGGAGGAGAGAAAATTCTCGTCGCTGCCGGCGCGGGGCGGATCCATGATGAGCACGTCCAGCGGAAGGCCGTCTTTGGCCATCTTGACCATGAAGCGGCCCGCATCGTCACAGAAGAAGCGGGCATTGGTCACGCCGTTGAGGCGGGCGTTTTCTTTGGCGTCGCGAACCGCGTCAGCGTTCAGCTCCACACCGATAAGGGATTTTGCGCCGTCGGAGGCGCACAGGCCGATCGTTCCTGTGCCGCAGTAAGCGTCCAGCAGGGTTTCTTTGCCGCTCAGGGCGGCGTATTCGATGGCAGTGCGGTAGAGAACCTCCGTCTGCCGGGCGTTGACCTGATAGAAGCTCTGCGGGCTGATACGGAAGCGCTTGCCGCAAAGCTCGTCCTCCATATAGCCCGGGCCATAAAGGGTGACTTCCTTTTTCCCCAGCACCATGCTTGTTTCACGCTGATTCACGTTGAGCACAACGGTCGTGATCTCCGGATGCTTCTCCACCAGCTCGGCGACGAAAGCCTTGCCGCCGGGGAACTCGAGTGCAGTTGAGACAAGCACCACCATGATCTGCCCGGTGACGCTGCCTGTGCGGATGAGGATGTGCCGCAGGAAGCCGCGATGGGTATATTCATTGTAGATGCGCAGCTTGTAACGGGGGAGCATGCCGACGATGGTCTGAATGATCCGGTCGGCGCGCTGATCCTCGATCAGGCAGCTCCTGACTGGTACGACGCGATGCGTTCCCATGGCATATACGCCGCTGAAGGGCGTGCCGCGTTTGTCCACCGACAGTACGGCGTGCACCTTGCTGCGGTAATGGAAGGGATTCTCCATACCGAGGATGGGCTCGACTGGACACAGGCCGGATAAAAGCTGCTCGACCTTCTGCTGCTTGACGCGCAGCTGCTCAGGGTAGGTCATGCGCTGCAGCTGGCAGCCGCCGCATTGTGCAGCGACGGGACAGGTGAAGCGGAATTCGCGCACTGCAGAAGCGGATACCTTTTCAGGCCCTGCAGCGGGCTGGTGAGCGCCGCAGGCGGATGCGGCGTGCTTGCGGCGGAAGGGCTTCTTGACTCCGTTTGGGCGAGGCTTGCGGGGGATATCGTTCATAAAGGATACTCCTTTGTACATACTAATCCATTTTCCATCATAGCACGGTTGGCAGAGCGCGTCAATGTGTGTTATAATAAAGAAACAAAATTGTGATCATGAAAGGAGCGCTGTCCATGCCGCAGGTTCAGATCGTGGGCGCCCGTGCGGGGCAACTCCTGCCGTACATTCTGCCGCAGGTGAAGGAGTGCCATGCCCGCGGCGGCAGGGTCATCCTGCTGGTACCGGAGCAGTACACGTTGCAGGCGGAGCGGGAGCTGGTGGAGGGTTTGGCGCTGCCGGGCCTGATGGACATAGACGTGCTGTCGCCCCGCCGGCTCACGCGGCGCATCAGGGAAGCAGGCGGGCATAACGGTCTTGCAGCGCTGGATGACCGGGGGCGGAGCATGGCCATTGCGCAGGCGCTCACGCTTTGTCAGGAGGAGCTGGTTTATTATCGGCGCGTGGCGCTTACCCCGGGGCTTCCGGATAAGCTGAGCGTGCTGATTGCCGATTTGCAGCGCGCGGGCCTGACGCCGGAGGCCATCCGTGAGCATGCGGACAGCATGCCTTCCGGCGCACTGAAGGCCAAGGAGACGGACATTGCCCTGATCTGGGCGGCGTATCTGTCTGTGATAGAAGGACGTTTTGCTGATGAGACCATGCAGCAGCGGGAGATCGTTCGCCGCCTTGCATCCAGCGGCGTGATGGATGGCGTGACGCTGTTTGTGTATGGCTTTGACGTGCTGCCCCAGCCCATGTGCGAGCTGCTGACGGAAGCGGCGGCGATCTGCGAGGGCGTGACTGTAACCATGACCATGGACGCCCGCGACGCAGCGGACGGACGTATTTTCCTGACCCAGCGGCGCAGTGCTGCCGATTTGATGGAGCAGCTGCAGGCACGTGGCGTGCCTGTGCAATGGCGCTATCTGCCGCTGCGGGACGATGATGGCCGTCACGCGGCGCTGACGCATCTGGAACGGCATCTGTTTACGCGGAAGGAAGCCGTGTTCAAGGGCGACAGCAGCGTGATTGCGGTGCACGCGGCAGCAAATCCTTATGCTGAGGCGGCATATATTGCGCAGCAGCTGCGTGCATGGCATGAAGACGGAACGGCGTGGCAGCATATGGCCGTCGCCATGGCGGATGCATCTGCCATGCCGGGCATTCTGTCCGTGACGCTGGCGGCGGCAGGTATTCCATTTTTCGCTGCCCGAAAGGACAGCGCGCTGCGGCACGGCCTGTGCAGGATGCTGCTGGGGGCGCTGCGCAGCGCGACGGGCGGCTATGCGTCTGCTGACGTGCTGCATATGGCGAAGAGCGGCTTTTCCCCCCTGACGGCAGAGGAAGCGCATCGGCTGGAGAACTACGCGATTGAAAACGGCGTGAACCGAGGTAAATGGACAAAGCCCTTTACGCGGGGTGACGCTGCGGAGAGTACCGAAGCGCTGCGGCAGCGGCTCATTGCGCCTGTGGAGAGTCTGCGCGAACGGCTGCGCAGCGCAAAGAGCGCCACACAGTCTATGGAAGCGGTATTCCTGCTTCTGGAGGATGTCGGCGCTTATCAGAAGCTGCTTGCGCGCGAGGAGGAGCTGCTGCGCCGCGGTATGGCCGCCGAAGCTGCACAGAACCGGCAGGTGTGGCAGATCATTATGGATCTGCTGGATCAGCTGTATGCCCTGCTTGGTGAACATCGCGCGGCGATGAAGGATGTGGCGCGGTTTGTGGAAGCAGGCCTGACCGGGGCAGCCATCAGCAGCCTGCCGCCCCAGCCGGACGCTGTGATGCTGGGCGAGGCGGGACATCTGCTGACGGGCCGGACTGATGCACTGGTGCTGTGCGGGATGCAGGACGGCGTGCTGGGCAGCGGCATGGACAGTTTGATTACGGAAAGCGAACGACGTACGCTCTCGGATGCGATGCGGCGCGCCATTGGTTTGACCCGGCAGGAAACTGCCGCGCTGAGGCAGTCCGACTTCTACCGTACGCTGGCGCTTCCGCGGGAGAGACTGCTGGTGACCTTCTCGCAGGGAGGGCAGGACGGAGCAGCTTTGCGTCCTTCCGGCCTGATTGACGATATGAAAGCGATGTTTCCCGAGCTTACCATCACCGGCGGTGTGACGGCAGACGGATCGGATGACGCCCCCCTTTCGCCTCAAATGGCGCTGGATGGCCTTGCTTTGCGTCTGCGTGCCATGGCGGACGGCGAGCTGGGAGGATTGGAGCCGCAATGGCTTCAGGCGCTGCAGTGGCTCTGGCAGAACCCTGACTGGCATGAACGCATGCGGCAGGTCATTGCCAGCCTGTCTGCACGTGTGGGCGGCGAAAAACTGCCGCCTGAGCAGACGAGACGTATTTTCACGCAGGACGTGGTGTCCATCAGTCGTCTTGAGAAGTTTGCGGCATGTCCGTATCAGCACTATGTAGATTATGGCCTTAAACCCGTCAAGCGTGAGCGCTTTGCTTTTGAGGCCAGCGATGCGGGCGACTTCTATCATGCGGCGCTTCAGGGCTATGCGGGCGCAGCCATGCAGCATCCGTCCTGGCCGGACTTGCCGGAGGAGGAGGTAGACCGCCTGATGGACGGGGTGCTTGCACCGCTGACGCAGGCCTGGTCTGACGGTCCGCTGTCGGAAACTCCGGCGCAGCGCCTGCAGGGCGAGAAATATGTCCGCACGGTCAGGCGGGCAGCGTGGCTCTTTACGCGCCATGCAGTCAGCAGCCGCTTCACCACCGTGGGCGAAGAGGTTGTCTTTGGCGAGGAGGGTGGACTGCCGCCGGTTGTGCTGACGCTGAAGGATGGACGACGCATTGCTCTGCGAGGCAAGATCGACCGCATTGACCGCTGGAAGGGTGACAAGGGCGTATATCTGCGGGTGATAGACTACAAATCCAGCCGCAGGGACATCGACCCCACCCGGCTGTGGTATGGATTGCAGCTGCAGCTGATGCTCTACCTGCAGGCGGCGTCGCAGGGCATGAACGGCGAGCCGGCAGGAGCATTCTACTTCACTGTCCGCGATCCGCTGGTGGACGCGGAGGATGTGAAGGAGGCGGCCGAAAAGGCCATCGCGAAGCAGCTTCGCCTGGAAGGCGTGGTGCTGGCAGATGTGGAGGTAGTGGACGCGATGGACACTGAGGGCGGTTTTTCTCTCGGAACGATCTTCACCTCCAAGGGAAATCTGTATGCTCATGCCCCGGCCTATACGCCCGGGGAAATGCAGGCTTTGCTGGCTCACACGCAGGAGGTGGCAGCCATGCTGGCCGATGGCATCCGCGAGGGCGATGTATCTGTCAGCCCGGCGGAGACATCGCAGTGGTCTGCCTGCCAGTGGTGCGAGTATGCAGCCATCTGCGGCATTGATCCGTCGCTGCCCGGTTGTACTAAACGTGTACTTCCGCACCTGAACAGGCAGGAATTGCTGGGGATGCTGGCGAAAGAAAATAGCAAGCGTGAATAAATGTCGCGCGCGAACGCCGGATTTCCGGTCAAAATGGGTGAAAGTGCACCCAATTTGCAGGAATCTTCCGTTCAGGGATTGCATCTTTGGCCAAAATGGTTTATAATCAATGCAGAGATTATTCTCACACAAGGAGGCGTTTTCCCCATGATTAAGATTATCGCAGGCATCAAGGGTTCCGGCAAGACCAAGCGGCTCATCGACATGACCAACGAGACCGCCAAGACCACTGCCGGCAATGTTGTCTTCCTCGATAAGGACAACAGCTACATGTACGAGATCGACCGCGCTGTCCGTTTTGTGAACGTGAACGATTATCGCGTCAACAGCGCCGAGATGTTCCTGGGCTTCCTGGGCGGCATGCTGGCCAGCAACTACGACATCAGCACCGTCTTCATTGATGCGTTCCTGAAGCTGATCAAGATTGACGTAACCGCTGCTGACTGGTTCTTCGCCAGCCTGGAAGAGTATGGCCAGAAGCATGACGTGACCTTCGTGCTGTCCGTCAGCGCCGATCCCGATACGCTGCCTGACTACTGCAAGGGCTATGTGATCTAAAAGATGCCACATTCAGGGCGGTGGTGCTTGTGCTGCCGCCCTGTTGCTTTGCTTTTGCAATGTGGATTGTATACAGTGTGCTGACCTTCACCAGAACAGCGGCCTGGTGCGCTGTTTTGATCAAGCTCAGCATATACCTGCCATCAGAAATAGATTTGGAGCGTGATACCGATGTCCTTCTTCTCCACCCGCGGCGGCACGGCTGTGACTGCGTCTCAGGCGATCCTCTATGGCCTTGCGCCTGACGGCGGCCTGTATGTGCCTGCCATGTTCCCGCCCATCTCCCACAAGAAGCTGACCGAGCTGACCCAGATGGACTACTGCCAGCGTGCATCTGCCATCCTGCGCACCTACCTGGAGGACTTCTCCATTCCCGAGATTGACGCGGCGCTGGCTGCGGCCTACGATCCGAAGAAGTTCGACGATCCTGCCATCGCGCCGATGAAGAAGCTGGATGACGAAACGTGGGTGCTGGAGCTGTTCCATGGCCCGACGCTGGCCTTCAAGGACATGGCGCTGCAGCTGCTGCCCCATCTGACCACCCTTTCTGCCCGCAAGAACGGCGAAGAGCGCGAGGTCTCGATTCTCGTGGCTACTTCCGGCGATACCGGCAAGGCGGCGCTGGAGGGCTTCAAGGATGTGCCCGGCACCTCCTGCACCGTGTTTTATCCCACCGATGGCGTATCCGACGTGCAGAAGCTGCAGATGACCACCACCGGCGGCGATAACACCCATGTCATCGCCATCAACGGCAATTTTGACGATGCCCAGACCGGCGTGAAGACCCTCTTCGGCTCCGCTGAATTCAACGCTGCCGTGAATGAGAAGGGCAAGGTGCTGTCCTCTGCCAACTCCATCAATTTCGGCCGCCTCGTGCCGCAGATTGTGTACTACTTCAGCGCGTATGCGGATCTGCTCAACGCCGGCGCTATTACTGTGGGCGACCCGGTTAACTTTGTTGTACCTACCGGCAACTTCGGCAACATTCTGGCTGCGTACTATGCCCGCAGCATGGGTCTGCCTGTCGGCAAGCTGATCTGCGCCTCCAACCGCAACAATGTCCTGACGGACTTCTTCCGTTCCGGTGTGTACGATACTCGCCGTCAGTTCTTCAAGACCACCTCTCCCTCCATGGACATCCTGATCTCCTCCAACCTCGAGCGTCTGCTGTTCGAGTGCGCTGACCGCGATGGTGAGCTGATTTCCACGTGGATGAAGCAGCTCAAGGAGTCTTACTCCTACTGCATTGGAGAGCAGCGTCAGGAGTGGATGAACAGCGTGTTCAACGCGGGCTATGCGGATGACCAGCAGTGCGCGGAAGAGATCCGTACCCGCTATGAGCAGGATCACTACCTGATGGATACCCACACCGCCGTGGCCAGCCACGTCCTGCGCGAGTACCGCGAGAAGACCGGCGATATGACGCCTGCCGTGATCGTGTCCACAGCCAGCCCCTACAAGTTTGCTGCCGACGTGCTTTCCGCTGTGGAGGGCAAGGAGGCCGTCGAGGGTCTGGACGCCTTTGAATGCAGCGAAATGCTGGAAAAGGTGACCGGCGTGAAGGTGCCCCAGCAGGTCAAGGCGCTGCGCAGTCTGCCCGTGCGCCATAAGGCCCAGTGTGAGCGCGACGCGATGGCAGAGGCTGTCATGAATGCGTTCGAGGGCAAGTAATGCCCCATCCGGAGGCGGCTCAATGGCTGGGCCGTCTCCGTTTTTGATGAAAGGATCAACATGAACATCACCGAACTCACCCTTGTCCAGACCCGTTTGAATATGCTGATCAAGCAGCCGCTGACCGTCGCTGCCCGTCAGGCAGACATGCTCTGCCTGTCCTTTGGCGAGCAGGGGACGACGCTGCGCATTCAGTGCTACTACCGCATGATGGAGCAGGGCGGCGTGATTCTGGCCCGCAATGATGTGTACCAGCCCGCCGAGAGCATGTGGCAGATGTGGGAGCAGATGGGCTACGAGCATGATTACATCCCGGAGGATTTCCGCTCTGACGAGCCTGGCGCGAACCGTCTCGATGAATGCCTCGACCGGCTCAACGCCGACCTTTCCGGCATGACTGTCCAGACCGTCATGCTCAACCATCTGGGGGACATGACGCTGTGCTTTGCCTGCGGCGCGACGCTGAACGTGCTGCTGGATACTTCCGGCGGCGAGGAATGCTGGCGGCTGATGGATGAAAGCGGCGAAACGGATGACCTTGTTGTGTATGGGGACGGAGTGGAGCTGGTGCGCCCGGAGAGCGCGGAATAAAGGAGGAATCCCGATGGCACAGAACCCCGCGGTCAGGCTGTATTCTGCCGTGCTGGACTGCCCGGATGCGCAGGCGCTGGCGGAGTTCTACAGCAGCCTGACGGGCTGGATGGTCGTCTTCTCCTCGGAGGAATACGCTGTGATCGCCCCCGCTGGTACGGCACAGGGCGCATATCCGGGGATCACCTTCCAGCAGAACCCGGCGTATGTGCCGCCTGTATGGCCGGAACAGCCGGGCATGCAGCAGCAGATGGCGCATCTTGATTTCATGGCGGAGGACGTGGAAACGGCGATTGAGCTGGCGAAGGAGCTGGGCGCAAGCGTCGCACCGGAACAGTTCTCCGACAGCTGGACGGTCATGCTTGATCCGGCGGGGCATCCCTTCTGCCTGCTGGATCAGCGGAAGATGCTGGGTGACGCGCCCTGCATGCTGCTGTGACCGATGAAAGGAACGTATGAGAAAACAGGAACTGCCCTTCGTGCAGGCCCGCCTTGACGGTTTACTGGGGCAGCCGCTGACTTTTGTGGGCTATGCGGCGGACATGCTGACGATGACCTTCGGCCCGGAGGGGCATGAGTATCATCTGCACATCCAGTGCAGCTACCGCATGGCGACGAAGGAAGCGATTCTCTTTGATCGCATCGACTATTTTGAGCCGTCCGACGCGCAGTGCGAAAAATGGCGCGCCGAGGGCCTGGACGAGCTTGACTTCCCGGATGACTGGCCGGACACGGAGCGCCGCCTGTTCGAGCAGGTGAAGCTGCTGTGTCAGCGCCTGAACGGCATGATGGTCACAGAGGTCGCGGTGAACCAGCTGGGCGACCTGACCATCCGCTTTGCCACCGGAGAGACGCTGCTGGCGCTGCCCATGTCTTCGGGCGATCATGAGTGCTGGCGCTTCTGGAACGATGCGCTTTGGCCTGATCAGCACATGGTCGTCTGCGGTGATCATGCGGAGCTGAACGGCCCGGGGGAGCAGCGCCGCCTCATTTGTGAATGACCTGTGGATAACAAAATGACCGGGAGATTCCGTCTCTGCGTGGGCGGCGTCTCCCGGTCGTTTTTTGTTCAGCGGCGAGCTGGCTGGAAAGACGCAAGCTCGCCGGTTTATGTTTATTTGTGGTTATCAAATGTCAGTGTCAGGAGTGGTTTCTTCCGTTACAGAGTCAGCCTCTGCGGGAGATTCCTCTGTATTGCCGCCGTTCATTTCGGCAGCGATGGCGGCTGCGTCGGCTTCTTCCTCCTTCTCTGCGCGGGCTACGCCGATGACCTTGCTGCCCTCCTGCAGCTTCATCACGCGTACGCCCTGAGCCGTGCGGCCGCAGAGGCGGATGCTTTCCGCCGGAGTACGGATGATGGTGCCGTCGTCGGTGATGAGCAGGATGTCCTCATCCTCGTGCACCAGCAGCAGCGCTGCGAGATCGCCGGTCTTTTCCGTCAGGTTGATGGCGCGCACGCCCTTGCCGTTACGGCCCTGTTCGCGGTACTCATCCGGGTCGGTGCGCTTGCCGTAGCCGTGCTCGGTGATGGCAAGGATCGTCGCGCCTTCCTCGATGGGCGCCATATCGATGATCTCGTCACCCTCAGTCAGCTTCATGGACTTCACGCCCATGGAGGAGCGGCCCATCGGGCGCACGTGGCTCTCATTGAAGCGGATGCACATGCCCTTGCGGCTGGACAGCAGCACCTCGTTGCTGCCGTTTGTCAGCTCCACGCCGATCAGCTCGTCGCCCTCCTTGAGGACGATGGCGATCAGGCCATTCTTGCGCAGGTTGCGGAAGTCCTCGTAGGGGGTCTTTTTGATCATGCCGTCGCGGGTGGCCATGACGAGGTTATACTCGCTCACATCCGTCCCCTTGGGCACAGGCACCATGCGCGTGACCTTTTCACCCGAGGCAATCTGCAGCAGGTTGATGATGGCTGTGCCGCGGGCCTGACGGCCTGCCTCGGGGATCTGGTAGCACTTGATCATGTACACGCGGCCAAGGTTGGTGAAGAACATGATCTCGTCATGCGTGCCGACCACGCGCATCTGCACCGCGTAGTCCTCTTCCTTGGTGGTCATGCCGGAAACGCCGCGGCCACCGCGGTTCTGGCTGCGATAGGCGGACTTGGTGATGCGCTTGATGTAGCCCTGCTTGGTCAGGGTGACAACCATGCCCTCCTCGGCAATCAGGTCTTCCACGTCGATTTCGCCGTCGATGGTGGTCAGCTCTGTGCGGCGCTCGTCGGAGAACTTCTCCTTGATGGCGGTGATTTCGGTTTTGATAACGTCCATCAGCTTGGCTTCGTCAGCAAGGATACCCTGCAGACGGGCAATCTCCACCTGCAGATCATCATATTCGGCCTGCAGACGGTCACGCTCCAGACCGGTCAGGCGGGCCAGACGCATGTCCAGGATGGCCTGTGCCTGCTTCTCGGAGAACAGGAAGCGCTCCATCAGGGATGTCTTGGCAGTGGCGGTGTCCTTGCTCCCGCGGATGATGGACACGATCTCGTCGATGTGATCCAGAGCCTTGAGCAGACCCTCCAAAATATGAGCGCGGGCCTGTGCCTTGTTGAGCTCGAACTTCGTGCGGCGGGTAACTACGTCCTTCTGGTGCTCCAGATAGTAGTACACCATGTCGCGCAGGGGCAGCACCTTGGGCTGGCCGTTGACCAGCGCCAGCATGTTTGCGCCGAAGGTCTCCTGCAGGGAGGTGTGCTTGTACAGGAAGTTCAGCACCACCTGCGGGTGCACATCCTTCTTCAGCTCAATGACGATGCGCATGCCCTCGCGGTCGGACTCATCGCGGATGTCGCTGATGCCCTCCACGCGCTTGTCGTGCCCGAGCTCCGCGATCTTCTCCACCAGCTTGGCTTTGTTGACCTGATAGGGGATCTCGGTGACGACGATGCGGCAGCGGTTGTTCGGCATCTCCTCGATGTTGGTCTTGGCGCGCACCTCGATGCGGCCATGACCGGTGTAGTATGCCTCGCGGATGCCTCTGCGGCCCAGAATGATGCCGCCGGTGGGGACGTCCGGACCCTTGATGTGCTCCATCAGATCGTCGATGGTGCACTCAGGGTTGTCGATCATGCAGATAACGCCGTCGATGACCTCGCCCAGGTTGTGGGGCGGGATGTTGGTGGCCATGCCGACGGCGATGCCGCTGGAGCCGTTGACCAGCAGGTTGGGGAAGCGTGCGGGCAGTACGGCGGGCTGCATGAGCGTTTCGTCAAAGTTGGGGTAAAAATCGACGGTGTCCTTTTCGATACCCTCCAGCAGGTGGGGGCAGAGCTTGGACATGCGCGCCTCGGTGTATCGCATGGCCGCCGCGCCGTCGCCGTCCACGGAGCCATAGTTACCCTGACCATCCACCAGCGTGTAGCGGATGTTGAAGGGCTGGGCGAGGCGCACCATCGCGTCATAGACGGAGGAGTCGCCGTGGGGGTGGAACTTACCCAGCACGTCGCCGACCAGACGGGCGGATTTGCGGTAGGGCTTATCCGGGGTCATGCCCAGCTCGTGCATATCGTAGAGGATGCGGCGGTGCACCGGCTTCAGGCCGTCGCGCACGTCAGGCAGCGCACGGTCGATGATAACCGCCATGGCGTAGGAAATGAAGCTCTTCTTCATCTCCTGTTCCAGATTGACCGGGATGAGTTTATCTTGAATATTGCTCATGATTTATCTCCGTTAAATATCCAGATCCTTGACCAGATCCGCGTTCTCCTCGATGAACTTGCGGCGCGGCTCAACCTGATCACCCATGAGCAGGGTGAAGATCTGGTCGGCCTCGGCGGCGTCCTCGGGGGTGATGCGCATCATCGTGCGGGTGGCAGGGTTCATGGTGGTCATCCACAGCTGCTCTGCGGACATTTCGCCAAGGCCCTTGTAGCGCTGGATCTCCGGCTTGGGCTCGCGGCCGATCTCATCCAGAAGGGCCTGCAGCTCCTCGTCGTTGTACACGTACTTTTCGAACTTGCCCTTGGTGACCTTGTATAGCGGAGGCATGGCGGCGTAGACATAGCCCTTTTCCACCAGGGGACGCATGTAGCGGTAGAAGAAGGTCAGCATCAGGATGCGGATGTGCGCGCCGTCCACGTCCGCGTCGGTCATGCAGACGATGCGGTGGTAGCGCAGCTTGGTCTCGTCGAATTCATCGCCGAAGCCGCAGCCGAAGGCCGTCAGCATGGATTTGATTTCCTGATTGCCCAGCGCCTTGTCCAGGCGGGTCTTTTCCACGTTCAGGATCTTGCCGCGCAGAGGCAGGATTGCCTGGAAGTGACGGTCGCGGCCTTCCTTGGCGCTGCCGCCTGCAGAGTCACCCTCGACGAGGAAGATCTCGCACTTGCTGGGGTCGCGCTCGGAGCAGTCGGCCAGCTTGCCGGGCAGGGAAGCGCTCTCCAGTACGGTCTTGCGGCGGGTTGCCTCGCGGGCCTTGCGGGCAGCCTCGCGGGCGCGCTGGGCGCTTACGCAGCGCTCGACGATGCTGCGGGCGACGGGGGGATTCTCCTCCAGATAGGTGGAGAGCTCCTCCTTGACCAGATCGTTGACGATGCCGCGCACGTGGCCGGAGCCGAGCTTCGACTTGGTCTGGCTCTCGAACTGCGGGTCCTCCATTTTGACGGAGACAACCGCGGTCAGGCTCTCCTTCACGTCCTCGGATTTGAGGTTCGCCTCGCTGTCCTTGAGCACCTTGTACTTGCGGCCGTAATCGTTGATGGCGCTGGTCAGCGCGGTGGTGAAGCCGGTCAGGTGGGTGCCGCCGTCGGGGGTGGCGATGTTGTTGACGAAGGGGTAGATGTTCTCGTTGTAGGAGTCGTTGTACTGCATCGCAACCTCGACCAGTACGCCGTCCTTGATGCCCTCGGTGTAGATGGGCTCGGGGAAGAGAACCTCCTTGTTGCGGTTGAGATACTTGACGAACTCGCGCAGGCCGCCCTCGTAGCAATAATCGTGTACGATTGCTTCTTCCGGCCTTTCGTCGGTGAAGACGATGCGGATGCCCTTGTTCAGGAAGGCCATTTCGCGCAGGCGCTTCTTCAGCACGTCGTGTTCGAAGGTTACGCCTGCTTCGAAGATGCCGTCGGGATTATCCTCGGAGATGATATCCGGCAGGAAGCGGATGATCGTGCCGGTCACGTCGGTCTCGCCGATGACCTTCAGGTCGTACAGGTACTTGCCGCGGGCGTACTCCTGCTGATGGATCTTGCCATCCTGATGCACGGTGACAGTGAGGGACTTCGACAGCGCGTTCACGACCGATGCGCCCACGCCGTGTAGACCGCCGGACACCTTGTAGCCGCCGCCGCCGAACTTGCCGCCGGCATGCAGCACTGTCAGGCAGACCTCAACGGCGGGACGGCCCATCTTGGGATGGATGCCCACGGGGAAGCCGCGGCCGTCGTCCTTCACGGATACGGAGCCATCCTTGTGCAGCGTTACATCGATGCGCTTACAGAAGCCTGCAAGGGCCTCGTCCACAGAGTTATCCACAATCTCATAAACCAGATGATGCAGACCGCGCGCATCGGTGGAGCCGATGTACATGCCGGGACGCTTGCGGACGGCTTCAAGGCCTTCCAGCACCTGAATCTGTTCCTCGCCGTATTCGCCGGTGGCTTGCGTGGCGTTGTCGATTTCCTGCCCTGTCAGTTCGAGTTCTTCTGCCATGATTTTCACCTCTTTAGGGGTCAAACCCGCCATGCGGGGAATTTCAAACGTTTTCGCGGATGGGAAAACCGAAAAAAGCTTTTAGCCCATCATAAATAGTATAACACTTTCGGCGCCCAAAGGGAAGACTTTTTCTACAATAATTATTACGCGCGCGCGCGCGAGGAGTCCGGCGGAAATTTGTCGGAAATCGGGAACATTTTCCTGTCAGAATACGTTACACTATATAGAAAAAGGGGAGGTCATAAGGATGAGGAGGCTGCTGTCCATTGTTCTGGCATTGCTGGTGCTGTGTACCTGTGCTGCGGCGGAGGAGCCGACCCTCTGGCCTTCCTGCGACGATGCATCGGGCCTGTGGGGCTACATCGACGAAGCGGGCGCGTGGGCCATCGCGCCGCAGTTTGGCCGGGCATATCATTTTCACGGCGGCTGTGCCATTGTGGATATACGGAACGTGCCGGACTGGGAGGGCGAATGCACGCAGGGCGTCATCGACGAGACCGGCGCGTACCTGCTGGAGCCGGAATACGACATCGACGATGCCTGCTGCTATTACGGTGCAGGGCTGCTGTACCTTGTCAACCGCTGGGACGACGACTGGCAGAGCGGCTGGTTCAATATCCCGAACCGCCATTTCTCCGGCCTGCACTGGACGGAGTGCCTTGCGCTGACGGATACGCCCTATATCCTGGTCAACATGGATTACAGCATCAGCGGCCTGGCGGATCGCACGACGGGCGAAATTGTGCTGCCGGCAGAATATAGCTATACCGGCTTGTACGATTGGGGTATTGAGGACGGCTTCATCGTTGCCGAACGGGAGGATACTGGCGAGTGCGAGCTGATTGAGCTGGGCGTGGGTGCGGTGGAGCTGCCTGACGGTGTGACTGTCGATTGTGATCCCGGTGTGACGGAGGGGCTGGTATGTTTCAGACAGGAAGGTCTGTACGGCTACCTGAATACCGCCGGGGAGATCGTCATTCCGGCGCAGTATGACAGGGCAGATGGCTTTGTGGATGGCTATGCGTGCGTCAGTGTGCTGGATGAACCGGGCTTCAGCCACATCATTGACCGGGAGGGGAACATCGTCCTGCGCTTTGCCGATGTGCGCGGTGAGGAATCTGGACAGTACACCGGCATGGTGGACGGCGCGCTGTTCGTCACATGGCAGGATGGCAGCTGGAGCCTGATCGAGCCGGACGGCACAGTGCGCTGTCATCATGCGCTGCCGGAGGGAGCTTATGACGTGTGGCTGTGGGAATTCGCCCCGGACGGCCCGATCTGGGTGGAATACGTTCTTCCGGACGAGGAGTCTGCCTATGCGCTGATGACCCGCGAGGGTGTGCTGGGCGATCCGCGCTGGACGAGGGTTTCCTGGAACGCTGGAGACCCGTGGCTGGCGGTCAGCGAGGACTGCACATGGGTCGGGAGCGAGCTCGTGGGTACATGGGGCTACGCGGACGAATACGGCAATGAGGTGCTGCCTGCCGTCTATGCCTGGGCGGAGCCCTTCGAGGGTGCACTGGCGCGGGTACGGTTCTCCGATGCGGAAGAGGGCTATATCAACCGCGCAGGCGAAGCTGTCATTCGCTGGGCTGTGAATGGTGATGACTGATGCATGTATCACTCCGGCCGGAGCCTTTACGGCAGCTCCGGGGAAGGGATGTATGCATGTCCATTCCGGCGATTGACCTGAGACGGCAAATGGAGTATAATGGAATGCGCAGAGGCTGACGGCCTCCCATCCTCAAGGGAAGGAACATGGTATATGGAACGAAAGAAGTGGCTTCGCCGCAAGCCTGAATCCATGCTGGACTGGCTCGTGATCGTCTTTGCTGCGATCACGTTCTATATGGTGCTGTACAACGGCGGCTATGTGCTGGGGCTGCTGCAGGGTGCGATCGGCATTCTGACGCCCTTTGCTGCGGGCGTGGTGGTTGCCTATGTGATCAATCCGGTGGTGGTATGGTCGTACAGGTTCATATGCCGCCGTCATCCCAAGCTGCACTGGCTGGCGATGCTCATCGGCTATGTTGTGGCATTTACGATTGTTGCGCTGTTGGTATACCTGATTGCCACACAGGTCGTGACGGCCATTGAGGCCTTTGCTGCGAACCTGAATACCTATCAGGGGAACCTGATCAGGATGCTCCGGGAGCTGCAGCCCCACCTGCCGGATTCCGTGGATGTGGATCTGATTATTGAATATCTGGATGACCTGACAAAAATCGTGCAGGAGCTGATCAAACTCACGCTGGGCTCGGGCGACCAGATCATGGGCTTCTTCAACAATGCCGTGGATACCTTTGTGCTGGTGTTCACTGCGCTGGCTTCCAGCGTGTATCTGCTGACGCAGAAGGACAAGCTCCTGCGTCATATGAAGATTCTGACCCGGGCATTCCTGCCCCGCCGCGTGGCCAATAACGTGCTGCGCATCTGCCATCAGGCGAACCGCAATCTGACGGGCTTTTTCACCGGCAAGATCATCGATTCCGCCATCATCGGCGTACTGACGTTTGTCATGATGACCATCTTCCGCATGCACTTTGCACCGGTGATCTCCATCATTGTCGGCGTGACCAACATCATTCCGGTGTTCGGCCCCTTTATCGGCGCGGTTCCCGGCATCCTGATCCTGCTGTTCATTGATCCGATCCAGGCGCTGGGCTTTGCGGTGCTGATCCTGTTCATCCAGCAGCTGGACGGCAACTTCATCGGCCCGAAGATTCTGGGCGATTCGATTGGCATCAGCGCGCTGTGGGTGCTGGTTTCCATTGTGGTATGCGGCGACCTGTTCGGTCTGGTGGGCATGGTTGTGGGTGTTCCGCTCTTTGCGACGATCCTGAGCGTCGTGAAGGAGGTGGCTGAATGGTGCCTGCGGTATCAGGGCATCGACAAGGAGGGCAATCCGCTGGATGTGCCTCCGCAGGCTGAAGCTGCGGCAGTACCGGCGGCAGCGCCTGCCGGAGCAGAGAAGCCGGAAAAGACGCAGCAGCGCCGTGACCGCAAGCGGAACATGCGCAGCTGAGACATACAGAAATGATACACCGAAGGAACCTGACACGATCCGGCTCCTTCGGTTTTTTTGTCAAGGGAGGCATGCACAGATGAAGCAGATTATCACCATCCAGCACACCCAGTCCCTGCACCATACAAACGGCATGGTCGGCTCATGGACGGACTGGCCTCTGACGGAGCTGGGGCATGCGCAGGCGGAACGCATCGCGCGGAGGCTTATGCCGCATCTGGAAGGCAAGCGGTGGATGCTGTATTCATCGGACCTGCGCCGCGCACAGGAAACGGCAGCACCTCTTGCACGGATGCTCGGCACGGAACCTGTCCTCCGTCAAGCGCTGCGGGAACGTAACCTTGGCCCGGCGGTGGGCAAATCCGTCCAGTGGCTGCGGGAAAACCTTGAAATGCAGGAGAAAACCGTCGACGACCGGCTTTTCCGGGATGCAGAATCCCGCCGGGACGCATGGAACCGTCTTGCCCCATTTGTTGACGAAATCATGCAGGCTGAGGACGAGAACATCATCCTCGTGTCCCACGGGGATCTGCTGAGCATCTTCAACGTCATGTGGCTGGGGCTGCCGGTAGAGGCGATCAACAGCCTTGACCTGTTCGGTATGGCAGGCGGCGTCAGCTTTATGCATGTGGCGCAGGACAGGGCAGACCCCGGTACAAGCAGGGGAAAGCGGGTTATCCGCAGGCTGAGCGACATGAGCTTTATGCAGGAGTGAAGCCGGGACAACTGAGGCCGTCGGCAGTGCCGGCGACCTCAGCGTGTCGAAAAAGTGGCTGCGGCCACTTTTTCGAGAAGGGGAAGAGGTTCCGCTTCTGCGGAAGCGGGCATTTTTCACTGTCAGCCAAGGCTGACGGCCGTGAAAAATGTGAGGAAAGGTTTCGGCTGAAGCAAAAACCGCCCCGCCCGCGCGGGAGTTATTATGTAGAGGAAGGTTTACCCCTC
>JAFTWV010000045.1 GCA_017465155.1 Clostridia bacterium
ATCCCGAACACAGAAGTTAAGCTCTCCAGTGCCGAAAGTACTTGGCTGGACACGGCCCGGGAGGATAGGTCGCTGCCGGATTCCCTTTGAAGCATCTCGTACGAGGTGCTTCTTTTTTGCTTTTGGCTTAGCTGCATACGCAGATCGAACCCGCGCGCTTTGCTTTTACCCAATGCCTGTGGTATACTATTCACATGCTGCACTTGGAGGGACGAAAATGCACCAATACCGCGTCACAAAATACGATCCGCAGTACCGCGTCAATGGCGTATACACCCGCGACGAGTGGACCAGCATCGCGGATGTGGGCAATGTCTATGACAGTCAGACCTTTACCATGGCTGAATATGAGCAGGCTGAGCAGCGTCATATCGACTTCCTCTGCGCACTCGCCGAGCAGGATGGCGCTTTCCCGCTGACAATATGCAGCTATGAGTCCCATGGTTCTGAACAAAAATGGCTTGACGGCCAACAGATCGCTCCAGCGGACCTGCCTGCTCTCCTGTGCGACGTTCTCCGCGATGAATGCTGGTGTCGCCTTGAAAGCAAGGAATTCTTCATTCACTTCGGCTATGAATACTATTTGTATGTTGGATGCAGCTTCACGCAGGAGGGCATCATGCAGCTGGCGCAGACACATGGTCTCTACGCCGATCCGATGATCTCTCCCGACCATCCCGATCCAGAGGATTTAAGCCTTACACCTGACCTGCGCCCGATGACGGCCATTTATCTCACCCGGGGCGACAAGGTCCTTCTCCTGTACCGCATCGGCTCGCGCGTGGTGGGCAACAGCTACACCGGTTCAGCAGGCGGTCATATGGAGCCGGATGAGATCAGCAGTGCACGGGCTTGTGTCCTTCGTGAGCTGCAGGAGGAAACCGGCCTCACGTCCGCTGCGCTTGATCATCTTCAGATGCGCTATGCTACCATGCGTCTCAAAAACGGCGAGATACGTCAAAATTACTACTTTTTTGCCGAGCTTCGCGATGAATTTGATTTAGGCAGCAGCAACGAGGGGCGTCTGCAGTGGTTTGATCTGACGGAGGTAGACGATCTTCCCATGCCCTTTACGGCTAAATATGTGATCCAACACTACGTGAAAACAGGACGACATACCCAGCTGCTGTACGGTGGCCTGACAACGGAAAACGGCGTGTGCTTCATACCGCTGGAAGAGTTTTGAGGCAGCAGAATCAGATGCTGCCGGCATGGATATGATAAAGAAACCGAAGTGCTGTATGACTGAAGCGCCAAATGCGACAATTCAGCCCATGGCTATTGCGTGTTCGATTGCTTTGTGTTACGATCATTCTGCGGATATGTAGCCGCAATACATGTTGAAGGAGGAAACTATGTTTTTCTGGGATTGGACATATATTCTGATTTTCCCCGGCTTGCTCCTTGGCCTTTGGGCGCAGCATAAGGTGAAGTCTACCTATGCCGAATACAGCCGTATATCAACACGCCTTGGCATGCCTGCGCATCAGATGGTTGCTGATCTGCTGCGCCGCAATGGCAACAACGCCGTGTCTGTTGCCCGTGTATCCGGTTCTCTGACCGACCATTACAACCCGTCGACGGAGACGCTGAATCTCTCCGATGGTGTGTATGGAAGCGCCTCTGTTGCAGCGCTTGGTATTGCGGCCCACGAGGCAGGTCACGCCATGCAGAAGCACGAGGGCTATATGCCGCTCAAGCTCCGTTCGACCATCGTTCCCGCAGTGAATATCTGCTCTTCGCTGTCCACGCCGCTGTTCTTCCTTGGTTTGATCATGGCTTGGGAGCCGCTTACGACCCTTGGCATCATTCTTTTCGCTGCGTCCACCGTTTTTGCGCTGGTGACGCTGCCTGTTGAATTCAATGCGAGTCAGCGCGCAGTGAACATGCTGACCGATGGCGGCTATGTCACGGGGGATGAGGTGCGCGGCGTGCAGAAGGTACTCAACGCGGCGGCGCTGACTTATGTGGCTGCAGCTGTCACGAGCCTGATGTCGCTGCTGCGGCTGGTGCTGATTGCCAACAGCCGTCGCCGTGACTGATCGACTGCTTTATGGATGATGATAGCTCCGGAAAAATGCCGGAGCTATTTCAATTTCCTGCATCCGTTTCGATGCTCTGATTCGTCTATATAGGTGAAAGGCGGTGAGGCCATGCACTTTGCACAGGGCCCGTGCAGAGACGAGCGAGAAATCAGACTGGAACAACTCATGGAAAGCTATGGTAGCGAGGTGAAGCGCCTGTGCTGCCTGTATATGACAGATCTGTCGCTGGCGGAGGATGCGGCGCAGGAGACATTCATCAAGGCATGGCGGAGTCTGGCGCGATTCCGGGGCGATTGCAGCGAACGGACGTGGCTGATGCACATCGCTGTCAATACCTGCCGGGATATGCTGCGAACGAGCTGGTTTCGCCGGATGGATCGGAGCGTTACTCCGGATGAGCTTCCGCTGACAGCGCCTGCACCGCAGGAACCGGAGCTTGCGCAGGCCATTATACGTCTGCCGCAGCGGGAGCGGGAGGCAATCATTTTGCGATATTACCAGCTGATGTCTGCAATGGAGATTGCCCATATGCTCAATGTACCTGTCAGTACGGTCAAATCACGCTTGAACCGGGCTCAAAAGAAGCTCAGAACGATGCTGGAGGGATGGGACGACGATGAATGAGCAGAAAAGGTACCTCGATCACCAGCTTTCCGGAGTGACGTGGACACAGCAGGATACACAGGCTGTCCGCTGTGCCGTCATAAAGGAAAAGCAAAGCATAAAAAGAAAACCAGCCGCAGCCTTGACTCTTGCCGCGGCTCTGATCCTGATGAGTACGCTGGCGCTTGCGGTCAGCCTTAGCTGGGGCGTAATGGACTTTGCCGATCGCAGCAGCTTTCTGCGTGATCGGCTGCCGGATGCACCGCTTCAGCGGCAGATATCTCAAAGCGGAGGGCAGGGCAGGGAGGCAATTGTGACCGTGACGGACGCTGTTTACGACGGGAAAAACGTATACATCACCCTGCATGTTACGCCTCGGGCGGAAGGAACGCTCATGATGGATGCTGTTCTGTCGCTGGACATGCCCGCGAGCAATCTTGACGCAGCGTTCCCTCGGGACATGAGCATCGCGCAGTGGGCTGAAGCAAACGGCTTCCATGATTTTCTTGGTGTGGATCTTTCACCTTCCGTGGAAAAACGCTTCCGCAGCTGCGGGATGGCATGGCATACCAGTGAGGATGGAAGTCTGTCTGCGCTGCTCACCTTTGAGGGCGTGACGGATACGAGACAGCTGGACATCTGCTTCTACTGTGCAACATGGGGTTATCTGCCGGAGAAGGAATCCTTTTCAGACGATGCACGTTCGGATGGATTCACGCTTGAATGCAGCCTCATTACCCCCGAATAAAAAACAGGAAATGCCCTGCATCCAGCATCCGGATGCAGGGCAATCGTGTATCAGCTGAGGTTATCGCCATTCCACCTGACCATAACGCTTGCTGGGCGTGAGATCGTACATAACGCGGCGTACCTGCGGGCAGCGGTTCATGATTTCGGTGGTCACGCGCTCCAGCAGGTCACTGGGAAGACGCGCAGCCATTGCAGCGGCGCCGTCCACGGCCTGAACTGCACGCAGCGTGACAATCAGGCCGCCGTCAGGCATGGGGGATTCCGCCAGCGCAGCGAAATACTGCCACAGGCGTTTGTTCTGGTTGCTCTGGACAATTTCATAGCGGAAGATGTCGTCTGCTTCACGCAGGATGGCCAGCTTCTCACGGGTAACACAGCCCATGATGCGGGAAGCAAGTCCGCTGCCGGGGAAGGGCTGACGCTGGATCATCGCGGGGGACAATCCGAGCTCTTCGCCCACATAGCGGATTTCATCCTTGAACAGCTCGCGTACCGGCTCAACAATGCGTACATCTTCCGAAGGTGCTTCCAGGGGGAAATCACTGCTATCCTGTACATCTGAGTAATTTGTGCCCTGAATCATCAGCTGCACATTGGGGATGGCTGCGGCCTCGCGGTTAAGCACTTCCCGCAGCAGCCGGGTGATAATCTGCTCCTTTTCCTGCGGGAGGGTCACGCCGTCAAGGGCAGCGAGGAATTCCTCGGAGGCGTCAATTCTGCGCAGGTTGAGTCCAACCTGCATATGATAGAAGTCCATCACCTGCGAGGCTTCGCCCTTGCGCAGCAGTCCGGTATCAACAAAGATGCAGTGCAGCCTGCGGCCCAGCGCCATATTGCCCAGCAGGGCGCACACGCCGCTGTCAACGCCGCCCGACAGCGCGCACAGCGCATCGCCGTCGCCGGCAGCCCGGGCAATTTCCTCCTTTGCGCGTTCCACAAAGGCGTGATTGCTCCACCATAGCGTGCAGCCGCAGATATCCTTGCAGAAGTTGATCAGCAGCTGGGTGCCGCCGGGATCATTCCGTTCCAGCGGGAAGGCGAGGCCCCATACATCGCGCTGGGTGGCGCGGAAGCCGAGCAGACCGGCGTCTGTCATGGCAGCGGGCGTACCCTGACCATCGGCCAGATTCAGATAGCGGCATGCAGGCAGAAAGCGCTCGCCGTCCTCAACCTGATCAAAGAGCTTGTCGCCGCGCTCAAACTGTACCTGAACGACGCCGCTCTCCTGCTGCTGCTCCGCCAGCGTACCGCCCAGTGTCTGACACAGGGTCAGCGCGGCGTCGCCCATGCAAAGCATCGGCAGGCCGCTCTGCAGGTAGTCCATCATGTGGGGAACTTCCGCAGGCTCGCCCGTGGACTTTGCGGCCAGCAGAATGCCCAGCGCTCCCTGCTGCAGGATCTCATCCGCCGTGACAGACTGGGGCATAATGCGGCAGTAGATATGCTCCGCCCGCAGTCTGCGTGCCATGGTGCGGCAAGCGGTATCGTCCAGACTGATCAGAATGACAAAGTCGTGCATGTCATCAACCTCCAGCATAGATAAGCATCGGCATTCACAACCATATACATTCGCCGCCGAAGGGCGAAAATCCTTCTTCACATATGTATCAAGACGCCCGAAGGCGTGCAAGGGGCGCGGAATGCAGCGAAATGCACGTTTTTTCTTGCAATTCCAGCTGAATGTGGTATGATGATATCATCATTTTCCCGGGAGGCGCGTTATGAACCAGACCATTCGTGAGCTGATGGAGAGAAAATCTGTCCGTGTATACGAGGAAAGGGAGATTTCTGCGGCGGCGAAGGAGGCCATCCTGTTGTCCGCTGTGAACGCTCCGACCGCTGGAAATCAGCAGCTTTATACCATCATTGACGTGACCGATCCATTGCTGCGGGCGCGATTGGCAGAAAGCTGCGATCATCAGCCCTTCATCGCGCAGGGAAAGCTGGTGCTGATTTTCTGTGCCGACTGCCGCAAGTGGTATGATGCGTTTCTGTCTGCCGGGTGCGAGCCACGCAGGCCCGGCGTGGGCGATTTGCTGCTGGCCGTCTCTGATGCGACCATTGCTGCGCAGAATGCTGTCGTTGCTGCCCAGAGTCTCGGGATCGGCTCCTGCTACATCGGCGATATCATGGAAAACTGCGAAATCCACCGTGCAATGCTGAAGCTTCCGGAATATGTATTCCCCTGCTGCATGCTCGTCTTCGGCTATCCGACGCAGCAGCAGCTTGACAGAGCAAAGCCTGCGCGCGCTGCCATGCCGCATATCGTGCACGAAAATGCTTACCGCACCATGGATGCGCAGGAGCTCCGGCAGCTGTATGCCGGCAAGGCTGCAGCACGGCCCTATGAGGACTGGATGAAGGCCTTCTGCGACCGCAAATACAACTCGGATTTTTCCCGGGAAATGACTCGTTCTGTCGCGGTGTACCTGAAGGACTTCGCACCGCAGAATGAAGCATGATGAACGTCATAGAGAAAAGAGGCTCCCGTCCATGCAGATCCGAACCGAGCGTCTGCTGCTTCGTCCCGTCACGCTGGACGATCTTGTCACAACCCATGCCTATGCTGCCGACCTGTCCAACACCCGCTTCATGATGTTCCTGCCCTTTGCGTCTCTTGAGGAGACTGCGGAGTCGCTGCGGGAGGCTGTGCAGCAGTGGGAAAACCCTGTGCCGGACAGATGGGAGTTCGCCATCGTGCTGGACGGCAGACATATTGGCAGTGTCACGCTGTATTTTCAGGAGGATCGGACGGAAGCGGAGCTGGGCTGGGTGCTGCACCGGGATTATTGGCGCAAAGGTTATGTCAGCGAGGCTGCGCAGGCGCTGATTGACCTGGCCCGGGAGCAGCTGCATATCCGCCGCATCTTTGCCTGCTGCGACAGCGAAAACATTGCATCCTACCGCACGATGGAGAAGCTCGGATTGCGCTATGCTGCCAGCGGAACGCGGAAAAACCGTTCCTCCGGCGATGAAGAGCGCGTGGAGCTGATATACGAGCTTTTCCTGTAAGACGATCCGGCTGAGAGGAAAAAACGGCAGTTCGCGCAGCACGCGCCTGACAGAGTCCTTTGGCCAATACCAACGGAATGAGGTTTCACATATGTTGAAGAAGCTCTGCGTTCTGACGCTGACGATGCTGCTGCTTCTGCCAGCCGCAGCGCTGGCGGATGTAGTCATCAGCGAAGTGATGGCGTCCAACGGTACCTATGAGAATGAGGAATCCTATGATTGGGTCGAGCTGCACAACAACGGCAAGAAGGCTGTTGACCTGAGCGGCTGGTATCTGAGCGACAGCAAGAAGAATCTTCAAAAGTGGGCCTTCCCCAAGGGCACAAAGCTCAAGGCAGGCGGGTATCTCACTGTTTTCTGCACAGGCGAGGATGATATCGATCCCGGCAAGAACAGTACCTTCTATGCCACATACAGCCTCTCAGCCGAGGGAGAAACGCTGTATCTCTCAGATGCTCAGGGAACGCTCATCCAGAAGCTGGAATATCCCCGGCAGTACGGCTGTGTCAGCTATGGTTTGCCCTCGGGCGGCGGCGACTACGGCTATTTTGCGAATGAGACGCGGAACAAGAAGAATGATACAGCTGCCTATCCGGGACGCACCGAATCTCCGGGCATTGCTACGACTGGCGGCTTCTATCCGGAGGGTGTGACAGTTCAGGCGACCGGTCCCCGGGGGGCGGTGCTGCGCTATACCACCGACGGCGAGACGCCTACTGCCCAATCGGAGGTTTTTCCGGCTGCAGGCCTGACGGTCAGCAAGACCACTGTGCTGCGGGTCCGTGCCTTCCGGGAGGACGAGGTCCCCTCGGTGACGGTCAGCGCCACTTACCTGGTGGAGTCAGAGCAGCTGACGCCCGTCGTATCCCTTGTGACAGACGACAAGTACCTGTTCAACAAAAAGACAGGCGCGCTCGTCAAGGGAAGCGGGGATACGCCCAATTACGCCAAGGAACTGGAATATCCGGTCAACATCGAGTATTTCAATATGGAGGGCGTGTGCGAGATCAACCAGATGGGCACGTTTACCTGTTCCGGGCATTCCGCGCGGATCAACGCCCAGAAATCCATTGCCCTTTATGCCCGCAAGGCCTACGGAAATGAGACCTTCCAGTTCAATCCTTTCCCGACCCGTGATTATACGGAGTACAAGTCCCTTCTGCTGCGCGCGGCTAATTCTGACGCCTATGCCACCCGTCTGAGGGATATTGTTGCTTCCTCTCTGGCAGAGGGAGAGGGGTTGCTGTATCAGGATCACGTCATCATTCAGGTGTACATCAACGGTGAATACTGGGGGCACTACAATCTCCGAGAGAAGATCAACAAGCATTTCATCGCGCAGTTTGAAGGCGTGACGGACGAGAATGACATCGACAGCATTGATATTCTTGCCCGCACAGGTACCGACCGCTTTACCCAGAATGGCGATAACGAGGACTGGCTGGCGTTGGCGGATTTCTGCAAGAAAAATGACCTGAACATTCCCGAAAACCTTGCCTATGTCGAGGAGCGGCTGGATATCGACAGCATGTTCACCCACGCAGCCTACCAGATCATTCTGGGCAACGTGGACTTTACCAATGTGCGCGTTTACCGCGTGCCGGGAGGCAAGTGGAAGTACCTGCTCTTCGATGTGGAGGCCTGCTGGCGCAATCTGGACAAGACTCCGCTGGAGTACTACATCAAGCCGGTCAAAAACAAGATCAACGGTTTCCGTCATGAACCGCTCAATGCGCTGCTTGCCGTGCCTGCGTACAAGGCGAAGTTTCTGAACCGTGTTGCGGAAATTCTGGAGGATCACTTCCAGTGGCCGGAGGTGGAGGCGAAGTTCGATGCAGTCACGGCGGTGCTGGAGCAGATCCTGCCGCGTCATATTGAGCGCTGGGACAATATGAAGCTCAAGAACTGGCGCACCAATGTCAGTGCCACAAAGTATTATGCCCGCGTGCGTCCGCGAAAAATCCCTGAACTCCTGAAGGCGGCCATGAAGCTGACCAACGCGGAGGTCGAGGAATACTTCGGCGAGGTCCTGGCCCTGCTGGAGGTCACAAACGCCCGACAGGGAGATTGACGGCGCGCAAAAGCGCAGACTCATGCGGAGTCTGCGCTTCAGACTGTCAAAAAAGCTTCACGGGAGGTGTCGGAGGGCCCGCAGGCCCTCTGACTGTAATCGTATCGCGGGGCTTTGCCGCGCGGGCGGGGCGGTTTCGGCATCAGCCGAAACCATTCCTTACACTTTTCACGGCCGTCAGCCTTGGCTGACAGTGAAAAATGCCCGCTTCCGCAGAAGCGGAACCTCTTCCCCTTCTCGAAAAAGTGGCCGCAGCCACTTTTTCGACATACTGAAGCGCAGACTCATACAGAGCCTGCGCTTTTCTTGTATGCGTTTGCTGTGGGATACACCGGTGATGAAGAAGACCGCATGCGCATAAACATTGCGCATCGGGGAGAGCGTAACCATGCTGCCCCGGTAAAAACAGGTATGGGCAACGCCCGGACTCCGTGAAAAGCCGGAAAAACGGCGCTTATCCCAGCGCCACGTCAAGGATCATCATCAGCGTAAATCCGGTCAGTGTTGCGATAGTCATCAGGGCCGGGCGGCGGCTGCGCTGACTCTCCGGCACCAGCTCGGCGATCACCACAACGACCATTGCACCTGCGGCAAAGGAGAGCGCAAAGGGAAGAATCTCCTGCACATGTACTGCCAGAAGCGCACCCAGCACGCCGGCAACAGGCTCGACAACCGCACTCAGCTGCCCGTAGAAGAACGCGCGGGAACGGTTCATCCCCTCCCGCCGCAGCGGCAGGCTGACGGCCGCGCCCTCGGGGAAGTTCTGCAGACCGATGCCCAGGGCCAGCATCCATGCGCCTGTCAGTGCAGCGGAGGTCGGCATGGCAGCGAGTGCACCGAAGGTCACGCCCACGGCAAGTCCCTCGGGGATGTTGTGCAGCGTGATGGAGGACGTCAGCAGGATGGAACGGCGGTGGCTGTCACTGACTGCCAGATGGTGCGGCAGCCAGCGGGACAGCAGCCTGTCGCAGACGAGCAGCAGCAGCCCGCCGCAGAGGAAGCCCGTTGCCGCCATGATAAACGGGGACTGCCCGAGCGTCAGGGCCAGCTCAACGGCTGGACTCAGCAGCGACCAGTAGGACGAAGCAAGCATCACGCCTGCGCCAAAGGCGAGCATTGCATCCATCATCAAGGGGGTGGCACGCTTTGTCAGCAATACAAGGGCTGCTCCGGCAGCGGTGAGCAGCCAGGTCATGATCGTTGCCAGAAGAGCCTGCCACATGGGAGATATTGTTAACAGTTCGCCCACGGCAAACCGCCTCGCTTCCATATTGGGATGCCACAGCCTATGCAGCGCGTGTTTCACCGGTGCGTCTGCGTATGAGTTTTGAAAAAATGTTGAAAAGATGAGCTTTGCCAGCAGGGATTTTCATATCGGAAGCAGAAGTTATCAGAGTTGCCATTTTGAGAGCGCCATGTATCCGGCTGCGGATGCGGGGCGCTTTCATTGCGGTATGCATCGAATTTGGAGTGATCATTGCATGATTCAGATTCCTTATACGTTGCGGACGCTGGCCGGTGAAGAAGAGACGCGCATGGGCGATCGTCTCTTCCGTGCGGGGCGCGTACGCATTATGGAGCAGAGTGCAAAGCTGCTGCGCTGTCACGTGGTGGAGGAGGGCCGTTACGAGGTGACCTTCACGCCGGACGGCAGCGGCAGGTGCATCTGCCAGACCTTTCAGGATGCCGGCGCGTGCCGCCATGTGGTTGCTGCGATGTTGGCTTGTCAGGATGCGGGCGCGCTGGATGAAATGCAGCGCAGGAAGGCCATTGCATCCGGCCCCCGCCTGATGGCTGCGATGGAAAAGACCCTCCCGGAGGACGGTACGCTGCGGATGGGTATACGCCTGATTGCAGAACCCGTCCGTACGGATGAAGCTCCCCGGCTGAAGATGGTGATGCTCATCGGCGAGGAGCGGCTGTATGTCGTCAAATCCATCCCGCAGATGCTGGACGCCATCGAAGCTGGTACACCCATCGAATTTGGCAAGGGCTTCACATTCCATCCGGAGTGGATGCGCTTCGGCCCCGTGGAGAACCGGATTCTGTCCATCCTCCGGGCGATGTGCATGGCTCAGAAGGAAGCGGGCATCGCCCTGCGCGGCGCGGAGCAGCGTGAGCTGGCACTGCCTGATCCCTTTGCCGAGGCCATCCTGAACGAGCTGCGGCATCTGCCCTTCAGCATCAAGGACGGCGATAATACCCATGCGGTCAAGCGTGTGTTTCAGACGCGTGTTCCGCTGCATTTCCGTGTCTCCTCGGACCTTCGCGGCCTGACGGTGACAGCTCGCTTTCCCCGGGAATTCCGCCCGCTGACGGCGTCCTGTGCCTATGCGTTGGTGAATGAAAAGGTCATCGCGGTGGAGGAGGAGCAGCGTTCCATCCTGCGTGTGCTGTATGCGGAGCAGATGGGCGGTCAATGCAGCTTTGACTATCCCGTACGCGAGGCAGCCCGTGTGATCGGCGAGCTGGTTCCCTTCCTGCAGATGACGGCGGTGGTGGAAATTGCCGAGGATCTGCAAAAGCAGCTCATCCGCATGCCGATGGTGGCGCGCGTGTACCTTGACCGTGCAGCCAACGGCCGCGATGTGGTGGCCCGGGCGCAGTTCCGCTACGGTGACCGGGAGATCGATCCCTTTGACGAAACGCCCCTGCCGGAGAATATTTCCCGCAATGACAAGCTTCTCCTGCGTGATGCAGCGGCGGAGCGCCAGGTGCTGGATGCGCTGGGCGCCTCGGGCTTCATTGTCAGCAAGGGGCATGTGTACCTTGCCGGACAGGATGCGATCTTTGATTTTGTCAGCGAAGGCGTCGGGAAGCTGCAGCAGCTGGCAGAGGTGTATCTGTCCAACGATTTCAAGAAGATGACGCCCCGGCGTCCCCGTTTTGCCGGCCGTATGCGCATGAACGGTACGGCGCTGGAGCTGAAGTTCACCGAAAGCGGCGAACCGGCAGAGGAAATATACGCCATCATGGAAGCGCTGGCCCGCCGCCGCAGGTACTTCCGTCTCAAGGACGGCTCCTTCCTTGATCTGAGTGCCATGGAGGAATGGCAGCCGCTGGCTGACAGTATCTACGAGGTCGCCTCGATGGAGGGCATTGACGCTATGTCCTGCAGCGCGGATACCATGCAGCTGCAGGCCTACCGTACCTGCTATATGAAGAGCCTGCTGGAGAGCCTCCAGCTGCCTGTGGAGATCGACAGCTCTGTGGATGAAACGGTGCGTGCGCTTGTGGAGCCGATGCCGGATTCTGTCAAGCTGCCGGGCGGCTTATCCCTGCGTCCCTATCAGCAGCGCGGCTTCCAGTGGCTGCATACGCTTGATCAGCTGCATATGGGCGGCGTGCTGGCGGACGATATGGGCCTGGGCAAGACGGTGCAGGTCATCGCGTTGCTGCTGGCGACCCGGGAGCCCGGCCAGACGAGCCTCGTTGTAGCGCCCACGACGCTGACTTACAACTGGCTCAGCGAGCTGGAACGCTTTGCTCCGGACTTGTCCGTGATGGTAATGGCAGGCAGTGCTGCGCAGCGTGCCAGCCAGATCCGCCATGTCAAGGAGGTTCGCGATGTGGACGTGCTCATCACGTCCTACCCGCTGATCCGGCAGGACATAGACCAGCTCACCGACATAGACTTCCGCTTCGCCATCCTTGACGAGGCGCAGCACATCAAGAATGCCGGAAGCAAGGGCGCCATCGCCGTCCGTCAGCTGAAGGCCCGTACCCGTTTTGCACTCACCGGCACGCCTCTTGAAAATGGCGTGGGCGAATTGTGGAGCATCTTCAATTTCGTGTTGCCGGGGTATCTGCTGTCGTACAGCGCCTTTATGCGCCGCTATCAGGATGGCACCGATGCAGAGGATCTGCGCCGTCGTATCAGTCCCTTCCTGATGCGCCGCCTGAAAAAGGAGGTGCTGACCGAGCTGCCCGACAAGATCGAGAACGTCATGACCAGCCAGATGAGCCCCGAGCAGTCGAAGGTCTATCAGGCCACGATGCTGCGTCTGCGGGATCGCGTGGACTCCATTGTCAAGGAGAAGGGCTTCGAACGCGGACGTACGGAGGTGCTGGCAGCCATTACACAGCTGCGTGAAATCTGCTGTCATCCGGCGCTGGTGATGGAGGACTACACCGGCACCTCCGGCAAGCTGGATATGCTGCTGGATATTCTGCCCGAGGCCATTGAAAAGGGGCGGCGCGTGCTGCTGTTCAGCGCCTTTACATCCATGCTCAAGATTCTCAAGCGCGAATTGGAGGCCAGCGGTTACGAAACCATGTACCTTGACGGCGATACCCCCGCCCAGAACCGCGTGCAGATGTGCGAGCAGTTCAACGGCGGACAGGGTTCGATCTTCCTGATTTCCCTGAAGGCCGGCGGTACGGGTCTCAACCTGACCGGCGCGGATATGGTGATCCACTACGATCCGTGGTGGAACCCTGCAGCGGAAGATCAGGCCACCGATCGTGCCTATCGCATCGGCCAGACCCGCAAGGTGGAGGTGATCCGCCTGGTGACCCACGGCTCCATCGAGGAACAGGTGGTTGCTCTTGGCCAGCGCAAGAAGGCGCTCTTTGATCAGCTGATCAAGCCGGGCGAGACCCTCGTGGGCGGCCTCAGCCCGCAGGAGATTCTGTCGCTGTTCCAATAAGAAAAACGGCGCTCTGCGCGGAACGGTAGGAGCAATCCTGCTTCTCCCCCGACCTCCATGCGTGAGCACCCCCAGAATCCCGCGCAGCCCCGAGGAAAAACGGGTCAAGGGATGAAATCTCTTGCGGAGTACAGGGGCTTGTCCCCTGGCCGCCGGAGACCTCCGCTTTCCCATGATTTATGGCCAGCATCCGTCAGGCACGCGCCGGGATGCTGGCTTTTTCTGGCGGATGCGGAGGAAAAGGCGGTCAAGGTCGTGAATGTTGTGTGACGGAGGGCCGCAGGGCTTGCGGAAACATGCCGATTTGTGGTACAATGCAAGAACGGTTGCCCTTCATTCGTTACATATGTGACGGGGCTCCGAACCGGAGTGATCCGGGAAACAAAAGCAAGTGATATTCCGCGTTTTCGCGTTATGCCCATGGCCCCGGGGATCGCCCGGCAGCCTGAAAGGATGACAGTATGCAGCCTGTACAGCCCGGAAAGCGAACGGTACGGCGTGCCCATAGCACGCAGCCTGCCGCTGAAAAGCCCGCAGCGGTCAAACGCCGCCAGCGGATGCGCAGGATCGGCAATATGTTTGCCATGGTGTCCCTGCTGGTGATCGTGCTCCTGATCGTGCTGGTCAGCCCCAAGGAGCCTGTTCGCCATGCCTACTATACCATCAGCACGGAGGATAACCTCGTCCATACCAGTGCCTCCAGCGGCAGTGAGTATGAGGGACTGGTGATCAGCGAGGTCATGACCTCCAACCAGACCGCTATGCCCGATGAGAACGGCGAATTCTCCGATTGGATCGAGATCTGGAACAGCTCTCCCAATGCGATCAATCTTGAAAATGTCGGCTTGAGTGACGATGAGCTGTCCATCAGCTTCCTCTTCCCCAAGATGACCATCGCGGCGGATGAGCGTATCGTCGTCATCTGTGACAAGACGAATCAGGCTGTCGCAGGAAAGCCGCTGCATGCCAAGTTCGGTCTGAGCACCAACGGCGAGACCATCTCCCTCTACGATCCTAATGCGTATCTGATTGATTCCGTCAAGACGCCCATCATGTCCGCAGACGAGAGCTATGCGCTGACCTCGGACGGGAAATGGGTGCAGACCGCCGAGTTCAGCCCGGGGTATGCGAATACCTCTGAGGGTTATCTGGCCTACCGCAACGCTACCATGGTGACGGACGGCGCGCTGATTATCAGCGAGATCTGCCCCGATCCCCTGACTGGTTACCGGGACGCTGACGGCGAGCTGTGCGACTGGGTGGAGCTGTACAACACCACTGATCGGCCGATCAGCCTTGCCAATTATGCCCTGTCCAACAAGGAAAACAAGCCCTTGAAGTGGCGCTTCCCCGAGGGTGCGTATGTCGCCCCCCACGGCTACTACATCGTCTACTGCTCCGGCAAGGATGTGGTGATCAACAGCGTTACGGATGTGCCGCACGCGAGCTTCCGCATCAGCGCGGAGCATGACACCATCGTGCTTTCCGACAGCCGGGGCCGTCTGGTGGATCGCGTCACCATTGACAATATCCCCGAGGACGCCTCCTATGCCCGCAATGCGGACGGCAGCTTCTCCGTCCATCTGCGTCCCACGCCGCAGCTGCCCAACACTACCAGCGGCGCGAACCAGATGGACGTGTACCTGCGCGCGCTGAACGATACGGGCGTATATATCACGGAGGTCATGGCCTCCAATGATTCCACCGAGACTACCGTCGGCTCCGATTTTGTGGATTGGATTGAGCTGTACAATCCGACGGCGGTCACGGTGGATCTGTCGGGGTTCGGCCTGTCTGATAATCTGGGCCGTGCCCGCAAGTGGCAGTTCCCGGCCGGGTCGTACATTGCGCCGGGGGAATACAAGATCATCTGGTGCGACGGCGATGCAGCAAAGAACACCGCCTCCGAGCCGCATACCTCCTTCAAGCTCCTCAAGGGCGGCTCTGAGACGCTTGTGTTTGCAGACCCGACGGGTAAGATTCTTGACAAGGTCGTGCTGCCTGCGGTACCAACCAATGTGTCCTACGGCCGCACAATGGGGCGTGAGGGCTTTTTTTATTACGACGTACCCACGCCCGGCACGCAGAACGGGAGCAACGGTTTCCTTGGCTATGCGGAGGCTCCTTCGCTGACGGTTGAGCCGGGCATGCATGATCAGGGCATCAAGGTTGGCTTCACTGTTCCGGAGGGCACGACCGTCTTCTATACCACGGACGGCTCCACGCCCACCCAGTACAACAGCACGGCGTATGTCGGCCAGCAGATTGAGCTGAACTTTACAACGGTGCTTCGTGCCCGGGCCTTCCCGGTTGACCCGCAGTATCATGAGAGCGCTGTCGTCACCGGCACCTATCTCATCAACGCCTATCACGAGATGCCTGTGGTGTCCGTCACGATCGATCCGTACCTGCTGTGGAACGAGGAAAATGGCATGCTCGCTGCCGGCCCGGATATGGTCAAGGAGGGGCCCGGTATCCTGCCCTTCCTGAACACGATCTATCGTGCGTACGGCAAGGAGCCCCGTGAGGGCTACATGGAGTATTACGATACGGAGGGCAATCAGGTGCTCAGTCAGGGCGTCGCGGTTGGCCTGATCGGCGATTACTCCCTTGACCTGCCGCAGAAGTCCATGAAGCTGCGCGCAAAGTCCCTCTACGGCGAAAATACCTTCGACGCCGCGCTCTTCGCGGATCGTCCCTATACGGAGTACAAGTCCCTTGTCCTGCGTAATTCCGGCAACGACGGCGTCTGGACCCGCCTCAAGGACGGCTTCCAGTCCCGGCTGCTGGACAAGTATGGCGCGACGGTCATTCATCAGGCGTGGATGCCTGTTGCTGTGTACCTCAACGGTACCTACTGGGGCCACTACAACCTGCGTGAGCGTGTTGACCGCTTCTTTGTTGCCCAGCACGAGGGCCTGACCCTTGACGAGGCGGAGAACATGGACATCCTTGTAGGAAACGGCACCGTGGAATTTGGCTCCAATACCGAATACCGCGCCATGATCAAGAAGCTCAAGGCCAGTGATCCGGCCAACAACGCGGAGGATCGTGCCTATCTGGACGCGAATGTCGATGTAGACAACCTGATCGAATACATGGCACTGGAGATGTTTGTGGGCAACTCCGACATTGGTAACACCCGCTTCTACCGTCTCCACGGCATTGATCCGGAGACCGGCGAGCGCTACAAGTGGAAGTGGATCTGGTACGACGTGGACTATGGCCTGTGGGAGTCCTCCTTCAACAGCGCTTACAGCTACACAAAGCAAAAGGGCATGGGCCAGAAGAACATCGACAACACCATCTTCATGACCGTGCTGTCCGTTCCTGAATACAAGGATCGTTTCCTGCGCAAGCTCGGCGACATTTTCCAGACCTTCACCACCGAATACATGACGGAGGTATTGGCCGAATGCAAGGCGGAAATTGAGCCGGAGCTGAAGATGCACTTCGCCCGCTGGGCGGAGGAGCATGACCAGATGGTCATCGCCGAGTGGCCCACGACAGTAGACGGCGCATACCGCTACTGGGAGCGCCACATCAGCCGACTGCAGAACACCCTCAAGAAGCGTCCGAATCTGCTCTGGGGCTATGTGAAGGAAGCATTCAAACTGACCGATGCGCAGATGATCGAGTATCTTGGCCCGCAGCCGGAGATGCCCGCAGATGCGGTGTAAGATTTCCCTTGTAAATTGCTGAAATATGCGCAAAAATGTTTGCGGATACGGCAGGAATGCTGTATAATGGACAAAGCGGGCGCAAGTCCGAGTGAATGTGATTGAGTATGAAGGAGGAACCTCCATGTCTGATCTGGCTCTTCTGAGCAGTCTGGGCGTCGGCAATCTGACCGTGTCCGGTACCGGCAATAACAATGCCCTGTCTGCGTTTTTCGCGGAGCAGTTTGCCAACCTGACGCCCTGGTCCGTGGGCTTGGGCTTGATCTTTGGCTTTATTGTGGGCATGATCATTGCCTTTGTGTACAAGCGCTGCTATCGCGGCGTGCTGTATAGCCCGAACTTCGCCGTCACGCTGGTGATGATGACCCTGATCACGACCCCGGTGGTTATGTGTATCGGCTCCAACATCGCGCTGTCGATGGGCATGGTGGGCGCGCTGTCCATTGTCCGCTTCCGTACTGCGGTCAAGGATCCGCTGGATACTGCCTATATGTTCTGGGCGCTGACCATGGGCATCCTGCTGGGTGCGGAGCAGTATATCATCTCTCTGGTGGTGGTGGCGGCGATCTCCGTCATCCTGTTCCTGCTGAACATGTTCAAGTTCTCCAATCCCAATGGCTATCTGCTCGTCCTGCACTATGACGAGGATGCGGAATACGACATCAATCAGCAGCTGCGCCGCAGCGTCAAGCACCGCCGTCTGCGCTCCAAGACCGTCACCCGCGCTGGTGCTGAGATGACCTACGAGGTTCGCCTGGACAACAAGCAGGATCTCGTTGCTCTAATGCTTAATATCGAGGGCGTTCACGACGCAACCCTTGTCGCCTGCCAGACCGAAGCCGGCGCTTAAGGGGCGCTGCCCCTTAAGGATCCCTGCCAGAGGGATTTATCCCTCTGGACTCCCTTTTCGCGATTGAGGCGCGTGCCTTCGGTTGTGATTGCACGCGCGTGAGGGATGCCCCTTAAGGGGCCCTGCCGGAGGGGGTTGTCCCTCTGGACTCCCTTTTCGCGATTGAGTCGCGTGCCTTCGGTTGTGATTGCACGCGCGTGAGGGATGGCTGGTGTGTTTTGCAGCAGCACAGATACTCTTCTTTGAAAGGAGGCGTTGAGCCATGGCGGCCAATATTCCGCTTCGGCATGAGTTGAAGTTCTTTATCAGCGAAATGCAGTATCATGTTTTATCCCGCCAGCTGGATCACGTCCTCTGGCGCGATCCCAACGGCGATGAAAACAATGAGTACCACATCCGCAGTCTGTACTTTGACACCATTTTCAACGATGCGTATTATGATAAGCTGGATGGCGTTCAGAACCGCAATAAGTATCGTATCCGCATCTACAACCTGTCAGACCGGGTGATTAAGCTGGAATGCAAGACCAAGGTGGGCAGCCTGATTTCCAAGCGCAGCCTGTCCATTCCACGGGATCTGTGCGATCAGCTGGTTGCGGGTGATCCCACTGATCTGGAACGTACCAGCAGCGGCCTGCTGGGCGATATGTATCGAGAGATGACCTGTGGGCTGCTGCGGCCGGTGGTTATTGTAGACTATGTGTGCGAGGCGTACCTGCATCCGGCGGAGGAGGTGCGCATCACCTTTGACAAGCAGCTCCGGACGGGATTGCGCAGCATCGATCTGTTCAATCCGAACGTCCCGACGATTTCCCCCTTTGACAACAATGAAATGATCCTTGAGGTCAAGTTCAACCGTGTGATGCCCCCCTATATCCGCGATCTGCTGTGCACCTACTGCCCGAATGCGCTGCAGAGCGCCATCAGCAAATACACCTGGTGCCGCCGTTTTGAGGGGATGGAAGCATGACGCATATGGCTGTGTGCAGAAAGCGTACACAGCCATTTTTGCGGTGTCATGCCGACGGCTTTGGCGAATATAATATCTTATGAAAATGTGGATACATCTGTGAACTTATACTTGCAGCGCTGACGGAAATATAGTAAAATGAAAAGACAGGAGGAATGCACATGAACGGAGCATCCCTGATCGAATTAGAATCGAGTTTGCGCGCGAAGGATGAGCATTTGGTTCTGAAGCGCGACGCTGATATGGCACGCTGTACGACGCTGCACCTTGGCGGCCCGGCGGATCTGATGGCCTCGCCCAGCAACGCGGAGCAGATTCAGCTTCTGCTGATGGAGGCGCACCGGCTGAATGTGCCCGTCACCATCATCGGCAACGGCAGCAATCTGCTGGTCAAGGATGGCGGCATTCGCGGCCTTGTGATCCGCGTGTGCCGTGACATGCAGGCCATTGAGGTATCCGGCGATCGCATTCGCGTACAGGCCGGTGCGATGATGAGCACCCTGTCCATGGCAGCGGCGGATTGTCATCTGGGCGGCCTGACCTTTGCCAGCGGCATTCCCGGCACAGTGGGCGGCGGCGCATACATGAACGCCGGCGCTTACGGCGGTGAAATGAGCCAGGTGGTCACGTTGGTGGAGGGATTCAACATGGTTGGCGAGCCCTTCCGCTATGGCAGGCCGGATATGCGTTTTGCCCATCGTTATTCCCGGCTGATGAAGGAGAATAAGCTGATCACGCATGTGACTGTGCAGCTGCCGCAGGGCAAGCGGGAGGAACTGCTGGCCGAAATGGTCGAGTTCAACCGTCGTCGTGCGGAGAAGCAGCCTCTGACGCAATTCAGCGCCGGCAGCACCTTCAAGCGTCCCCCGGAAGGCTATGCGTCCCAGATGGTTGATGAATGCGGCTTAAAGGGCTACACCATTGGCGGCGCACAGGTCAGCGAGAAGCACGCCGGCTTCCTGGTCAACCGCGGCGGCACTGCAGCAGATTTCCTGGCTCTGATGGGCTATGTGCAGCGCGTTGTTTATGAGCAGAAGGGCGTCATGCTGGAGCCTGAGGTTCGCATTCTTGGTGAGGATGCACCTGTCGCGCGCGCGTAAAGCGGGGGGCACTGCCTTTCTTATTTTCCACAAAGGAGGAACATCATGCGTTTTTTACTCGTTACGGGTCTGAGCGGCGCAGGAAAGACGTCCGTTAACCGATATCTGGAGGATATGGGCGCCTTTTGCGTGGATAATTTGCCGCCAAACATGATGTTCAAAATGATGGAAGCATTTGAGCAATCGACGATGCGCTGCCCGATGGTCGCCATGGCGGTAGACGTCCGGAGTGCGGAGTTTTTCGATGCAAAGGCTGTCAGCGATCTGATTGGCGAGACAAGGTCACTCGGCTACAACATTGAATGTCTGTTCCTGGAAGCCAGCGATGAGGCGCTTGTCAGCCGGTACAAGGAGACGCGCCGTGACCATCCGCTGGCTGATGCAAGCACATCCCTGACGGATGCCATTGTCCGTGAACGCGGCATCATGCAGCCCCTGCGCGAGACCGCGAACTATATCATCGATACCACTGCGCTGAAAACACGGGATCTGAAGGCACTTCTGGGCAGCATTTTCAGCGGAGAAAGCCAGTCGACCGCGATGCGTATTGAGCTGTCCTCCTTTGGCTTCAAGCGTGGACTGCCCCGTCAGGCGGATCTGGTGTATGATGTTCGCTTCCTGCCTAATCCGTTTTACATCAAGGGGCTGGGCAGCCAAACCGGCCTTGATCCGGCTGTGCGCGAGTTTGTGCTGGGGAATGCGGTTACCGAAGAGTTCCTTGCAAAGATGGAAGATATGCTGATCTTCCTGCTGCCCCATTATCAGGAAGAGGGCAAGAGCCGTCTGGCCATCGCCATCGGATGCACTGGCGGTGCGCACCGCAGCGTAGCCATTGCGGAGTATCTGGGCGAATTTCTTCAGAGCAAGGGATACCAGGTGACGGTCAACCACCGCGATCTGGCATTGGAACAGGCGCATTGGAAGAGCAGCGCGGAGGCAAACTAAATGTCGTTTTCACTCAACGTCAAGGATGAGCTGTGCCGCTTGCCGCTGGGCAAAAACTGCTGCATGCTCAGCGAGCTGACGGCCTTGTATCGCACCAGCGGCAGCTTGTCCTTTCACGGCATGGGTCGCGTGCAGGTGCAGTATCGCGTGGAGAATGCTGCGCTGGCCCGCCGTATTTTCCGCCTGCTGCGCGCAAGGCTTGGCATCACGCCGAGACTGCATTATGTGCAGCATGCCCGTCTGGGCGGTCAGAGAACCTGCGTGCTGAATGTCGGTGATGAGGATAGCCAGCGCCTGATGCTTGCCCTGCATATGATTGAGCAGGATGAGGACGGCAGCATCCGCTATCGCCGCACCACCGTGCGTCATCCCATGACGCGCCAGTGCTGCCGAAGGGCATATCTGCGGGCTGCTTTCCTCGGTGCAGGTACCATGTCCAGCCCGGATAAGGATTATCATTTTGAAATGTCCACGACGGATCAGAGCCTTGTGAAAGAGCTCAGCCGTCTGCTGGAGAAGTGTGACCTTCCCGTGAACACCTATGTTCGCAAGGGGCAAACGGTTGTGTATCTCAAGGGTGCACAGCAGATCAGCGATACGCTGGCGCTCATGGGCGCGGCCAACAGCGTGTTTGCGATGGAGGATATTCGCATCCGCAAGCAGGCCAGAGGCGCGGCTAACCGTGCCATCAACTGCGATGAGCACAACTTTGAGCGGATGCTCAATGCCGCAGACGCGCAGGTGCAGGGGATCCGCCGGTTTGTGATTGAAAAGGGTCTGCGCTCACTGCCGCCTGCGCTGCAGGAAATCGCACAGAAGCGTCTGGACAATACCGATCTGTCTCTGACGGAACTGGGCCAGCTGTTTGAACCGCCGCTGTCCAAGTCCGCTGTGAATCACCGTATGCGCCGCCTGATGGATATCATCCGCAAAATGGAAGCGGAGGCCGTGCAGGCACCGACCGATGTACAGGAGGATTTGCCATGATCCGCAAGCCGATCGTATTCCCGAATCACCAGCCCCTGAATCGTGCTTTGGCGGCCGAGGTGGTGCAGACCGCCAGCCGCTTTGAAGCGCGTGTCATGATTTCACATCATCAGAAGATCGTCAATGCCAAGTCCATGCTGGGGCTTTTGTCCCTTGGCGCGGATGATCAGGACGGTATGATTCTCATGGCGGAGGGCATGGATGAAGCTGCCGCCGCAGAGGCAGTGGCAGCGCTGCTTGGCTGAGCATTCTGATATCAGGCAAAAGCTGCCAGAAGGGTGGCTTTTTTGCCGCGCAATGGAAACCAATGATAAAAGGCGCGCACCTCCCACATGTGGAGATGCGCGCCTTTCATTTGGTCAAGGAGCAGAAAAAAGGTCACGGGGTGAAGTACCTTGCAGGGTGCAGGGCATTCCGTGGGAGCGAGTCCCCAGTGGGGACTTCGCCGAAGGCGAAAGCGACGAGGAATGTGCATGCGTCCCTGCCCGCCGGAGGCCCCGTCCGCAGGCGATGTCACCCACAACGTCTTTGAACAATCCCCGATCGTTCAAACATTCGACACAACTCAAAAAGGAAAGTCAACAAGGTGCACCAATCTCTTGCACGCCCAAAGGAAAACGTACTCCCTGTTTATTCCATGCAAAGTCTTTCGTTTGCTGTTACTCCCGTGCGCGGGGAAGCCGCTTTATGCGTGAAACCGGAAGGACGTGAAGCGGAAGGCCGGTGCGCTGTACACAAGATACACATTGTGCGTGCCAGTGATGGTCTCGGGAAGGGCAAGCGTAACCTCATTGCCGCCAAATGCCTTGCTTAGCGGAAGGACGGCGGTGGGGACAGCCTGCACATTGTCCAGCACAATGGATACCGTGCCGTCACAAACAGAACGATATCTGACCGTCAGTGAGTTCGCACCCTCTGTACCAAAGTTGACGCCAGAGAGCATTGACCAGCTGTTGGCGACCTGTGTATAGAGCACCATGCCGCTGCGGTCAGGCTGCATGGTCACGCCTGCGATGACGGCTGCTGTCGTGGCGGGGATATCCTGATAGGGATCAAGAGCCTGTACCTGCGGCACGCCTGTGCGCGTTCCCGCGATCATCGCAATGTGGCCGTCTGCCTCTACATCCATCTTGTCAATGAAGGTGCAGCGGTAACCACTGCCAAGGCCGATGGCGCGTTCCAGCGTCTGCGTGTGATAGGCGATGTACCACTGATCCCGGAAGCGGAACATGCAGTGATGATTGTTGCCGCCCACGCCGAAGTAGTCGGCAGGATTCTTCAACACGCGATCCGCATACACAAAGGGGCCGAGGGGCGAATCTGCCAGCATGGTGCAGATTTCGCCGTTCCGGAAGGGGACAGGCGCATCTGCCGGGACGCTGAAGTTGGTGCAGTAGGAGAAAATGTATTTGCTGCCAGCCTTCACGATACCGCTGTCCTCGAACAGGTAGGGCGGATTGAAGGCGACAGGCTCACCATTGAGGGAGATCATGTCAGGGCCAAGCTCGCAGCAGCGTGCCGTGCCAGGATCGGCGGCCCGGCCTTCCGGAACACCGCCGCCCACGTAGATGTAGGCACGCCCGTCGTCATCTACCAGCACAGCAGGATCAAAAAGCCATGTTACGTCTGCGCAGTTGGGAGTAGCGCGGTTGATGAGCGCGTGCCCCAATGGATCGCGGAAGGGCCCGGCAGGGCTGTCTGCTTCCAGCACGCCGATGCCATTGCCGCTATCGGCAAAGTACAGGAAGAACTTCTCGCGGCCATTGACATTCTTGTGCGCTGCAGCGGGGGCCCAGGAATTCCGTGCCCATTTGGCAGCGCCATGGGGACCAGCCGCAAGAATATCGCCATGATCCGTCCAGTTCACCAGATCTGCGGAGGAGATACAGCGCAGCCGGTCAATGGTGCCGTAGCGGTTCGGGCCGACGGAACCGTCATCCCCGTAGGTGTAGAAGTCGCCGGTCATGTACAGGTATACTCGGCCGTCGTAGGGCATGGCCCAGGGATCTGCGCCGAAACGTTGTGTCATGACGGGATTGTGATCATTGGAAGGCTTGTAGGATTGCTCGATGGGGGAGACAGACGGCAGGTCAACGGCATCAAGGCTTGCAGGGATGGCTTCGTCCAGCAGCGCACCGAAGAACGCGGGCTTCGGCCGCAGCATGCCATCGAAGAAAAGCGGGTAGGTCGGGCCGTTCCAGCCCATCAGCCAGCTGTGATCGTCAGCAAGGCCCCAGAGGGTGATGCTGTCAATCGGCAGTCCTTCCCGGCGCAGACGGCGCATCATGGCGAAATAATCGCGATAGCGCACGCCCAGCTTCATCTGGGATGCAGGATCCGCACCGGGGACTCGGATGTCCATCTCCGTGACTTGCAGCGTCAAGCCCAGCGCAGCGAATTCACGGATGGCCCGCTCGTAGTCGGCGAAGTCGGGGTAATCCATGCCGATATGGGTCTGCATACCTACGCCGTCGATCACACCTTCGTCAGCAAGACGCTTCACCAGTGCATACACCCAGGGATACTTATCCGGCTGCGCGACGCTGAAATCATTGTAGTACAGCTGCTGTCCCGCAGTCTGATACTTCCGGGCGGCGCGGAAGGCCAGTGATACGAAATCCTCGCCGAGGGTCTGATACCAAAGGCTCTTGGTGCGGAACATGTTTGCCGCCTTATGATCAGGCTCAATGGCCTCGTTCACAACGTCCCATGCGTACACGAGTCCCGGCCAGGTCTGATTGACGTAGGTCATTGTGTCGGCAATGCTGTTTTCCATGCGGCGGATGATTGTTTCCCGGTCGGCGAGGGGGGCGTCCGGTTCAATGGCCCAATCCTTCGCAAAGAACCAGCGGGGCGTCTGGTTGTGCCACACAAGGACGTGGAAGCGTACGGCCATGCCGTGCTTCTGTGCATATTCCATCAGCGGAACAGCAGGGGAGAAGCACAGGGCTGCGCGGTCATGACTGCCGGAGGCCAGCGTTGCGCTGCGATCCAGCAGGCACTCGGGCTTCATCACATTTTCCGCGGTGATGGAGCTGAAGTGCTTGCGAACAGCGCCGTCACATTCCGGACGGAACAGCCATTGCGGCGCGACAGCTACGCCCATGCGGAAGTCATCTGCGTAGAAATCCTTCAGGGAGGGGATCAGGTCTGTTCTGCCCGTGTGGAGATAATCACGGTAAGCGCTCATGTCGTATCTCTCCTTTTTCAGTGATGCGTTGGCTGAAAATAGCGGTGTCAGGCCGCATTTTTGTGCGCAAAACGCGGTTTCAGCCGTGTTCTGGGTACAAAAAGGGCAGGATAGCGAGTGCTATCCCGCCCAAGCGGTTAACCAATGATCACGTTTTCAGGCGTGATTACTTGTTGGCCTCGTCCAGGTAGGACTGCCAGGTGGCGCGCATGGCTTCAGCCTGCTCCTGAGGAGTGGTGGCCTTGCCGTAGACATCCCAGATGTACTGCTTGCCCAGATCGTAGCCGGGAACCAGGTCGGAGTACCACACGAACTGGGTCTCGTTGGCGCGCATCATGGCGATGGTCTCATCCACAGCGCGGAAGTCGCAGTACTTGCCGTACATATCGTTCTTCCAGTCGTCGGTCTCGCCGTAGCCGGGGGTGGGATTGGTGTAGAGGTTGAAGGCGAAGGCGATCTTCCAGGCGCGCTCAGCGTCGTAGTTGGCGGGGATCACGTACACGTTGTCGGTGGGAGCCCACTTGTAGTTGTCAGCCTTGGGGCCCTTGGGGAACATCACGAAGCCATAGTCATCGTCCATCTTCTTCAGGGAGCTGGAGAAGTACTCTTCGTGGCACTGCAGGGCAACTTCGCCGTTGATGAAGGCAGACTCGAAGTAGTTCCACTCAGCGCCTTCGGGAGCGGGCATTTCGTACTTGGAAACCAGATCCATGACCCAGTTCATCGCCTCGAGGAAGGCGTCGGACTCGGCCGCGTTGTAGTACTTGCCATTCTCGTCAACCTGCACGAAGCCGGCATTGTTGGAAACGACAGCAGCGGGCAGCAGGTGGGAGGAGAAGGACATCATGGCGTACTTGTCGATGATGCCGTCGTTGTCAGTATCGCGATGCAGCTTGGACAGCAGCTCTTCGAAGGCTTCCCAGGTCCAGGTGCCGTTGGCCTGCATGTCGTAGATGGACTCGGGGTCAACGCCGGCCTCGGTCAGCAGACGCTTGTTGAAGAAGATACCCTTGCGGGCCTCGGCAGCCTGAGCGCGCATGCCGTAGACATTGCCATCCTTGGTCAGCAGGCTGGAGACGATGTCGTTCCACTTCTCGTCTTCGAAGTTCAGGCAGTCCAGGGAGGACAGGTTGTAGAACAGGTCAGCCTTGAAGGGGCTCAGGTAAGCGCCGGCACGCAGCACCCACACGTAGTTCTCTTCGGTGCCGGTGGTGGCGATGGTGGTGAAGTCCGTGGGAGAGTCGCCCCAGGTGGTGACAGCGGCGTCGCGGATGGTGAAGTTGTAGGTCTCCTCGATCCACGTACGGTACTCCTCGGTCGCTTCGGCGGAAGCAGTCTCGGCATTGCCGATGTTGTCGTGCCAGTCAGCAGACCACCAGTCGGCAACGGTGATCACCATGCCGCCCAGATCGTAGGGCTTGCCGGTCGCGGGATCAATCTGGATCTCAACGCCATACTCTTCGTAGGGGTTCTCGATGTCTTCGGCCATCGCGGGGACGCAAGCCAGAAGCATCATCAGGGCCAGGAGCATTGCCAGGGTCTTTTTCATGGGTATACCTCCTTTAGATTATTCTCATGCCCATCAGGGCCAAGAAACGAAGTGGAAATGTGCAAAATGGGTATAATATATCTATATTATACATATTCTGCACAAATTCATTGATTCCTGCTGGAGAGAAATATTTTTTCTTTCCGGCAGGCTGCGGTTTACTTCAGGCCGGTGGAGGAAATGGATTCCACAAAGCCCTTCTGCGCGAACAGGTAGAGCAGCAGCAGCGGCGCAATGACCATCAGCGTGCCGGTGGACACGAACTGCTGCTTGTGGCCCATTGTTGCCACATTACCAGTACCTCTGATGGATTCGAGGTACTTGCTCAGCGCTTCCGCGATGCCGGAGAGCTTCATGGAAAGCATCGGCAGCGAGGTGTCGCGGATGAACATCTTGGTGTAGAAGGTGTCCGTCCACTGCCACACGAAGGCGAACAGGAAGCAGGAAACGAGGATCGGCACCGCGTCAGGCAGGATGACCTTCCAGAAGGTCTTGAAGGTCGAGCAGCCGTCCACATAGGCGGCCTCCTCCAGCGACTGGGGTACGCCCGCGAAGAACTGACGGATCATGTAGATGTACAGACCGTTCTTCAGACCCATACAGGTGGCAGACATCAGGAAGTAGGGGAGGGGAACGTGGGTCAGGCCGAACAGGCTGATGTAGAACTTGCTGCTCAGCAGGCTGATCTCCTCGCCGCCGTTGAACATCCCCACAATGCCCAGCGGATTGAAGTGGGAGAAGGTCAGGTGCAGGGCGGTGGAGATGGTCTGGGGCGGAATGACAACCGTCAGGATCACTGCGAAGAACCAGAATTTCTTCAGCGGGAAATTGAAGCGGGCAAAGCCGTAGCCAACCAGCGTTGCGGAAGCAACCTGCAGCAGTGATACGCACAGGCTGATGACCAGCGTGTTGGTCAGCGACTTGCCGTAATTCAGCAGCGCAGGCAGCGCGGCGGTCGTGTAGTTTTCCACCGTCAGGTGACGGGGAATGGAGATGATGGTGGAGTCGTACAGGTCCAACTCGGTCATGAAGGAGACGGAAATCTTCGACAGCAGCGGCTGCACGATCATGAAGCACAGGCCGAACAGCAGCAGGAAGCGGATGAACTTGTAGGCCTTGTTTCCGATGGTCTTCTTGAGCAGGTAACCGCCGGATTTTCTGTTTCGCACCCAGAAGCTTTCGGAGGGGCGAGCATGTTCAATGATTTTCTTACTCATCAGTAGCCACCACCTTCGAAATGATCAGGGCACAGATGCCGATCATGGCCAGGGTTACCAGGAAGTAAATCCAGGACATGGCAGACATGTGGTCGTAACGGAAGTTCAGCAGCTTCTCATCCAGCAGGTCGGTCAGATCGCCGCCCATCTTGGTGAAGAAGTCGATGATCGTGTAGATGATGTTGACGATCAGCAGGGGAGAGACCATGGGGAAGGTGATCATCCAGAAGGCCTCCCACTTGGTGCAGCCCTCCACGTCAGCGGCCTCGTAGAGGCTGGCGGGAACGTTCTGCAGACCGGAGAGGAACACGACAATCTGGATGCCCGCGCCCATAACGATGTCATACACCTCAGCAATCAGCTCAAAGACAATGTCCAGCAGATCGCCGCCAAGGCCGGTCAGGCGCAGGATTTCCATCATCGAATCGGTGACGGTGAAGGGCGTCTGCTCGGAAATCAGCTCCTGCATGCCCTGCATGAGGGTATTGTCCGTTTCCAGATTGACCAGCACGCCGCTGGAGAGAATGACGGGCAGGAAGAAGATTGCACGGACGAAGGCGCGGCCCTTGAACTCCTGGTTCAGCAGCAGTGCGATAACGAAGGCGACAACCAGAATGGCGATGGTGTGGGTCGCAATCTTGGTGATCTCTTCAATCAGCAGCTGATTGAACGTGGGGTCGACGGTCAGGGCGTGCACGTAATTGTCCAGGCCCAGCAGGTCGGGGATGGCCTTGAACACCGCGCTGAAGCCGCCGGCAGCATAGATGCCGCCGAGAGTCTGTCCATCGGACAGGCCGAAGTAGGAATTGAAGATGAAGCCGTTCTTGGAGACGATGACCTCGCTGAAGGACATCTGCAGCGACATGATTAGCGGAGCCGCCATGAATACGACAAAGCCGATGATGAAGGGCATGATGAACAGGTAGCCGGAAACGGCCCGCCTGCCCTTCATGGACAAGCGCAGGTTCTTCATTCAATCGCCTCCTTTGCCGTATAGCTGCGGGCGGGGATGGTCACGCCGTCCACGCTGGCCTCTTCGTAGCCGTAGTTGACGTAAACGCGGATGCCGTTTTCGTAGGTGGTGATGGTCACATCGCCAATGCGTTCATGGCCGGTCATCTTCTGGTTGAAGGTGCCGCTCAGGGCCTGATTATACGCCTTGACCACGTTGATCATGTCGTCATAGATGATGCTGACGTCTGCGCCGTAGTACTCGGAGAACCAGGAATCCTGCAGCTCCTCCACATCGTCGGCCATGAGGGTGTACTGCAGGCTCGCGCCCATCTCGGCGGAACGAAGCAGCAGGGTTTCGCGGTCGTCTGCCAGATTGATTGCAGAGCCTGTATAAACCACGGAGCCGTGCAGCGCAGCAGTGTAGAAGGGCACATACTCATCCAGAATGCGGTACTGCAGGCCGTCGAAGTCCAGATCGGTCACGATATCAGCCAGCACGGCGGCGTAATCGTTGCCCTGACGGATCATGACAGACTGGCCCTTTTCCTGCAGCTCCCGGATTTTCGCGATCTGCTGGAGGCGGACCTCCTCGCGGGTGACCAGGTCCTTGGCATTGTAGTCAGCGCTCAGCATGCCGCCGAGATCGCGGAAGGAAATGCCTGCAGCGCCATAGGCGGTGACAGCGCCGCTCAGTACGTCGGCATTCTTCATTGCCAGCGCAGGCTTGAGCAGGTAATAAGTGTCGCGGTCTTCAATCGGGCCGTACCAGATGGCGGAATACTCGGGAATCTCCGCTTCCTCGCGGGTGGTGTGCTGGGCTGCATCGCGCATGGCGAGGAAGCCCTCCAGCATGCCGCTGTCGCGGGCAAACTGGGTCAGACCATCCAGATACAGCGGTACGCCGGCAGCCTTGGCAGCCTCGGCAAAAGCCTTGAGCTCGCGTTCAGAGCCCAGCTCGCTCATCAGACGGATCTTGTTGAGGATGGTCTGGTTCAGGCCGCCGTTGGTCCAGCCGGTGTAGCGGATGGAGAGGTTCGGCAGCTTTTCTGCAGCCAGCTTATTCAGCAGCTCGGTGGCCTGCTTGTAGGTCGTCAGGGGAATCGGCACGTTGGTCGGTACGCCCATGCGCTGCTGTACCTTGTCGATGGCGCCCACCAGCTCGATCACCGTGTGCGCCTCGGCGCTCAGCTCGCGCTGCATCTCGGGATGCGAAGCCAGCAGGTAATCGCGGTAGGCGGCAGCCATGTCCATGTAGCTGTCGCTGGCCACGAAGCGGTAGCGCTGGCGCAGCATTGCATCAGGCAGCTGCTGCTCGAACATGTAGACATTGTTGTTCGTGCGCTCGGACACATCGTAGGAGTCGCCGTGGATGATGGCGTATACCGCGTTGGCGGAGTTATAGGAGCCGGCGCCCGCGCGGCCTGCGATATCAGCATTGATTCCGCCCCAGGACGCGCCTTCCTCCATGATGCACACGAAGGAGCTGCCGCCGGTAGCCATGCCGAAGACGGGGAAGCTCATGCGGGTTTCGCTCACGACCTCTTTGCGGATGGCGGCCCAGTCCCAGCCATACATGTTGGCATAGTAGGGATTCTGCTTGGTTTTGCCGTTGTTGTAGCGGATGATGGCGCCGCTGCCCTCGGGCACAAGGATGTAGCCCGTTTCATTGGAGCCGGCTGCACCGAAGGCGGGCAGCACGTTCAGGGCCGTGGGCGGATAGTCGGGGTTGTAGGTGATCTCAGACAGAGGCACTTCCACCACCAGATCGTCGCCTTCCAGACGGTAGGCGATGGTCACGTTGAAGATAGGCTTGTCCGTTGCACCTTCAATCTCACCCGCGCGGACGATACGGCTTTCGTCGTACTCGTAATCGGCCATCGTGTAGCCGCCGGAGATCATTGCTTCCTCCAGCTTGGCGGCTGCGTTGGCTTTCATGTCCTTGTTGCGCAGCACCCAGACGATCTTGCCTTCCTTCAGATCGGGGTAGGCGGCTTCCAGTGCTGCAGGATCGTCCTTTTTGCCGTATTTGGCGGGATTGTATTTCTTGTAGGCGTCCTGTACGGTGCGCTTCGCTTTCTTGTCCAGCTTGTCCAGGATGGCCTGGAAACGGTCATCCGTCATGGCTTCGGGGAAGAGATAGGTGCGGGCGATGTCACCGATGGTGAAGGTTACGCGGATGGTATCGCCCTCGTGGGAAACCTCGTACAGGCTGTTGGTGACCGACTTGGCAAAGCTGCTGAAGGTGGTCTGCTTGCCGGTGTTGTTCTTGTAGTCAAGAGTCAGGATGGACTGCAGGCGCTCCTTCTCGTTAAGCATGGTGCTGCTGTCGCTTGCCACGCCGGGAGCGGAAGAGGACCAGACCTTGCCGGTGCGGTGATCGGTCAGGGTGAAGTGGGTGGTAGCGGGATCAAGGGTGAAGGTCAGGTTTTCGCTGGTGAGGGTGAAATCGCCCTCAGCGCCGGTGTAACGCTTGATGTCCGGCACGAAGGTCTTATCGTAAGCGGAGGTATCAAAGAGGGGAATGAAAACCTTCGTCACGCACAGAAACAGGGCCAGGAGAAGAACCAGGCCGAGTACGATGCGCCAGATGATGCGTCGTTTCATAGAAATGGCTCTCTCCTTTCGTTAATAGAGTCGGAAGGTAATTTCCTTGTAGAGCGAGGTGAAGTAGCCGACGCCGTCGCCCACCAGGGTGAAGAACAGCAGCAGCAGGAACACCACAATCAGCATCGCCGCGATGGTCATGACGATGAACAGAAGCGTCTTGGCCAGGCTGTAATCGTGAATCATCATCATGCCGCAGATGATCAGGCCGCCGGACCACACCAGGCTCAGGGTAGCAAGGATGTTGTAGAAGGCTGCCTCATCAACGGTGATCCAGTTGGACAGGACGATCATCGGCAGCTGCAGCAGCACATAGGGGGTCAGTGCGTAGGCCGTGGCCATGTAGACGTCCTTCAGGGTACCTTTGCCTTCAAACAGGGTCGTCAGGCCCCAGTTGCTGATCACGAAGATTACCAGCGGCAGAAGCACGGAAAGGCACTGCTGCAGGATGTTGACCGAGGGCCAGTAAACCTCATTGAACATGAAGGCTGTATGCTCCAGCGCCAGCAGGCGGGTGATGAGCACCGCGATGACAATGATGTTCGCCGCGCCCATGGTGCCGCGCTTTTCGTGGGTCAGATCCCAGAAGCCGTCAAAGGGGTGGGTGATCACATGCAGCGCGTACTTGAGGGAGCCGCCAAGACGGCCCCAGCGCTGACGGTCCGTCAGTCGGGACAGGATGCTCATGCGTTATCCACCTCCTCCTTGATCTTCCGGATACGGCCAACGATCATCGGTACCACCAGTACGATGGCAGCAATGCCGAAGATCCAGCCGATGTTCTTTTCGACCAGCTCGCTCCGGTAGTAACGGAAGGCCTCGGAATAGTTCTTGTCGTCACGGGCCATTTTGAAGTAGTCGCAGGCTTCCTTGTATTCGCCCTGCTGCAGCTTCGCGCGGCCAATGCCGATGTACGCCAGGTCATAGTTACCGTTCTGCTTGAGCACTTCCAGCCAGGTGGCGGCGGAAACGTCGTACTCGCCGCGATCATACTGCTCGGTGGCGTTGTAAATCTGCTGGCCGTAATTTGTGGGGGTCATGATGGTCAGCGCAGCGGCCTGGGAATCCAGCACAAGCAGGTCATAGCCCATGTGTTCAATGGAGGAGGGCTTGTTGAAGTAGCCCACCGCATTGCCTAAGCCGCCAAAGGCCCACAGCATATTGCCCTGATGGTCATAGCCGAAGAGACGGTTGTGCGTTTCATCCAGCACGACGTAGATGTCGTTGTCCAGCACCGTGATGTCCACAAACTTCGAGGGGCCTGTGCGGGAAATGGTGGTGTTGCCGGCAGCCCACTGCACGTCGCCCACGACCCACCAGTTGCCGTTTTCGATGAGGATGTTGGTGCCGAGGCTGTTGAGCCTGCGGACGGGCTCAGCGCCGCCGCCCATCAGCTCGTTCTCATCGAAGGTCTGGGTCACGACGTAGAAGAAGCCCTTCTCGTCAATGGCGATGTTGTCATATTCCGTGGGGACGAAGGAAACCTGCTGCGCGCGCTGCTCCTTGGTGGACAGCAGCCGCCAGATCAGCTCGTACCACGTATACTTGACGGGAGAGGCGCCGATGAAGCCGGTGAAGGTGCCGTCGGCTTCGTATTTGATCAGGCCCTTGTTGACATTCTGTGCCAGCGCGAAGACGCGGCCGGATACGTCGGCCACCATCTTCGTGGGCAGGTAGGACATGGACTGATCAAAGGTAGGATCGACAGGCTTGGTGAAGGACAACAGGTAATTGAGGTCCTTGTCCAGCTTGACGATGCGGTTGTTGTTGGTGTCAGCGATGTACATCGTACCCTCGTCATCCACATAGATGTCGGAGGGGCCGTTGAAGGTGAGGGGCTCCGTATCGCCCGTGAAGCTGTCGATGATGCGGCTGATGGTGTAATTCGTGCCGTCTGTCTCCAGCTGGATGATGCGGTTGTTGCCCGTATCGACGATGTAGATGGTGTTTCCCTGCACAAACAGGCTCTGCGGATTGACCATCTGCTTGTCAAGGCCCAGATCGGCGGAGGTCAGGAAGGCGCGGGTACGGTATGCGTCCGGCGACTGGCGCTGATCTCCCCAGTAATCGTAGGTGTAGGTATAGGCATAGTCGAAGCCGTCGGCCGCATAGGCCAGCGGAATACCTGCGAGCAGGCATACCGCGGTCAGCAATGCCGAAAGACGCAGGATGGCGTTCTTCATGTTGCGGTCGTCCTTTCTCGCAATTAGTCCTTGAGGCCGGAGGTGGCCATGGTTTCGAGGATCTGGCTCTGGGAGAGCACGAAGGTAGCGATGGGCACCAGCATGACCACGACGGTAACCGCCGCAGCCTGACCGGTACGGGCGATGCCGCCGGCCTGAATCTGCTGAAGCGCGTAGACCAGCGTCTTCTTCGCTTCGGAGTAGATGACGGTGGAGGCCTTGGCGTTCCACAGGCTCTGCACGGAGAAGATGATCATCGTCAGCCAGGCGGGCTTGACGTTGGGCATCACGATCTGCCAGAAGATGCGCATTTCCTTTGCGCCGTCGATCTTGGCGGATTCGATCAGCGCCATGGGCAGGCCTTCCATGAACTGCTTCATCAGGAACATGCCCATGGGAGCGGCGACTGCAGGCAGGACGATAGCCCAGTAGGTATCGACGATGTTGATCTTGGTCATCAGCAGGTAGTTGGGGATGGCGGTCACGTAGCCGTTGAACATCAGGGCGGTCACGACCAGATTGAAGAACGGCTTGCCCAGCGGGAAGTTGTACTTCGCCAGCACGTAGGCGGCAAGGGAGCCGATGATCACGTTGCCGAAGGTGCCGATGACGGTGATGAACACCGTGTTGGAGATGTAACGGGAGAAGGGAACCCAGCTCTGGCCCATGGTGACCAGCAGGTCAGAGAAGTTATCGAAGGTGGGCTGCCGGGGGAAGAGCGTGGGCGGGAAGCGGAACAGCTCATCCAGCGGTTTGAGGGAGGAGCAGATGGCGAACACCAGCGGGAAAGCCATCGCGCAGGCAACCAGCGCCAGCAGGGAGTAGATCAGGAAGTCGCCGAGGCGGGAACGGTTGGGCTTTTTGTTTTTTGCCTTGGCAGTTTGCTGCAGGCGGAGAACCTTCTTGGGCAGCTCAATGGGCGTGCCGTCCGCACGAACCGGGCCCTTGTAATGCTTCACAGTCGTCATATCAGGTACCCACCTTTCGCAGCGCGCTCTGGATGAGCTTGTTGCACAGGATCATCACGATGAAGAGCATCGTGGCGATGGCGGAAGCATAGCCCATCTCAAAGCGGGTGTAGCCGTAGTCGAACAGGTGCGTAACGACGGTGCGGGCGGCATAGTCCGTGGAGGGGTAGCCAGCCAGTGCCATGGGCACGTCGCACACGCCGAAGGCCTGCGTGATGGCCATGACCGCGCCGAAGAGCAGCATGGGCTTCATGTTGGGCAGCGTGATGTAGTACAGCTCCTGCCAGCGGTTGCGGATGCCGTCCACATAGCCGGCCTCGTACTGGGAGCGGTCAACACCCTGCAGGCCTGCCACGAAGGACAGGAAGCCTGTGGACATGGACATCCACAGCGTGACCACGATGATGACGGGCATGATGTAATCCGGCGTGGTCAGCCACAGCATGGGGGTGTTGATGATGCCCAGGTTCATCAGGATGGCGTTGAGGTAGCCGTAGGCGTCGCCGCGGAAGATGATGGAGAAAATCGCATATGCGTTGCCCGCGATGGACGGCGCATAGAAGATCAGCACGGCGAGGGTACGGATCCAGCGGGGCAGTTCGTTGATCAGCCATGCGAAGCCGAAGGACATGATGTAGCCGATGGGGCCGGTGATGACTGCCAGGGTGAAGGTATTCGTGATGGCCTTGAGGAACACATCGTCCTGCAGGATCAGCGTGATGTAGTTGTCCGCGCCCACGAACTTTGCGGGCTCAAGGATGTTGTAATAGGTGAAGCTGTAATAGATCGACGTCAGCATCGGCAGGATGTAGAACGCCAGGAACAGAATTGCATAGGGCGCGAGGAACGCGTAGCAGAATTTGTACTGCTTCGCGCGGTCCCATGCGATGATGGCGTTGCGCTTCCTGAGGGCGACGTACTTTTTCAGAAACGTGGTCATGACCGCTTTTCCCTCCTATTCTTAATGGATGCAACGGTTCGGGGGAGGGGGATGGCTGCGGGCCGATCCCCGTGCCGGGCTTATTCCAGAGGCAGGCCGAACTCGTCGCGCTTCTTCAGAATCTCTTCGTTGATGGTACGCGCGTAATCCAGGAGGGTCTCACGCGGATCGGTCTTTTCGTTGGTGACCTTGCGCACGGCGTTGGTCAGGTGACGGGTGGTGTAGTAGCCGCCGGCGACCTCGCGGAAGCCAACCGCAACCTGCATCTGATCACGGATGACGTCCAGCTGGGCTTCGGACCAGGCAAGCTGCTCAATGGCGTCGATGTTGGCCGTGGCATAACGGGCAGAGGAGCCGAGGATAGCTTCGATCTCGCGGCCGAAGCGAACCTGAGAATCGGTGGAGACCCACCACTTCATGAACTCCCATGCATTCTGCTTGATCTTCTCGTTATCCGTGGCGATCATCATGCAGCATGCGCCCTGAGAGTGGCCGGCGTGGTTGATGGTCTCATTGCCGTTTTCGTCCGTATATGCGGTGCCGGGCATCACGGCAATGTCCCACAGGCCGCGGATTTCCGGCGCGGAGACGGTCAGGGTGTTGAAGGTGGTGTAGTCGAAGATGCCCATGGGCATTTCGCCTGAACGGAAGCGGCTCACGAAGTCAAAGATCGTGGGAAGACCGTAGTCATTGTACAGGGAGGTGTACATCTCGAAGGCCTGAACGCCTGCCTCGGAGTTGACGGTGGTCTGGGTGGCCTTCTCGTTGTACAGGGCGCCGCCGCGCTGGTACAGCATGGAGTACAGGCTGGACAGGTTGGGGGCCACGATGTCGGGATAGGGGATGCCCACGGACATGTTTGCGCCCTGAATGGTGGGCAGCATGGCAATCAGATCGTCCCATGTACGGGGAACCTCAAGGCCATACTCTTCCAGAATGTCGCTGCGGTAGAACAGGATGGAGCACAGCTGCGTTTCGGGCAGAGCATAGAGGCCGTCGTTCACGCCGTTGTTGAACTCAAAGGCGGCATAGGCGCTGGGATAGAAGTCGCTGAGGACCTCATCCAGATCCGCAAACTGCGTCAGATCCTCCGCCGCGCCGCGCAGGGCGTAGTTGACGGGGTTCCAGCTGTCAGTGGAAACGACCACATCCGGGCCGTTGCCGGCGACGGTTGCGTTCAGCAGCGCGTTGGGGTCGACCAGCATGACGTTGACGGGGATGCCGGTGGCAGGGGTGAAGGTATCGTCAACCATGGTCTTGAGCACGGTGGACTGATCGCGGCCGGTGAGGATCCAGACCTCCAGCACGTCGGTTTCATCGCCCTCGTAAACATTGCCCAGCGCATTGTAATCGACTGTGTAGGAGGCGATACAGGAACGAAGCTCATGCATGACCTTGGCGAAGAAATTCTCGCTCGGCTGCTTCACGGCCACGCCGTCGCCGGTGATGATGATCTGATCGATATCCAGCTTGATCTGGCGCAGGTTCTGCATGGCAGTACCCATGGAGGTGATGTTGTCCTTGAAGTTGGTGAAGGCCTGCGTGATCTCCGCGGGATCCTCCACGAAGGTCTCCAGCTGCACGGCGAGGGTCTGGGCCACGGCCACACGGTCGGACTTCTGGCCTGTCACGGCCACGGCGTCGTCAACCAGCTTGTACAGCAGGCGGCTTTCCAGCTCCATGCCCTGAATGACCTCGGGATATACCGCTTCCAGATGGTAATCGCGGTACTGATCGGGGGTCACGCCGGTCAGAACGAGGATCTTGCGGTACATCTGGTTCAGACGGTAGATGCTCTCCTCCATGTCAGAGAGGATGGCGCCCATATCGCCCAGCGTTGCTTCAAGGCGGATGGTGTGCTTGCCTTCGGTCAGGTAGAAGCGGTAGGCATTGCCGTTTGCGTCAGAGAGGGTGTTCATCTGCCAGCTGTTGCTGTAAGGGAAGGAGACGTTCTCGAGCCCGGCGAAGGGAATCTCGCCGTCCAGATACATGATGCGGCTGGAAACGCTGCCGCGGCTGTAGGTCTGGCGGCCCTTGATGGTGATGTTGTACCAGCCGTCTGCCGGAACGGAGAAATCCCACTCGATCCACTGGCCGGCGTCGCGCCATGCATCACCGCCGATGTAGTTGAGCACCGTGTGATACACGTCGTAGGGCTCAGTGGCGGGAGAGGAACGGTCATAACGCGCATACAGGGAGGGGGAGGAGCGGCGGACGCTGTCCTCGCCCTGCACGGTACGGGTGAAGTCCTTGAGGGATGCAGGCTGCTGAACATCGGGCTGGGCGGCGATGTAGCTTTCATAGGACTGGGCGCCGCCGGGAGCCTTGAGGGTAAGGCCGGTCAGAAGCATGGGCTCGCTGGTGGCCTTCAGGGTCAGGGTGTTTTCGCCGGCTTCAAAGTAGAAGCGATAGGGCTCGGTGATGTAGCCCATGGCGTCGCGGCAAAGGGCAGTCTGCTCAAGGTCGAACAGCTCCACCTGCGTGGGTCGGATTTCGTTGCCCTGATTATCCATCTTGACCTCGCCGCCATCTGTCCACAGGCGGGAGAAGGCCATCGTGTCTGCGCCGTCGAAGGGCAGCTCGCCATTGATGCGCAGCTCGCGCTCCAGATCAACGCCGCGGCTCTCCTCTGTCAGATAGCGCAAGGCTACATTGTAGTAGCCGCTCTCGGGCACGGTCACGGTCCAGGTCGCCTCAGAGCCGCTGGCGGTATAAACGCCCTGCTCGCGGATTTCGACGCCCTCGGCTGCGGCCACGCTGCTCAGGTCGATCTCCACATCGGCCGATGCGTCGGCTGCGCCCTCGTGTGCCCGCAGGTACAGCTCATAGGTGTTGTCGCGGCCGATGCCCGCAACGCCTGTGGTCAGGTCTGTGCCTTCATACTTGTGAGCATAGCTCTCAATGCCGCTCGACAGGTAGAACCACAGACCCAGAGCCAGCACCACCACGGCAGTGACGATCCATTTTCCGTACTTATTGCCGAATGAACGCTCCATGATGTCTGTCCGCCCTCCTTGTGATGTCCGGTGATGGAAAAGGAAGCATGATGCACATGCCTGCTTCATGATCCGGCTTCATCGATTTGTTCAGATATCCAAAACGGTTTCTATCCAACCACATTATATAATATGAACAGATGAAAAAACCTATCAAAAATTGCGCCATATACATCATAATTTGCTTGAAACTTGGCGCAGTTTGTGATAGGATGGATATAAATGAGGGCGAGTTTTTGTGTAAATCCTTACATGTTGCATGAAAACGATACCGCACGAGGTGATGAACATTGAAGAAGAAATCACTGATCAATGAGTCCGAGCGGGAGCTGTTCAGCTCCGGCTTCCGGGTAACGCAGGGCGCGCATGAGTTTATTACATATCCGGCCAATACGAGCATCCGGCTGTGGCACGGTGAGGTACCTGATCATTATGAGCAGCACTTCCATTCTGCCGTGGAGGTAGTTCTGCCGCAGACGGGCGAATGCGTTTATACCGTGGACGGCGAGGAATATTATGTGCAGCCTGGGGAAGTGATGATGATCCCTGCCGGCTGTAAGCACGCGCTGCGTATGGGGGAAAACAGCAGCCGCGATCTGCTCCTGTATGAAATGAACGGCGTGTTTACCCTCAAGGAGTTCGGCGCTTTCCGTCAGCTGATGGCCAAGCCGCTGTATCTGACCGCTGCCCATCCCAACTGTGAACAGGCGCACGCGATCCTGACGGAGCTCACGCAGATCTACCGTGCCGGCGGTCTGCTGCGGAACCTGCATTGCTATGCGCTGCTGCTGGAGCTATATGCAATTCTGGGCGAGCAGTATCTTGTGACCAGTGCCTCTCCGGCGGAAATGAACGCACTCCACCGCCAGCTGTCCGGCGAGGATGCCTTTAACCGTGCGCTGGATTATGTCAACGAGAATTACATGGACGATGTGACTCTCGACAGCCTTGCAGCCTATGCAGGATTTTCACGCTATACGCTCTCGCGCATGTTCCGCCAGCATACCGGCGCAACCTTCACGCAGTACCTCAACAAGCGGCGCGTTACCATGGCCGCGGAGCTGCTTGCAGGCACAAAGATGCCGGTGACACAGGTGGCCCTGCAATGCGGCTTCAACAGCATCGCAACGTTCAACCGCGTGTTCCGCGATGTCAAGGGCTGTACGCCCACGCAGTACCGCATCATTTACGACGAGTCTCAGCGCAAATGAATTGGACATCCACAAACCATAATCGTCGCGCAGGGACGCATTAACATTCCTTGTCGCTTTCGCCTTCGGCGAAGTCTCCACTGGGGACTTGCTCCCATGGAGTGCCCTGCAAGGAGCTTCCCCCCTGCCCCTTTTTTCGGCTTCCTTGTGAGAATTTCCTTTCATGTTCGATTGAAAAACCGCCTGTTGATTTCCCTCTTGCGGGATAACCAGCAGGCGGCTGTTTTTAACCATTACTTCACCAGATATACCACCGCATCGTGTGCGTCCAGCGCAGCTGTCAGGCCGCAGGAGGCGTCGTAAACCTTGCCGGACCACAGCTCCGTGGCGCTGGCACCAGCCTCGTACTGTGTCGCAGCAATGGACACCGTGCGCTTTTCATCGGACAGATTAAACAGAGCCACATACACGCCCTGACCATCCTGACGGGGCGCGACCCAGACGGATTCCTCCTCAGTGGTGGTCAGCGGATGGCCGCAGAAGGATTCCTTGCCAATGTTCAGCACATCCGCATTCTGCAGCAGGGACAGCGTGAAATCATCGTTCTTGGTCATTTCGCCGCCGATCATCAGCGGGGAGCGCATCATGGACCAAAGCGTCATCATTGTGCGCTGCTCGGACTGGGTGAACTTCGTCCAGTCATTGGGATTGTAGCACTGACGCAGTGCGCCCAGAGGCAGCATGTCCGCATCCGGCCAATGACCGGGTGCAGAGTGGATGCACCACTTCTCTGCGCGCTCAAACATGGCCTTGAGCAGACGCCAGTCATCCCAGAAATCATCGGTGATGCGCCACATGTTGGCATAGCGCTTGAGATGCTCGGCGCGTTCCACGGGGGCAGGGCCGGGAGAGAGGGACAGCACCATATCGCGGCCGGAGGCGCGGCAGGCGTCGGAGATGACCTCAATCTCCTTCATGCAGTGGGGATACTCACGGGCAATATCGTCACACTTGACGAAGTCCACGCCCCACTCAGCATAGAGACGGAAAATGCTCTCGTAATAGGCCTTTGCAGCGGGCTTGTCGCAGCGCAGACCGTACATGTCAGGGTTCCACATGCAGATGCTGTTGGGGTTGGCGACCTCGTGGCAGAAGTATTCACTGTCCTTGATGGGGAGGTGCTTGTGAGCCGCCATGCGGGGCATACCGCGCATGATGTGAATGCCGAATTTGAGTCCGAGGCTGTGAATATAATCAGCCAACGGTTTGAAGCCTGCGCCGTTTGCGGCGGAGGGGAAGCGGTTTTCAGCAGGCAGCAGGCGGCCGTACTCATCCATCATCAGGGTGGAGAAGGGCTCATATTCATGGTTGATAGCTGTCGGCTGATACCACTGGATATCGACCACGACGTACTCCCAGCCATACTGCTTGAGATGCTTTGCCATGTAATCGGCATTCTGACGGACGATGTCCTCGGTGACGGCTGCACCGTAGCAGTCCCAGGAGTTCCAGCCCATCGGGGGATGCTTGGCGATCATTATCTTGTACCTCCATATATGGTAGATAGGTTGCTTTGGCGATACGATACCATAGCTGACGCTTCATGTCAAGGCATTGACAGATGAAAAAGCCTGCCGTCCGGATAGGAACGACAGGCTCTGTGGGATCAGTCAGCTGCGGCGGATGTGCCTGCAGGATACATGCGGATGCGCAGACGCTTGATGGCGCTGAAATAGCAGGGGAAGAGGAATGCGTCGGCCAGCAGCCACGCAGCCGGATTCGCCCAGCAGGCAGCGCTGAAGCCAAAGATGGGTACCAGAATCATAGCCACGCCTGCACGGCCGATCATCTCCATCACGCCGGCAACCATCGCCACCTTCGTGTAGCCGATACCCTGAATGGAGAAGCGTACGATATTGACGAACAGCAGCGGGATGTACAGCGCGCTGTTGACGATGAGGAACTGATGCGCCTTGGCCAGCACCTCGCTGATGATGGCAGGATCCTCCGCATCGACAAACATGGATACCATGCTGCCGCCGAACAGGTAGATCACGAAAAAGGCGATCACGCAGTAAATGCAGCCCACAATGGAAGCCGCTGCCAGCCCCTGATTGATGCGGTCGAGCTTGCGGGCGCCCACGTTCTGACCGGCGAAGGTAGCCATGGCTGCTGCCAGCGCGTCAAACACGATGCAGAACAGCATGCTCAGTTTGCCGGCTGCCGTAACCGCGGCAACTGCGACCGTGCCCAGACCGTTGACTGCAACTGTGACCGTCACGGAGCCGATGGCAGTGATGGAATACTGCAGGCCGAAGGGGATGCCCATGTTCAGCAGGCGGCGGACAAAGGGCGCACGGATGCGCTTATCCTCCGCAGACATCTGCAGGACGGTGAACTTCCGGCGGATTACAAGCAGACACCACAGGCCGCTGACCAGCTGGCTGATAACCGTTGCGATGGCTGCGCCCGCCACGCCCATGTGGAACACCAGAATGAACAGCAGATCCAGCACGATGTTCAGCAGCGCAGCAATGACGATGGCCAGCATGGGCGTGCGGCTGTCGCCCAGAGAGCGCATCACGCCGGCAGTCATGTTGTACAGCACCGTGGTGGGGATGGCGAAAAACACCGGGCGGATATAGCTGACGGCCTGCTGGAGCAGCTCTTCAGGCGTGTTCATCAGGCGCAGGAAGAAGGGCGTGAGAGAGCCGGTCAGAAGGCCCAGCGCGACGGAGATGATCGCACACAGGTACACCGCATGCATCACGAAGCGGCGCAGCTCTGTTTCATCCTTGGCGCCGCAGGCCTGGGCGATCGGAATTGCGAAGCCGGAGCAGATGCCCATGCAGAAGCCGTTGATCAGGAAATTCAGCGATCCTGTTGAGCCTACCGCGGCCAGTGCGTCATAGCCCAGATATTTGCCGACGATGGCGGTGTCCACAAAGCTATAAAGCTGCTGGAAAAGGAAGCCGCCCAGCAGCGGCAGGGAAAAGCCCAGAACCAGCTTCATGGGAGAGCCCTGGGTAAGATCGCGGGTGACGGTATTGCGGGCCATGGCGGACGTCCTCTCTGTGTTGAATAGGTGGGGGAGATGTAGCGGTCAGCTCCGTGTAAGGGCTTTACCACATGCATATATAGCATATTTTCGGGCCTTTCGCAAGCGGAGAAATGTGGCGATTTTCCGACCGGAATGACAATTGCGGGATGATTCAACAAGCAAGGGAGCAGGCAGGTATCCCTTATTCTTTTTCGCTGCACAACGATATGGCAGCTTCTCCTGCAGAGCGTTCTGCTTCTGTGCTTGCAGGCGCGATGCCGCCGGCAGCCTTTTGCCCTTGTGTGTGGGGCGGTGAGGGCCAGCCAAGGGATACCTGATGATCTTCAAGCAAAAAACAGATTCTTCACGGAAAGTTAGGGAAAAAGGGTTGCAAAAAGAGCATAGAGGACTTCTAATTGAAGTTGCTGAGACAACAAAAAGGAAGTCGAACTATGCTCCAAGAACAGGATATCGGAATACAGATCAAA
>JAFTWV010000046.1 GCA_017465155.1 Clostridia bacterium
AAGGCTGCGGATGCTGCGGCTTCCCTGTTCGGCGGCGGCATGAACAGCGCCAATGTCCCCTCCTTTGAGCTGACTGCAGATGAACTGGCTGCCGACGCCCGCGTAACCACCATGCTGGTGAAGTCCGGCCTGTGCAAGAGCCAGTCCGACGCCCGCAACCAGATCAAGGCCGGCGCTGTGCTGGTGGCTGACGTGAAGGTCTCCGACATGAACGCTGTTGTGTCTGCTGAGCAGTTTGGCGAGGATGGCCTGATGCTTCAGAAGGGCAAGAAGGGCTTCCGCCGTCTGATCCTCAAATGAGCGCCGCGCCATACAAGACACTGAGACAGGAAGCAGCCGATGAAGTGATCATCAACAAGAGCCGCTTCATCGGCTACGCCTGCCCCTGTGAAACGGAAGAGGAAGCTCTGGCTTTCCTGAACAGGATCCGCACGAAGCATAAGGATGCGACACACAACTGCTACGCCTATGTCATCGGCCGCAACAGCGGCATCATGCGCTACTCCGACGACGGCGAACCGGGCGGCACCGCAGGTCTTCCCATGATGGAGGTGCTCAAGGCACAAGGCGTGGTCAACTGCTGCGTGGTAGTGACGCGCTACTTTGGCGGGGTACTGCTGGGCGCGGGCGGGCTGGTGCGCGCATACACGCAGGGCACGGTGATTGCGCTCAAAGCAGCGCAGGTGGTCACCATGGAACCGTCGCAGAGGTATCTGTGCGAGGTAGCCTATCCCCTTTGGGATCGCGTGACCCATGCGCTTAAGAGCATGCCCGTACAGCTGGTCGGAAGCGAGTTCACCACGGCGGTCGGCTTCACCCTGCTGGTACGCGAAAAGGACGCTGCGCAGATGATAGACGATCTGACCCGCCTGACCGACGCCCGCTTCGAATACCTGCTCGAAGAGGAATCCTACGAAGGCTGGGATACAAACGAATAACCATTACCCGCCGCACGGAGGACTCCTGCGGCGGGTTTACTTTTCCATAAGGAGGAACCAAACATGAACGTAACGCTTCTGCGAGCCTCCCTCCATGATGCAGAAACCCTTTGTCAGATGCAGCGCGCTGCATTTGCAGAGCTGCTGGAAAAATATCAGGACTTCAGCACCAGCCCTGCCTGCGAAACCCCTGAAAAGGTTCGTCAGCGGCTGAGCATGCCTGCAACCTACTTTTACTTCATATGTGTCGACGGTCAGAACGCCGGAGCCATCAGGATTGTTGACCAGCACAACGAGGCCCGCAAGAGAATATCGCCCCTGTTCATCATGCCAGAATACAGAGGTCAGGGGATTGCCCAGGCTGCGATCCGGGAAGCTGAAAGAATCCACGGAGACACGCACTGGAATCTCGGAACCATCCTGCAGGAGCCCCGTAATTGCCACCTGTACGAAAAGATGGGGTATCATCCCACCGGTGACACCAGGATCATAAACGACCGCATGACCATCGTCTTCTACGAGAAATGATGTGCTGCGATCTTCATTTGCAGTTCACAGGCCGCGCCTATACTGTTCTTGTAGGACAAGCCGAACTGTGTTATAATGGGGATACAAAGGAGTTGTTATAGATGTTCACGATTCTTGTCGTAGAGGACGACCTGGCTCTGCAGCGGATGATGTGCGCATTTCTGGGCATGAACGGTTATCATACCATCCCAACCGCTAATGGGCAGGAAGCGCTTGACGCCATTGAACGCGTCATGCCGGATCTCGTTATCGCCGATGTTATGATGCCTGTGATGGACGGCTGGGAGCTGACCCAGTCCCTGCGCGACGCCTATCCCCTGCTGCCCATCATGCTGGTGACAGCTCGCGACAGCCTCGAGGACAAGCGCACCGGCTTCACTGCAGGCGCTGACGATTATCTGACCAAGCCCGTCGATCTTGACGAGCTGCTGCTGCATGTCCATGCGCTGCTGCGCCGTTCGCAGGCCATGACAAGCCATCGCCTGACCATTGGAGACACCGTGCTGGATTATGACAGCCTGACCGTCCGGCGCGGCGAAGTGCTGCTCACGCTGCCCAAGAAGGAGTTTTTCCTGCTCTTCAAGCTGCTTTCCAGCCCCATGCAGATTTTTACCCGCAGACAGCTGATGGATGAAATCTGGGGCATGGATACTGACAGCGATGAGCGGACAGTCGATGTGCATATCAAGCGCCTGCGCGAGAAATGCGAGGTATTCCCGGATTTCTCCATCGTCACGGTACGCGGGCTTGGGTACAAGGCGGTCAAGAGCAATGGATAAGCTGCACCTGAAACCCTACTCCTTCCGCGGGCATCTGATGTGGGCGCTGTATGTCAGTACAGCGATGGCAGGCGTGATCTCTCTCGTGTTCGCCTACGCAATCAGCCACATGAACGTACAGAGTGAGCTGAAGCTTCAGCAGCAGGCCATCGCAGTCTACCTGCTTGAAATGGAGCAGCGCACAGTGCTTCCGCTGAATGTGATGATGAACATGGTTCAGATGGAGGACATAACGCTGACACGGGTCCGCTCCTTTGACCTTAATGTGCCGGAGGGACTGGAGGAAATCCTTGCGCAGCGCACTGTGTACACCCACCAGTCCGCCCTGACGGACACGCCGGTGACCTATGTTCAGCTGCGGAACGAAATCATCCGTATCGATGCGCTGCACAGCAGCACGCTTTTTGTGGTCGCATTTTTGCGCGTGATTTTCTCGGCTCTGTCATATCTTGCCGTTTTCATTCTGATGATCACCTTTGCCTCCTTCCGTCTGTCAAAGCCCGTGCAGCTGCTGACTGAGGCAACCTCCCGGGTGCAGGAGGGCGACTTTGACGTGCGTCTTCCTGCGCATGAACCCGGAGAAATGGGCGAATTGATGCGTGCCTTCAACGACATGACGGAGGAACTGGGCCGCACAGCATATTTGCAGAAGGATTTCATCAGCAGCATCTCCCACGAGTTCAAAACGCCCATCGCATCCATCCGCGGCTTCGCCAAACTCCTGCAGATGCCCGGGATCACCGAGGAGCAGCGCGCCGAATACATTGATCTCATTGCCCATGAAAGCGACCGCCTCTCCCGGCTGTCTGAAACGCTGCTGCGCCTGACAGCGCTGGAGCAACAAACCGCTCCGGCAAGCCTTTCCACCTTCTCCCTTGATGAGCAGCTGCGTCAGGTCATCCTGCGCCTTGAGCCAACATGGAGCGCCAAGGAGATCAGCTGGCAGATCGACCTCGATCCTGTGATGCTCACCTCCGATGAAGCGCTGCTGAGCCATGTATGGATCAATCTGATCCAAAACGCCATCAAGTTCTCTCCCGTGCAGGGCGCTATCGAGGTCCGCGTGTATCAGGCAGACAAGGCCATCGTCGAGATTACGGATCACGGCTGCGGTATGGATGCTGCAACCATTGACCGCATCTTTGACCGCTTCTATCAGGCCGACAAGAGCCGCCGTCAGGAAGGCGTAGGACTTGGTCTCCCGCTGGCCAAGCGCATCCTTGACATCATGGGCGGTACGATTCGCGTCAGCTCCGCGCCCGGCGAAGGCAGCACCTTCCGCGTACAGCTGCCCGCCAAGCCCCCCAAACCTGTCCATACGGAGGAACAACTCAATGCATGATGAGCAGAACCGCGTACAGCAGATGTCTGAAGATTTCCAGAAGATGGTCGATGATTTTTTCACCATCCAGTGCCGTTATTCTGCCGCGATGCGTGAAATACAGACCAAGCTGGAGATCCTCGACGATGAATTCCAGATGCGCCACAAACGCAACCCCATTCACCACATGCAATGCCGCATGAAATCCATCCACTCCATGATGGAAAAGCTCCGGCGGAAGAATTACGCTGTCAGCATGGCAAGCGCAGTGGAAAATCTCAGCGATATTGCCGGAATCCGCGTCATCTGCTCCTACGTGGAGGATGTGTACACCGTGGCCCGGCTGCTGACCAGTCAGGACGACATCCGGCTGGTGGAAACGCGCGATTATATCCGTCAGCCTAAGGCAAACGGCTACCGCAGCCTTCACCTGATCGTAGAGGTGCCCGTTTTCCTGCAGGACGGTCGGATAACCGTCCCGGTTGAGGTTCAGATCCGCACCATCGCCATGGATTTCTGGGCGTCTTTGGAGCACGCCATGCGCTACAAGGCGCAGGGTCAGGTGCCCGAGGATATCTGTCAGGAGCTTCAGCAGGTCGGCGAGGATATCGCTGTGCTGGATAAGCGCATGCAGTCCATCCACGACCGCATCGACGCGCTGACTGCCGGTGCAGAAAACTCCTGATGCATAAAAGCCCCGCATCGCGTCATACTATCCGCAAATGGAGGTGTGGAACGATGCTGGGCTTTTTCTGTGCGCTGATAGCAGGCGCAGCCATGAGTATTCAGGGCGTCATGAACACCCGTCTGGGCGACAAAGTCGGCGTCCTGGAGACAAATGCATTTGTACAACTGGTAGGCTTTTCGCTTGCACTGGTGATTGCACTTGTCTTCGGCAAGGGCAATATACGTCTGCTGCCGCAGGCCCCATGGTACTCGTGGCTGGGAGGCGTGATCGCACCGGTGATCACCGTGACAGTGATGCTTTCCATCAAAGGTCTCTCGCCGACCGTGGCGATCTCGACCATTCTGTTGGCGCAGCTGACCGTTGCCGCGCTGATCGACGCATTCGGCTGGCTTGGCTCGGAACGCATGCCCTTCACATGGCAGAAGCTGGTCGGCGTCGCGCTGATGGTGGGCGGCGTCATCCTCATGAAGCTGAAAACAGCATGACTTTTCCCTTTCGCCGGAATGCACCGGCGTTTTTCTTTTTTTGACGCAATTCTTCGCGAATATGTCGAACGCATGTCAGGATGTGCCAAAGGGTACCATTTTTCATCGCAGGGATTGGACTGTGTACCGTTGAATGCTATCACGCAAGCAATCACATTCAGGAGGTCATAAGCACATGCTACAATCCATCCGAGACGGCGACAGGCTGATCGTTCGCCTTGCAGGCGAGCTGGATCATTACTGCGCACAGACAGTTCGCCGGGAGCTGGATGCGCTGATCGCCGATCGCAGCATCCGGATGCTCATCCTGGATTTCACGACCCTGCAGTTCATGGATTCTTCGGGCATCGGAGTTATTCTTGGACGATACCGCCAGATGCGAGACCGCGGCGGTCAGGTCGGTGTGATCCACATGAACAGGCACATCGCGCGTATCTTCCACATGTCCGGCATGGACCGGGTCATCCGTCAGCTTGACAAACCGCAGGAGGCAGCACAGGCATGATTCAGCACAACGAAATGGAAATCTCCTTCCTCAGCATCGCGGAGAATGAAAGCTTCGCGCGAGTAGTCATCGCAGCGTTTGCCGTACAGCTTTCCCCTACCGTCAGCGAAATTGCCGATATCAAAACAGCCGTATCCGAGGCTGTGACAAACGCCATCGTTCATGGCTATGAAGGGAAAACCGGCATGGTGCGCCTTCGTGCAAACATCGAAGACCGCATGCTGACCATCGAAATTTCTGATCAAGGCCGGGGCATTGCAAACGTCAAGCAGGCCATGGAGCCCTTCTTCACCACCCATCCTGAACAGGAACGCAGCGGCATGGGCTTTGCGGTCATGCAGACCTTTATGGATGACCTTCACGTTGCTTCCTCTCCCGGGCAGGGCACGACAATCCGCATGCGCAAGCGTATCCGCTCCGGCAGCCCGCAAGGCATGACCGGAACCTACGGCATGGGAGGCATGCTTTGACACAGTTTCATTTTGCCGTGACACTTCTGCATGCCAGGCTGCACGGCAAGCAGGCCATGCAGGCCCTTGCCGAGGATCACCTGCCCCTTGTCGGTGCGATGGTCCGCCGCTTTCCGCATCACGGCCATGAGCCGGAGGAGCTCTATCAGCAGGGCTGCATCGGCTTGATGAAGGCGCTCGCCCGCTTTGACCCTGATCAGGGGACTGCCTTCTCCACCTATGCAGCCGCCATGATTCTCGGCGAGATGCGCATGCTCTGCCGCCTTGACGCCCCCATTCACATCCCGCGTCCAGAACGTGAAAAGCGCAGCCGTATCCGCAAGGCAGAGGCCACGCTCACAGCACATCTTGGCCGCGAACCCACCATACAGGAGCTTGCAGAGCTGCTGCGCATGGATGCTGCTGATCTGGTACTGCTGATGGAAGAAGTCAGCGTAACCTCATCCGATGCCCTGACAGAGCAGGGCACACCTCTGACCGATCTCCTCCCGGATGATGACGACTGGCTCAGCCGCCTTGAAATCCGGGATCTCCTCGATCATCTGCCCGATTCAGACAGGAAGCTGATTCATCTTCGCTGCGAACAGGGACTTTCACAGGCCGAAACGGCCCGGCAGCTGGGCATGACGCAAGTGCAGGTCAGCCGCCGTGAGGCTGTGCTGCGACGCCAGCTCCAAAGAGCCTGGCTGGAGGAATAGCAAAGCGGCAGACAACGCCTTCGCTGTCTGCCGCTTTTCAGCATTACCGCCCAATCCTTGGCAGGATCTCGTTCCGTACAAGCTGCGGGACATCCTCCAAATGGATATGATAAAATCTGTCGCTGCCAATACGTACGCACGGGCCGTTTTCACACTCGCCAAGGCAGTGTGCCGACCACATTTCAACCTGATCCATCACGCCCGCGTCCGTCAGGGCCTGCTGAATCGCCCGTCCCAGCGGATTTCCGCCGCCGTCCATGGAGCAGTGCATGCCCGTACAGACACGAATCCGCAGCTTATCTGTCGGCATATCAAGCATCGTTCCCATTTACGCAATCTCCAATGCAATTTCCATCATTTTGGTAAACTGCGTCTGGCGTGCCTCTGCATCCAGCGCTTCCCCGGTGAAAGGATTATCAGAAATGGTGCAAATGGCCAGCGCGTTCTTCCCCGCACGGGCGGCATTCATATACAGCGCAGCAGCCTCCATTTCGACTGCCAGTACGCCAAGTCCTGAAAGGATTTTGCCGCTGGGGCGCTCGTCATAAAAAACATCCGAGGAATACAACGCGCCTGCAACAGGCTTCACGCCCAGTTTCTCCCCGGCTTCCATGGCGGCCTTGAGCAGCTCCCAGGAGCAGCACGGGGCAACATTGCCCTGAAAGCCATACTGCTCGCCAAAGTTGCTGTTTGTATAGGCGCTCATGCCCACGACAATGTCCCGCACCTTCAGCTTCTGGTTAAGCATGCCTGCGCTGCCCACTCGGATGATGTTCTCCACTCCGTAGAAGTTGAACAGCTCATAGGAATAGATGCCAATGGAGGGCATTCCCATGCCGCTGGCCATAACCGACACACGCTTTCCCTTGTACAAGCCGGTATAGCCCTGCACGCCGCGGGTGTTGTTGACCAGTACCGCATCTTCCAGATAGGTTTCCGCGATAAACCTGGAGCGCAGAGGATCGCCGGGCATCAGAACCGTACGGGCAAAATCGCCTTCTTTGGCGGTAATGTGTGGGGTCGGGATCATGATGAAGACTCCTTTCAGAAACGATTGATCTCTTTGCAGATATTATATCATGTCAGGAGCCGTTTTGTCCATAGCCGCCGTCTGTCCTGCATGGCTTGACTTTCCCGCCCTCATCCTCTACAATGTTCATAGTCCCCATTTGAAAGAAGGTTTGCTATGAACAAACAGTTTCTGCCCGTCACGCCTGAGGAATGCCGCGCCCGCGGATGGGATGCACCGGATTTCGTTTACGTATGCGGCGACGGCTATGTGGATCATCCGTCCTTTGGCCATGCAATCATCAGCCGTATTCTGGAAAAAGCGGGCTATCGCGTAGCGATGCTTTGTCTGCCGCCCTGGCAGGACACGTCTGCCTTCATGAAATTCGGAAGGCCGCGTCTCGGCTTCCTTGTCACAGCTGGCGTGATCGACAGCATGGTCAATCATTACACCGTCGCCAAGAAGCGCCGCCATGATGATTATTACGCCCCCGGCGGCAAGGGCGGCATGCGTCCCGACCGCGCTACCATCGTGTACTGCAACCGAATCAGGCAAGCCTACCGCGACGTGCCGATTCTCATCGGCGGCGTGGAAGCCTCCCTTCGTCGCTTCTCTCACTACGACTACTGGGATGACAAGGTGCGCCACAGCATGCTGGTTGACTCGGGTGCAACGCTGCTGATGTTCGGTATGGGCGAGACAAGCATCCTTGAATGCGCAAACTGGGTCGCCGACGGTATGAATCCTGCCGAGCTGCCCAAAATCCGCGGCATCTGCTACATGAGCAAGACTGCCGATCCCACCTGTCTGCAGCTGCCCAGCCATCAGGAAGTCATCTCCGATACGAAGAAGTACTGCGAAGCCTTCACCATGCAGTACGACGAGCAGGATCCCATCCGCGGAAAGCGCATGTGTCAGCAACAGGACAAGGATCGTTATCTGATCCAGAACCAGCCGCCGCTGCCTCTCTCCCGCGAGGCGCTTGATGCAGTATATGAGCTGCCCTACACCAGAACCTGGCATCCCATGTATGCCAAGGACGGCGGTATCCCCGCCCTGCAGGAGGTTGAGTTCTCGCTTGCCTCCACCCGCGGCTGCTTCGGCTCCTGTTCCTTCTGCGCCATCACCTTCCATCAGGGGCGCATCATCCAGAGCCGCAGCCCGGAGAGCATCATCAAGGAGGCTCGCCTGCTGACTGCACTCCCCAACTTCAAGGGATACATTCACGACGTTGGCGGCCCGACGGCCAACTTCCGCAAGCCCGCGTGCTCCAACCAGCTGAAGGTCGGCGCATGCAAACACCGGCAGTGTCTCTTCCCCAAGCCCTGCAAGAATCTTGAGGTCGACCACAAGGAGTTTATGGCCCTCCTGCGGCAGCTGCGAGAGCTGCCCAAGGTCAAGAAGGTGTTTGTCCGCAGCGGTCTGCGCTACGATTACATCATGGCCGACAGGGATACCTCCTTCCTGAAGGAATTCTGCGAGCATCATGTGTCCGGACAGCTGAAGGTCGCGCCTGAGCATGTATGCCCCTACGTTCTTGACCGGATGGGCAAGCCGCGCCGCGAGCTGTACGATGCATTTGTTAACCGTTACTATCAGGTCAATGAGAAGCTGGGCAAGAAACAGTACCTGATCCCCTACCTGATGTCCAGTCATCCCGGCAGCGATCTGCAGGCCGCCGTCGAGCTGGCATGCTACCTGCGGGATATCGGCTTCCAGCCTGATCAGGTGCAGGACTTCTATCCCACGCCCGGTACGCTGTCCACCTGCATGTTTTACACCGGCCTTGATCCGCGGACAATGAAGCCGGTTTTCGTCGCGCGCTCTCCTGAGGACAAGGCTATGCAGCGGGCGTTGATGCAATTCGGCAATCCGCAGAATCACGCGCTGGTACGCAAGGCGCTGCGGCTCGCCGGGCGCGAAGATCTCATCGGGCGCGACCGCGAATGCCTCGTCCCGCCGGAAAGGGATCCGCGCCGCGATCAGCAGAAGCGCCGTCCGGGTGATAATCCCGCGCACGATCGCAAGCCCATCCGCCACGCCGACAAAAAGGGGATTTCCAAGCCCGCCAAGCATGGACATGCTTCTGACCGCAGCGACCGTCAGAAGCCCCGCAGACGCTCATAAACTGCCAAATACACAACGCCGCACAGGTTTCTCCCTTCGACGGGGACCTGCGCGGCGTTTTTTGGCTCTTCACGGAAACGTTAGGGAACGAAGGTCTCCGACGGCCAGGGACGCATGAACATTCCTCGTCGCTTTCGCCTTCGGCGAAGTCCCCACTGGGGACTCGCTCCCACGGAATGCCCCAGACCCTGCAGGGGATATCATCCCTTGACCCTTATTGCGATTGAGGTATGGGGGTTCTTCATGGCTGTACACGCATGGAAGCTGAGCGGACGCAATCTTGTGTTCCTGGCTGGTTCTCGCGTCGCTCATGCCTGTCTTTCCTCTTTGAATAGTGAGAGGCGTCGACCTCCTGCGGAGGCCGACGGAGATTACAATTTCCATCTGCCCTTTCTTGCATGCTTTCCCCTATATTTCCGTGAAAAACCGTTTTATATGACTCTTTGCCCTAACGATCTGCAAAGAACCTTTTTAATTGCTTTCCAGAGAGCGCAGCAGACGCTGAGAAACTTCTTCCCACTCCTCAATGCGGATGATCTCAATACTCCCATAAGGTGCGTCCAGCAGAACCTCAACCGCACGACGGTAGCGCTCCAGCGTATTGAGCAGCATCGCGGTGTCGTACCACTGACCCTCCCGTGTCACACGCAGAAGGTTCGCTGCAACATCCATCCAGCAGCGGTTGACAAGATGCAGTACCACCGGCTCCATATCACGCACGGGCGGACAGACCGTTTCATTCGCAGCAGCGCTGGCTACCTCCTGCTCCAGCAGGGGCAGAAAGCCCTCACTCAGTGCGTCCTGATAGATCATCGCCATGGAACGGCCCTCAGGCTTCTCGATCAGCGGCAGGAGCATGTTGACAAAGGGAACCTCCTCACGCCTAAGCGGCATAAAGCCATGCAGCACGGCGTTGATACGTTCCACATCCGTCTTCGCCTTCTCCAGCGCCTGCGCAGTGAAAGCTGCTGCCCGTTCCGCACGCTGGACGCAGAGGGTTTTCAGCACGTCCTCCTTGCTGGCGAAATGATGGTAGAAGCCGCCCTTGCTGGCATGCAGAACATTGAGGATATCCTGCACGCTTGTCGCCTCATAGCCTCTGGCACAGAACAGCTTTTCAGCTGCATTCAGCATTTCCTGCCGCTTCGTATCACCCTTGCGCATTCGACGATTCTCCCTTTTGGCAAAATTTCGACATGTTAGTATAGGCCAAAAGGATGGTTTTCGTCAAGTGCCGAATGCTGACAGGAGCCTTGCCGGTTTCCATAGGCCGCTTCATTCTTCGCGATCTGCTCCAAATACAAAAGGCGGTCAGCATCCCATGCTTCCACAGGATGCCTGACCGCCATGCTTTTCATTACTTGCCCAGCTTACGCTGTACAAACTTGACCAGCTCGACCAGCGGGATGATCAGGAATGCCAGACCCATCGCCACAGCATACTCAGCAATGCTGATGTGCTCAAATTCGAACACGTTGCGCAGGAAGGGCACATAGATGACCGTCGTTGTCAGCGCCAGAGCGATCACAGCGCCGCCCCACAGCCACTTGTTGTGGCTCTTCATCTTGAAGATGGAGCCGCGGCGGGAGCGCATGTTGAAGCTCTGGAAGATTTCTGCCATGGACATGGTCAGGAAGGCCATGGTCATGCCGTCGGGGCTGTCAACAAAGGCCCACTCGCCAGCTTCCATGAAGTGACCAATCAGATAGGCTGCCAGCGTCAGGATCGACACGAACAGGCCCTGATACGCCACGTCGAAGCCAACGCCGCCGGCGAAGATACCGGCCTTGGAGTCACGGGGCTTACGCTTCATCGCATCGCGCTCGCCGGGTTCCATACCCAGCGCCAGTGCCGGGATGGAGTCGGTGATCAGGTTGATCCACAGGATGTGAGCAGGCTTAAGGATGGTGAAGCCCAGGATGGTTGCCATGAAAATAGAGATAACCTCAGACAGGTTGGAGGACAGCAGGAACTGGATGGCCTTGCGGATATTGGCGTAGATGCGGCGGCCTTCCTCAACTGCAGACACGATGGTGGCGAAGTTATCGTCCGCGAGGATCATATCTGCGACATTCTTGGTCACGTCGGTGCCGGTGATGCCCATGCCAACGCCAATGTCGGCAGCCTTGATGGAGGGCGCGTCGTTCACGCCGTCGCCGGTCATCGCCGTGATCTTGCCCTTGCGCTTCCAAGCCTCGACAATGCGAACCTTATGCTCAGGCTGCACACGGGCGTACACAGAATACTTCTCAATCACCTTGTCCAGCTCATCGTCGGACATGCTGTTCAGCGCACTGCCCATGATGGCGCCGGAAGCATCCTCAATCAGACCCAGATCCTTGGCAATGGCCACAGCGGTGTCGATGTGGTCGCCGGTGATCATGATGGCACGGATGCCTGCCTCATTACACTTTTCAACGGCATCCTTGACCTCGGGACGGATGGGATCGATCATGCCGGTCATGCCGACGAAGGTCATGTTCTTCTCAATCTTCTCAGGCTCGACTTCCGCGGGGAGCTTATCATACTCCACCATAGCGCATGCCAGCACACGCAGAGCCTTGTCCGCCATGCGCTTGTTTTCCGTCATGACGGTCTTGCGGTCCGCATCGGTCATGGGCTTCACGCCGTCTGCGGTCAGGATGGACGTGCAGCGGGCCAGGATCTCGTCCGGCGCACCCTTGGTATACTGAGTGACGCCCTGCTCGGTCTTGTGCAGGGTGGACATCATCTTACGCATGGAGTCGAAGGGAGCTTCGGCCACGCGGGGGGTGTCATGCTTCAGGTCGTCCTTGTGCAGGCCCTCGGCGCAGGCGTAGTTAACCAGCGCGCACTCGGTGGGCTCGCCGACCGCCTGATTCTTCTCGTCCAGCTCGGCGTCAGAGCACAGTGCCATGCCGCGTGCCAGCAGCGCCTTGTCCACGCCATATGCTTCCACAACGGTCATCTTGTTCTGCGTCAGCGTGCCGGTCTTGTCGGAGCAGATGATCTGCGCGCAGCCCAGCGTCTCGACAGCAGTCAGACGGCGGATCACGGCGTTGCGCTTGGACATCTTGGTCACGCCCATGGACAGCACGATGGTCACGACAGCCGCGAGGCCCTCGGGAATCGCAGCGACAGCCAGAGAGATGGCCAGCATGAAGGAATCAAGTGCAACATCCAGGTTGAAGGTACCGGCCATGATGACCTTGGTCACAAACATGACCACACAGATGCCCAGAACCAGCCTGGTCAGGATGCGGCTCAGACCAGCCAGCTTCACCTGCAGAGGCGTCTGTTCCTCCTCAGCCTGCGTCAGCGCATCAGCAATCTTGCCCATCTCAGTCTTCATGCCCGTATCAACGACAACGGCAGTGCCGCGGCCGTACACGACGGTAGAGCCCATGTACATCATGTTCTTGCGGTCGCCCAGCGGGACTTCCTCGCCGGAAAGGGGCTCCTCTTCCTTCAGAACAGGCACGGATTCGCCGGTCAGAGCGGCCTCCTCGATCTTCAGGGACGCGCACTCAATGATACGGCAGTCAGCAGGCACAGAGTCGCCGGCCTCCAGCAGCACCACGTCACCGGGAACCAGATCCTCGGACTTGACGATGGTCAGCTTGCCGTCACGCAGGCACTTGCTGTTCGCAGCAGTCATGGTCTTGAGAGCCTCGATGGCTTCCTCCGCCTTGGACTCCTGCACAACACCCATGATGGCGTTCAGCAGAACAACCGCCAGAATGATGAACACATCCGTGGGGGCCTCGCCCTCAAAATAGGCTGTTACGGCAGACAGCACGGCAGCGACCAGCAGCACGATGATCATCGGATCAGCAAGCTGCTTGAGGAAGCGCTCCAGCATGGTGACCTTCTTGCCTTCCGCCAGCTTGTTCGGGCCGTGCTCAGCAAGACGCTTCTCAGCTTCCTGCGTGGTCAGGCCTTCCGCAGTGGTCTTCAGGCCGTTGAGCACATCCAGTGCCGATTGCAGATAGGGCTTCATGAACAAAACTCCTTTCCTCGTTTGAGGTTGTAATAGAAAAGAAAGACCCACGCGCAGCCCCTGATCCGGAGCTGCACATGAGTCTCGTTCTTTCAGACAAGCCAGGGCATATGCCTGAGATGTTGACTTGCCACACCTTTGAGGTGCAAACTACTCCCTCAGCGGGTATTCTTTTCCATATTATTATATCACATGCGGACTTTTTGTCAATGGTCAAAACGTTGATTCTTTACAATTCCACTGCTTCCAGCGAACTCCCCTTGACTTCCGACCGTTCTTATACGATAATATGTCAGTGCAGATGTAAGCAGGCAAGTGATTCCCGTTCTCAGCTTCTGCCGCTGAAACGGGCTTTATGCATCAATCGGCACAGCCTTCTCATATCATGCAATATTCATATAAAGTTACGAAGAATGTTACAATTATGCTGGAACAAAACAGGAGGTCTGTTCGTTATATGGGTGAACGATACCAATCAGGCAAGGAGGACGCGGCTGTGCAGCAAGCACTGTATCGGCCTGATGTGTCTCACCGCACACAGGAACGGGACAGTTCGGCCTATTTTACCGAGCTGTACGAAAAGTACGCCACGGATGTACTGCGCATGTGCTACTTCTACCTGGCGGACAGGCAAAAGGCGGAGGATGTGTGTCAGGACGTGTTTGTGCGTCTGATTACCACAAATCCCGAATTGCAGGAAGGCCGGGAAAAAGCATGGCTGCTGAAGGTGGCCATGAACCGCTGCAGAGATCTGTGGCGGGACGCATGGCTCAAGCGCGTGGTGCTGGGCAGCCCGATGTTCGAGCTGGTGCCAGCGCCGGACGAGATCGGCAAGATGGCCGAGCAGGAGGAAATGATGAGTGCAATCAACCAGCTTCCTGCCATGTTCAAGGAGGTTATTCTCCTGCATTACTATCAAGGTTACGGCATCGCCGAGATTGCCGACATGATGGAGCTCCCCGAGGGCACCATCTCATCCCGCCTGAGCCGCGGACGCAAAAAGCTTGAATCCATATTGATGAAAGGAGGCGATGCCCGGTGAATAAGAACGATCAGCGCAGCATTGAAGCGATGCTCAGGGAGCTCCCCCGCACCGCTGACCAAACCCTTGGCGGACTGACGGCCGGGCCTCACCTGAAGGCGCGCATCGAACGCGCCGCACAAAACCCTGCCCCTGCTGCTTCCCGTTTCGCACTCCCCCGCTGGACGCCTGCCCTCTGCTGTGCAGCAGCGCTGGCGCTGTTCATCGCGCTGAACCCCATCCAGCTTCAGCAGCCGGAGGAACTGATTACCGCCGGCCCTCTCGGCCCCATCGCAACAGACTCGCCCGTTGCCGCCGCAAATCTGACGGCCGATCTGGGCGACTCGGACATCCAGCTTTCCCGCGGAAACAGTAAGCCCGGCTACCGCAGCATCTGGGCTGCCTCCAGCAATGGCAGCTTCCCCCTTATCGGCATCAACGGCAGGTATTACCGCATGCTGACCAGTCCACTCAATGTGGATCCCAGTCTGATGGGCAGTACCGTCGGCACCATTGCAGAGTTCACAACGGAGCCTTCCCTGTCCGGCACCGACGTGGTCCTTTCCAACGCAGTTGCCTTTGGGCAGCCTGTATATGAAATCCGCGGCATGGCTGATACGCTGGTCACCGCTGAGGTGAACGGTCAGATGCGCCTGTTCCAGCGGGTCAGCTTTAACGGAAACGCCCGCCGGGGCAGCGAGTCTCTCGCCGACACGCTGGAAGTGTCCGGCCGAGTGATCGCCATGGAGCTCAGCGGTGTGGGCACCATCACTGATCCCGGCGTATGCAGCCGGCTGCTGGAAACGCTCTTTGACTGTGCAAGCTATGAGAGCAGCGGCAGCATCAGTTCTCGCCAGAGCCTGCTGATCGAACTGGACAGCGGTCTGGTCGTGCAGATGGCCGTCAAGAGTGATCGTCTTGCCGCCTGCGGTACGTGGAGCTGCCCGGAATTCTTCGAGGCATTCGTGGCCGCCTGCGAATAATGCTGACTTCCCTTCCGCCCGGATTGTTTTCGGGCGGTTTTTTACGCTCAATGAACCTTTGGACTGCTTTGCCGCGACTGTATGAGTGAAATGCATTTCACACTCATTCCCCTGATAACCGAGGTGACGATGATGGACAGGTTCACGTACCTGTGGGCCGAATGCCGCAGCGCGGTGGAACGTTACGTCCTGTTCCGCATGAGCAGCAGACAGGACGCGGAGGATATCCTGCAGGAGGTGTTGACAGCCGCATGCGAACACTTTACCGCGCTGCAGGATGAATCGAAATTCAAGCAATGGCTTCTTGGCATTGCCCGGCACAAGTGTTCAGACTTCTTCCGTGCAAAATACACCAGACCCGAAACGCCCTTCGATGTTCTGCCGGAGCAATCTGCGCTCCCCCGCTTCCTGATGACAGAGGATTCCTCTGTTCAGCTTACGCTTGAACGTCTTGCTCCCGATGAACAGCAGCTGCTGCACATGTTCTACTGGCAGGAGCTGCCTCAGGCAGAAATCGCCCGAAGGCTTGAAATCCCCCTTGGTACTGTCAAGAGCCGTCTTCATCACGCCCGCAAGCACTTCCGCGCCTGCTATCCGCAGCGCAGCATCCCGAAAGGAGCAGTCCCCATGAAAAAGATGCCGCTGATGCTTCCCGAATACACAATCACCCCCCTTGACGAACCGCCATTTCCCGTAAAATGGGAAGAAATGATGGGCTGTTTCATCGTTCCCCGGCTGGGTGAACGCCTGACATGGGCAATGTACGACTTCCCGGAACGAACCCGCACGGAGATAGACGACATGGAGGTTGTCGGCCGGGCGATGATCCATGGAATCGAAGGCGTAGAGATCCGATGCAAAACACGCAATCCCATGGAAAACAACCAGACCGACGGAAACGCTGACGTCGAGCGTTCCTTTATCGTTCAGCTGACTGACACGCACTGCCGCATTTTGGCTGAAACCCATGTTCAGGACGGCATCCGTCGTACATACACATTCCTCGACGGAGACGAATTTCTGAACAACTGGGGTTTTGGCGAGGATAACTGCGGCAACGAGACAAATCTGTCCATGAAGGGCGATATCCTCCGCACAGGCAGCACGATGACCACCGCAGTCGGGGCAGAATGTCCCATGGACGTGGTTGGGCGCTACGCAGTTGACATCTGCGGCAAACGCTACGACACGGTCTGCGTGGTCATGCACGAGACCTACATGGGAGGCATGCTGTCAGAGCAGTTCATCGACGCAGCCGGCCGTACCGTACTGTGGCGCCGCTTCAATGCTGATGACTGGCAGCACGCCCACTATGGCCGAAGCTGGACGCAGATGCTCCCTGACAGCGAGCGACTGACCGTCAACAGCAAAACCTATGTCCACTGGTACGACTGCATTACCAGCTATATTCTGTAAGTGAAATCCCGACACAACAAGCGGGCCTGCGGGATATCCGACGCCTCCTGGGGAGCTTTTTTGACAGTATGATGGATGATTTTTCCGTCATTTTGCGTTATAATAAGTGTAATCACCCTGCAAAGGATGTGTTGTTGATGAAAAAGCTGCATGCCATGCTTCTGACGCTCCTGATGATACTCACCTGCCTTCCGGCAGCTGCCGAATCCGCAATTCTTCTCACGCCGGTTCCGCCGAGCATCGCCACGCCTGTGCTGAAGCTTCGTCCCTCAGCTGATGAGGTGAAGGCTTATGCTTCCCCGAACCTCAAGGCCAACATCGTCGGATATATCATCGTTGGCGGACGGCAGGAAGTCGAAATCCTGTCCATTCAGGACAATTGGTGCTATGTGAGCTTCACGTCCATCTATGGGACGAGCCAGGGCTGGATCCCTCTGAGCTGCTTTGAAGCTGTAACAACTCCGCAGCCTACGCCCACCCCTACTCCCGAGCCAGCCGCGCAGGGCTCCGCCTTCGTCTGCAATCCGCAAGCCGGTTACAGGCTGAATCTGCGGGAAGAGCCTTCCACCAACGCTGATTCGCTGGGGAAATACTACTCCGGTACCCCCGTGACGCTGACCGGCCTGAACAGGAATGGCTTCCTGCAGGTAACAATCGGCTCTGTCATGGGCTGGATGGATTCGCGTTACATCACCGTTAATCCTTATGCCTTCCTCAACGAAATGCCAGAGGTGACGGTCAAGAACCCCGGTGATGGCGTGAACCTGCGCTATGGCCCCGGAACAGCTTACCGGAAGCTCGGGAAGTATTCCCACGGCACGACGGTCACCATCATGGGGGTACGGGCTGACGGCTGGTATCATGTGGCTGTCGGCGGGCAGACAGGGTTCATGTCCTCCTCTTTGCTGAGCGAAGTCTTCCCATGGCAATACGGGACAGACAGCGATAACCCTGCGGTCTCCGGAGGCATCAGCAGCGCTGTAAGCATCATGTACGTCAACAACCACAGCAGCACCGACCGTCTCCATCTGCGCCAGCAGGCCAGCTACAGCGCTGCATCCCTCGGCCGTTTCTACACCGGTACGCCCGTAACAATCGTCAGCTATACCCGCACCGGATGGGCTTATGTGCGCATCGGCTCACTGGAGGGCTATATGGATATGAGCTACCTCACCGCATCTATGCCGCAGCAGTATGGTGTGACCCGCATGGTCAACAATACCTACGGCACCGGACTGAATTTGCGTACGCTTCCAACCACCAGCAGCGCAGTGCTGGCACTGTGTCCGAACTACACACGCATAACCGTTCTTGGAGATCTCTCAGACGGGTGGTGCTATGTGCAGTACGGTGATCAGATGGGATACATGATGGGCACGCGTTTAACCACGACGGGCTACTGAACATACCAAAGCGGGCAGTCCCGAGAAAGGACTGCCCGCTTATTATGCCGTTTTGAGCCGCCTGTACCACCGCAGCGTGAAGAACACACACAATGCTGCACCGACGCACCAGCCAATCGGCCATGCACTCCATACGCCAGCAATGCCAAATACAGGGGCAAGCGCAAACGCCAGCGCGACTCGAACGACCAGATCCGTCATGGTATCCGTCATGAAGGCGCCCATCTGTGAGGCGCCGCGCAGAACACCGTCCATCGCGAGCTTCACCGCGATCACCGCATAAAAGGGCGTAATCATCCGCAGGAAGCTGACGCCAATCCTGATGGCCTCCGTATCCGCCTCAATAAACAGGCCCAGCAGCTGCTCTGACAAACTGCAATACACAGCCGTAAACGCCAGCGCAATCACCACACCAATCATCACGCCGCTCTTTGTTCCGCTGGCAATGCGTTCTTTTTTACCCGCACCAAGGTTCTGACTGGTATAGTTGCTCACGCCGTTTCCAAGCGCAGTGACAGAGGTGATGCACATGTTGTTGAGCTTCACCGCTGCTGCATAGCCAGCCATGCAGGCCGTTCCAAAGCCATTGATGACAATCTGGATGAGAATGTTGCCGATGCTGATGAAGCTCTGCTGCAGGGCACTGGGCGCTGCAATCCGCAGAATCCGCCCAAGTATTCTGGCAGAAAAGAGCGGCGCACCATGATCGCCCAGTTTCCTGAGCTTGAAGAGAACCGCCGTCACTGCAGCCACGCCGCTGATAGACTGACACAGGAACGTTGCCCATGCCACCCCTGGAACGCCCATTCCGAAGTCCCGGACAAACAAGATATCCACCACAATGTTTGCAACAGATGAAAATGCAAGGAACCAGAACGGCGTCTGTGAATCGCCCAACGCAGCAAAAACACCTGTCGATACCTGATACATCAGCAGGAACACATATCCCAGAAGATATACATCCAGATAAGAACGCGAGTCTGCCATGACCTCCGGCGGCGTCTGCATCAGCTGCAAAATCGGCCCGCTGAAGATCCAGCCGATCATACTGAGCACTATACCAAGAATCGCAGAAAAGCTCAGCGCAGTCGTGATACAGGTTCGCAGCTCCGACAGCTTCCTTTCACCATAATACCGTGCCGTTACCACAGACGTACCGATATTGCAGCCAAAGGCCAGCGCAATGTAAATCAGCGTCACCTCATAGGAGTTGCCGACTGCCGCCAGCGCATCCGTGCCGATGTAACGTCCCGCGACAAAGCTGTCTGCAATGTTATACAGCTGCTGAAAAATGATCGAGCCAAAGAGAGGCAGCGTATAGCCCAGAAGCACCCTTCCGGGCCTGCCAACCGTCAGATCCTTCATGTAAACCGTTCCTTTCCGTCTGCCATCGCACCCGATAATGCGCCTGCCGATTCATGCCCGGCAGGCGCATTGATAACGTTCAGGTTTTGATCCAGTAGCGCTCCAGCGTCACCTGTTCCCCAGGCTCATAGGCCGTCCGATCGAACACACCGCCGCAGCTGAGAATCGTCCGGCGGCTGGCTTCGTTGTCAGCATCACAGGTGACAAGCACACGTTCCATGCCTCGGGCCCTCGCCAAGGGCAGTACCTGTGAAAGCATCCAGTGCGCATAGCCCTTTCTGCGCTCGTCCGGATGCACGGAATAGCCGATGTGACCGCCGTACTCCCTAAGAAAGTCATTAAAGCGGTGCCGCAGCTGGATCATGCCGACAATATGCCCGTCGCAGACCCGGACAGCCGCGTACTGCGTAGCAGGTACCCAGCCCTCGGGACAGGTTTCTTCCCGGGTCATCAAATCATTGACGATCAGCCATACATCGGCTTCATGGCGGCACAGGCTGCCGCAGCCATCCATTGAACTGCCCGCATCCAACATGGCTTTCCGGTAAGCGTTGATCTCGTCCGTCAAAGAAGCGTCAGGAACCACAAGACGCAGGCAATCCATCAAATCTCACTCCTCCACAACGGCACGGACCGCACGGACGCGGCGCACCACATCAGCGAAATCCTCCGGTGTGAGAGACTGTGCGCCGTCACACAGGGCATTCTTCGGGTCATTGTGCACCTCAATCATCAGACCATCCGCGCCACAGGCCGTAGCTGCCAGTGCCATGGGCTTCACCAGACGGGCAACACCGGTGGCATGACTGGGATCGATCAGGATGGGCAGGTGCGTCTTCTCCTTGATCACAGGCACGCTGGACAGATCAAGGGTATTGCGGGTCGCAGTCTCATAGGTTCGGATGCCGCGCTCGCACAGGATAACCTGATCATTTCCGCCCGCCATGATATACTCTGCAGACATGAGCCATTCCTGAATGGTGTTGGCCAGACCGCGCTTGAGCAGGATCGGCTTATGGGTGCGGCCCAGCACCTTCAGCAGCTCAAAATTCTGCATATTGCGAGCTCCGACCTGAATCACATCCACATCGTCAAACAGATCGAGATGGGATGCATCCATGATCTCCGTGACGATGGGAAGCCCGGTTTCCTTTTTGGCCAGCTTCAACAAACGCAATCCGTCCGCATGAAGGCCCTGGAAGGCATAGGGTGACGTACGGGGCTTGAACGCACCGCCGCGCAGAAGGGTTGCACCTGCTGCTTTGACAGCCTTGGCCACGGTGACGATCTGTTCCTCCGTTTCCACGGAGCATGGGCCGGCGATAATCTGGAACAGACCGCCGCCAACCTTCACGCCGCCGCAGTCGATCACAGAATCCTCGGGATGAAACTTTCGATTTGCCTTTTTATAAGGCTCCTGAACACGCTGGACGGCCTCGACAGCATCCAAAGATGCAATGAGGTCGGCGTCCACACGGGTGGTATCGCCTACCAGACCCAGAATGGTGGAATGATCGCCCTTGGATTCGTCAATGCGCAGTCCAAGGCCGGTCAGGAATTGCTTGAGCTTGTTGATTTGCTCCTGCTGTGCTGCGTGCTTGAGAATAACGATCATACTGAAATCCCTCCATGCTACTGTACTACTTCCGGCTCATGCCGGTATACGCCAAACAAAAACGCCCCCAGACCGCTCAGGCCTGCAGGGCGTTTCAGGAAAATCACGCGCCGAATCACGCCCTGCAAATGGTATACAGTGCGTAATAATACTTACCGAACTGACGGTTCAGCATCGCGCGCGACCTCCCTCGTTGTCTGTATCGTTATCATACACCCGAAACGGATGATTTTGCAAGCGCCAAATTGTACTAAAGTTGTACTAACTTCCGGCAGCTCAGTCGTTCTCGCTGCCCACATCCTCCAGATACTTTTCCAGCTTGCGCTTGACCCGCTGGAGCGCATTGTCAATGGACTTGACATGCCGGCCGAGGTTGTCAGCGATCTCCTGATAACTTTTACCATCCAGATAAGCCGCAAGCACCTCCTGCTCAAGGCTGGAAAGCACTTCGTCGATGCGCTGATGAATGCCCCGCAGATCCTCCTGCGAGATGATCAGCTCCTCCGGGTTGGCACTGTGGCCCTCCGCGCATACATCCAGCAGCGTCCGATCACTCTCCTCGTCGTAGAGGGGCTTGTTGAGGGATACATAGCTGTTCAGGGGGATATGCTTTTGCCTGGTGGCCGTCTTGATGGCGGTGATGATCTGCCGCGTGATGCACAATTCCGCAAATGCACGGAAGGAGGAGAGCTTCTCCGGGCGGAAATCCCGGATGGCCTTGTACAGACCGATCATTCCTTCCTGCACGATATCCTCATGGTCAGCGCCGATGAGGAAATAGCTGCGGGCCTTGGAGCGCACGAAGTTCTTATACTTATTCAGCAGAAACTCCACTGCAACAGCATCGCCCATACGGCACAGCGCCACAATATCTTCGTCCGCCATATCCGCATAGCCCATGCCTTCCAGCGGCATTCCAGAAACAGCATTGACGTCCTCTGCGCCAGCTGTTTCCTCTTCAGCCCCTGTGGCAGCGGGTATTTCAGGAGCAGCCTTCTCCGTACCCGCATCCTCCATGTCCGTATAGTCCATTCGGTCATCCATTGCAGTTCATCCCACCTGAATCTTGATGTTATTCCCCGCGTCGAAGGCGTTCCAGCGCCTCCCTGACGTCCTGCGGAAGGCGTGCCGCAAGGGAATTCTTACTGAAGGTCTGCGGCCTTGCATGGGCCGCGAAGCCCGATTGCCGCAGCTGCCGCAGCTCCCGCAGCAGCTCGCGGGAGGTCATACGCGTCGCACCGGCTCCCAGCACAAGGGACTGCTCCAGGCCATCGGAGGTCGCCACGCGCATGGTACGGTATTTCGGCGTCTGTGCGGCAAGCCGCTCGATGTAGGCATCCGCTGTTTCGCCGTGCTTGGTGAACACAAGGGTCAGCGTACCATGCTTCTCCTCCGTCGTGAGGCGTTTGTCCGATTGGTAGCCATCGAACACCAGCACGACTTCCTCACCCGTATAGCCGCCGTAATCCTGCAGCTGATGCAGCAAGCGATCCCGGGCTTCGTCCATCGACCAGCCGTGCTTCTCCGCTTCCTTCCAGGCGCCGATGACATTGTAGCCATCGACGATCAGCAGCGGCTTCATGCCTTGCGGGAAGACAGGACACGGTACATCATGATGCCTGCCGCTACAGATGCGTTCAGACTGTCAATGTGACCGGCCATGGGCAGAGACACCTTCTGGTCGCAGTTTTCCAGTACCAGACGGCTGACGCCCTCGCCCTCACTGCCGACGACCAGTGCCACGCCGCCCTTGAAATTAACACGCTCATAGTCCATACCGTCCATCGTGAGCGCATAGGTCCAGATGTTGCGGGCCTTGAGCTCCTCGATGGTGCGGTTCAGGTTCACTACGCGGGCGACCTTCATATGCTCAACCGCACCGGCAGAAGCCTTCACCGCCGCAGGAGTCAGACCGACGCTGCGGCGCTCAGGAACGATCACGCCATGCGCGCCCACGCACTCTGCAGAGCGGATGATAGCGCCAAGGTTGTGGGGATCGGTTACGCCGTCCAGCAGGATCAGGAAGGGATCCTCATTCTTCCGGGCAGCCTCGGCCAGCATCTCCTCGACCGTGCTGTACTTGTAGGCGGAAGCAAAGGCAATCAGGCCCTGATGATTGCGGGCCAGCTCGTCCAGGCGAACCTTTTCAACCTCCTGTACAACGATGTGCTGCTCACGCGCCATCTGCACGATCTCGCGGGCAGAACCGGTCAGCTCACCCTTCTGCACCAGCAGCTTCTCGATATCGCGGCCGGCCTTGAGAGCCTCGCGGATGGGATTGCGGCCTGCCAGCAGGTTCTCATTGACCATCACGGTCTCCTCCAGCGGCGTCACAGGCGTCACCAGCTTGGCAGAAGAGCCGTTAGCCGGACGATACTCCGTATCGCGGAAGGAGGGCATGGGACGGGGCTCCACGGTCTTACGGATCGAGGAACGGGGATCAAAGCTGTTGTCACGGCGAGACGTGCTGCGGTCACTGCGATCGCTGCGGTAGTCCTTGCGGCCCTGATTGTCGCGGCTGAAGGAGCGGTCGCTGCGCTTATCGTCCTTGCGGTAGCCACCGGCCGGACGGTCGCTGCGATAACCTTCCACGCGGCGGGAATCATCACGGTCAGAGCGGCGGTTATTGTTGCTGCGGTACTGGGTACCTTCATCGGCCCAGGAGCCTGCAGCGTGATTCTTCTTCTGGTTCTTACGGCCAGGTGCGTCCTTATAGAATGCCATTTTCATTCTCCCTGTCTATGTCAATCTTCGTGATTTGCCAACTGTTCCATCCATTCCTTGCGGGCACGGCGGATCTCCCCCGCCTTGCCGCAGGACTTCTGTCCCTCGGGACATGCGCCGCGCAGGCAGCCCGGGCCTGCGTTTGCAAACAGCGCCGGAGCTACCTCCATGCACAGCCGATGCATTTCCGTCGCCAGCGCACGGATCTCCCACTGTGCGCGGGAACACATCCGAAGGCTGAAGAAATGCCGCAGTTCCCGCACATTCATGGTGATCATCATGCGGGTTTCGCATGCGCCGGGCAGTACAAAACGGGCATCCTCGTTGCCGCCCTCGCCTGTACCGAGGCGCTCCTGCCATCCGGTGTACCACTGATGCAGCGTGTCCATCTGCTGTTCGAATTCAGCAACAGCCTCTGCACCCAGCGCTTCGATCTTCGGCGGGACAATGTATCCAAAGCCGCTTTCGTAGCTCACATACCGCTGGCTCTGCACCGAGAAGCTGGCCAGACGATGCCGCGTGATCTGTGCCAGCAGCACACGGGATACGCCCTCTACGCCAAAGGTGAAGCTTGCATGCTCCAGCACGGAATCATGGCCCATACCCATGATTTTCTGTACGAAATCCGTCTGATCGCGGGAGCTGACGCGCTCCAGCAAATCATCCACACGAGCCCTGGAGTAGCACAGCCGGGCGCCGAGGGCGACGACCTCCTCCGGAGCGAGGGTATGACGGATGAGGGCTACCTTCATTGCTGAACGGGGCATGTACTCTCCTCCTGACTGAGCGCGAACAGGTGAAGCAGGCGCTCCTCCTGCCCGGTAAGATACAGATAGCCAACAAGAGCTTCCAGTCCAGTGGCTGCGCGGTAATCCGCAACCTCCTGATTCTTCGGCGCAGCATGATGAGCATGGGCATTGCGGCCGCGGCGGAACACATCCGCCTCCGGCTCGGTGAGTTCTGCTTCGATCCGCTGCACTGCAAGGGCCTGTGCACGGGCGTTGACGCACGCAACAGCGTCCTTATGCATATTGCGGACATTGCGTCCCCGGTATATCAGCCGCGAACGGACAAGCAAGTCCCATACCGTATCGCCGATATACGCCAGCTGAAGAGGATTAAGCATCCGTGCCTGCTTTTCCTCCATCGGTGCGGATTCCCGCAATGTCAAGTGCGTCGCCTCCTTGCGGGAAGTTGCGCCGCTTCAGCGTCAGCCATCCTTCCCAAATGCATACGAAGCCATTATATCATACTCCTTCAGATTTGGATAGGCTTTTTCGTGTTTCTGATGCAAATTTTCATCGGCAACGCAAGAAAAAACCTGCATCAAACGATGCAGGTTTCGTACACCATCAGGGACTCGAACCCTGGACACCCTGATTAAGAGTCAGGTGCTCTACCAACTGAGCTAATGGTGCATATGCGACCCGAGCCATGTGGTACACCATCAGGGACTCGAACCCTGGACACCCTGATTAAGAGTCAGGTGCTCTACCAACTGAGCTAATGGTGCATATGTGACTCGGGCCATGTGGTACACCATCAGGGACTCGAACCCTGGACACCCTGATTAAGAGTCAGGTGCTCTACCAACTGAGCTAATGGTGCACATTGATGCGTATATCACGCGGTCAACGGATGATATTATACTACGTTTCGCCGAAATGTCAATAGGATTTTCAAAATTTCCGAAAAAACTTTTCATCCTGTAATGATACAGGCTCCCTGATGATCTCAGGGAGCCGTATTCATACACATTCCTTACGCCTGTTCGGGAGCGCTGACGGGGCAAACCTCGGCGCAGGCGCCGCAGTCGATGCACACCGCGGGATCAATTTCATACTTGGTCGCGCCTTCCTTGATCGCGGAGACGGGGCAGCCCTCAGCACAAGCACCGCACATGATGCAGGCATCAGTAATCTTAAAAGCCATGATATTGTCACCTCCTGTTTTGTATCAACATCATATCACGATCATCATGAAAATGCAAGCTGCATGTCAGGATTTGTTCAGGAAAAAAGCTGCATTTTTCCGGTTTTTCGGGTTAGTTGTATCTTACTTTCACTTGCCTTCCGCTTCACGCATTGCACGCTCCAGCGCAGCCTTCCACGGGCTGACCGCAGGCACTTCAGGCTTGGATTCCACAGGAGCGGCAGGTGCTTCAGCAGGCTTTTCAGCAGCGGTCAGCACTTCTTCGACAGGCTTCTCCGCGGGTGCTTCCGCAACGGGCGCTTCCTGCCTGACGCGTCGATCTTCACGGCGACGGTCATCGCGGCTCTTTTCGCGGCGGTCGCTGCGGGCCGGCTTCTCCCCTTCCTCACGGCGGGGCTTCTGTGCATCGCTCTTGGGCTGACGTTCACCGCGCTCGCGGCGGGGACGGGACTGCGGAACGACATCCTCCTCAGGCGCCTCCACCGCAGGGACATCCACAAGGTTCTCCTCGTCAGCAGCCAGATCCTCTGCGGGATCCTCCTTCGGCTGCTGATGCTGCACGGGCTGCGCACCGGCGCGCTGCACATCATCCATCGGGTAATCCTTCAACTCGCTGCTGTCACCCTTCTGGATACGCACGCGCACAGTTTCCTTAATGATGTTGAGGTCCCACACCACGCCAGGGCCGTCGGGCGTCATGACCTCCTTGCCGACCTTGGGCATCTTCTTGCGGGTCTGCTCATATTGATCCTGCTCATACTTCAGGCAGCACATGAGTCGACCACACACGCCGCTGATCTTGTTTGGATTCAGGGAGAGGTTCTGTTCCTTGGCCATCTTGATGGACACGGGCTGGAAATCGCCCAGAAACGCGCCGCAGCAGATAGGACGGCCGCAGGGACCAAGTCCGCCGAGCATCTTCGCTTCATCGCGCACACCAATCTGGCGCAGCTCAATGCGCGTCTTGAACACGCCTGCCAGATCCTTCACCAGACTGCGGAAATCCACTCGACCATTGGCAGTGAAGTAAAACAGGATCTTGCTGTTATCAAAGGTATATTCCACCGAAACCAGCTTCATGTCCAGCTTATGCTCGGCAATCTTCTTCTGGCAGATGGCATACGCCTCCTTCTCGGCGGCCTTGTTTTCCTGCGCGTGCTTCACATCCTCCTCGGATGCGATGCGTACAACCTGCTTGAGCGGTGAAGAAAGCGTCGAATCATCGATCTCCTTCACCTGTGTGACCACCTCGCCAAACTCGATGCCGCGGGAAGTCTCCACCAGCACAAAATCACCAGGCGTGGGCCAGAACGTGCCCGGGTCGAAAAAATACAGCTTTCCGGCGTTCTGGAACCGAACGCCAATCACGTTGACCATTTGCTCTTTTCCTCCATAAAGCGCAGGAGCAGCTTTTCCACCACTGCCTGCCAGGTCACCTGACTGCCGCGAAGGCGCCTTGCCTCGCTCACAGCCTCTGATAATTGGATAAATGCTTTCAGTTCGCCCTTGCGGGCCAGATGCTGCCACGGCTCCGGATATCCGGACAGCATTGATTCCTCCTGCCTGCCCAGCCGCACAATCAGCAGCGTGCGCACCATGTCCTCCAGATCGTCGAGAAGCGCGTCAGACTCGTCCTTCCGATCCTTCCACTCACTTGAAATGCGCAGGATATCGCTGCGGCTGCCAATTGTAAAGAAATCCTGCATTACGTCCTGCCGGCGCTGCCAGAAACGCTCATCCGCCGCAATGGCAACAGCCCGTCCGATGGAGCCGCCGCAAACATGCAGCGCCTTCCGGGCCATATCATCCTCTACGCCATGGTTCTTCAGGGCCTTCAACACAACCTCATCCGGCCACGGATGCAGCTTCAGCGCACGGCATCGGCTGACAATGGTCGGCAGCAACAGCTCCGGCGAATCCGTCAGCAGCAGGAACACCGTGCCGGGCATTGGCTCTTCCAACGTCTTGAGCAGGGCATTTTGTGCCGGCTGGTTCATCTTCTCCGCCCGTTCAATGATCACCACGCGACGGCCGCCAATAAAAGTATGCTGCCCAACAAGCGAGATCACATAACGTATTTCATCCACGGAGATACCCTGGAGACCTGATTTGACGTCCGGACTCAGCGGTTTTCCAGGCGTGACGATCACGGCATCGGGGTGATTCCCCTCCTGCACCTGTATACAGGACGGACACGTTCCACAGGGCTTGTGCTGCGCCTGACACAGCAGATGCTGTGCCATGAGACGGCTGAGCGTCCGCTTTCCGATGCCCTCCATGCCGCTGATCAGATAAGCATGAACAAAGGTACCGTCGTCAAGCGTGCGCATCAGTCCATCGTAAAGAGCGCCCTGCCCCGAAAAATCAGAAAGGACGGGCGCTTTAGGGGTATTCCTTGTCTCAGCCACGGAAAGCCTGCTCCTTACAGCTTGACAAACTGATCGACAGACAACACGAACACCGTTGCACCGCCGACCGTTACCTCAACGGGATAGGAAGCAGCAGAATACACGCCTCCCATGTGGGACATGGATGTAGGTGCAGAAGCAATCTGCTTGCGGGACTTGCACACATGCTCAATGATGTCCATCACGCTCTGGAGCTTCTCATCATCCACGCCGACCAGCAGCGTAGTATTGCCGGCACGCAAGAATCCGCCGGTGGTGGCCAGCTTCGTCACGCCGAAGCCTTCCTTCATCAGCTGATTGACCAGACGGGACGCGTCCTCATCCTGAACGATGGCAACGATCAGCTTCATATCAATTGAACCTCCTTTGATATGGGAGTATGATTTCACTCATACAGTATAGCGCATATCAGGCAAAAATGCAAGTTTTCATGCTGTGTCTGCAATCAGACAAAAAAAGGATGCAGCAGTGCGGTCGACGCCACAGTACTGCATCCCGTTACAAACATCAAATCTCTGCCGGTATGTTTCATCAGCATCGGCTCTCATTGAAGCCTTGATCAAAACCTGTTTCCACATGGGAGGACGTTACCTGGTGGTTACCGTGGTGGGCTGCATCAATCGCAGACAAGCTCTGCTGCCATACCATCCGGCCCTGTCGCCCGGATGTTCACTTTCCTACTGTCCATGCGCTGAATGTGGGCAATCAGGCTCCACCGCCTTCACACAGCAGTGATCGCTGTGCGGCTCCACCTCTCGCATCAGGTCACCATGATCCAGCCCCACCAGCGCAGCGAGCCCCTTTACCTCCACATGAATCTCCGGGCAGGTATTGACCCAGGGCTGATTGTGCTCATCCAGCAGCCCGCAATCGACCTGCAGGAGGCCGTCGTCCATGGCAGGGTCGCAGATCATCCGCAGCTTCTCCGGCTTCGTGCTGGTCTTCAGCGTGGTTTCAATTACTTTGCAGCCGTCCTTCCAGCCCTCCGCCCGAACCGTTCCCTACCTGTAACGGATATACATATTTACAGGGCGTGTGGGATCTAACTCCTTGCAGTAGGCGATCATAACCTTCAATTGCTGCTCATAGAAGCAGTCTGTAAACTGGACTTCGATCTTGTTGCTCAGGCTAATAATGGAGGCCTGGTTCCGGTCCCGCAGCACCATAGCCTTCAGGTCGTCACGTCAGTCCTTCTCAAACAGAATGCCGAAATACAAGATGCTCCGGCACAACTTGGCATAGACCTCGTCAATCATCAGAAAACCCAATTCGTCACACAGGTCATACATAGCCTCGTCATGAGGATTATGGCTGCATCGGATTGTATTGCAGCCCATCTATCAATCGTTCCAGCGACCGACGGCGGTAAACAGGCACAGCGACGCCAGCATCAACAGGAGCAGGATGATCTTCTCCAGTGTCTGCATGTAGGTTGTATCGTCGCGGACTGTCCGGGATGTCCTGAAAGAACCGCTTCATGACGAATATATTCCACACATTGACAAGACCAGAAATCACAAATACCCAGAATGTGTGGTGCAGCCCCCAATTACGCAGCTGCAGCAGTAGGTAATCTGGCCGCCATTGAACAGCATGCGAATCTGCACAAAGGTCATCATCACCTTTTTGAAGGGGATGTTGCACCAGAGGCTATCCGCCAGCGTGAAGCGGATGCGGTAATCCTTGATTGCGCCGATCAGGCCAACCATCGGCATGTGGCTGAACAGAATCAACAGAATTGCTGCCGGCAGGAACATCATGTACTGCCACTTATCTTCCTTCACGCGCTGCCAGGTTTTTGCCCGTTCTTCGTACTTTGTCATGACTCGCGCATATTCCCAACTCCTCTTCAGTTTATGAAAACGAGACTTGCAGCAGATTTCATGTCTACTATCATCCATATTTTTCTTTGGTAAAATAGTGAATCTCTTTGTTTTCCATAGGTGTTGTTATCAAGCATTTTCCGTTAGTTACTATTGATCAGCCAGGCTATCAAATCGACCTTCTCTTCACAATGGATGATCTCTCTGACCGGCGGCGCCGAGGGATTGTTGATCTTCTCCATGATATGTAGCGCAGCACTGGCGCCAATCTCGGTGGTAGGCAGTGACATGAGACCACCACGCGGGAGGTGTTAGGAAGGGATGACAACCCCATCGCGCGAAAAGGGTCAAAGACTCCACGAAATACCTTTGAATACGGTCAGGATCACGGACGCTTTCTTGTCGCCGCGCCATCGTCTGATGACCAACATGACCATCCCCTACATGGAAAAATCCTCCGGTACAAGGTGCCTGGCACATGATCGAAGCAGGCGTTGCCCTGCATGAAGCCGGCCAGAACAAGCTGCTGCACATCTGCATACGCCCGGCGGATCATATCTGCGACAGGTTCATGCAGGTGAAGGGCATCACCGGCCATCAGGAGAACGAGATCGGCCTGATGCGGCTGTATCATGCTACCGGCAATGCGAAGTATCGCGATATGGCGCTGCGCTTCCTCGATTTACGCGGACAGGATCCGCACTGGTTTGAGGAGCATACGCCCAGGCACCCGGGCGTCCACTATGGCGGATATGACATCTCCCTGAGAGCACCGCCTACAACCAATCCGATGTGCCCGTTCGGGAGCAGACCGTTGCCCAAGGCCACGCGGTACGCCAGCTGTACATGCTCACCGCTATGACGGATGCCGCCGCCGACACGGGCGATGCGGAGATGATCGCCGCCTGTGACCGGCTGTTTGACAACATCACCCAGAAGCAGATGTATGTTACCGGTGCAGTGGATTCCACGCCTCACCATTGTGCTGCCGGAGGATACGGAGATCCCGATCACCCGGAGTGCTGCATTTGACGGAATGATTGAACTGCGGGCTGAAGGAGCCGTGCAGCTGAATCCTTTGAACCTGTACAGCACAGATAACCAACACCAGTCACAAGGCATCTGGTGCACTCCCTACTTTGCGTGGGGGAACCAGGCACTCGGTGACATGCTGGTATGGATTTGCGAGGTGCAGCAATAGCATCGGTAACACGGAAGGTTCGCGCTGTCAATATTTTTTCTAGAAAATAGATTTAGCACCCGGCAGAATGATTCCTGCCGGGTGCTGCTTGTGTAATTCAGTTGATCATTTCGTAGTTCACGGAACGGTTACGAGGGGATTCTTACTCCATCCCTCATAGCCGATCTCATTCACCACAAACGAAATGCATCATGATGTAATGTGAAGGATCAATCTTCCTTAATACACCATACATCCTGCAATGTTACTGATCGCCCATGATCCTGTGCAGCAGATCCTGATAAGCCTGCTCCACGTTGCCCAAATCGCGGCGGAAGCGGTCAATATCCATCGGTTCGTGTGTACGGGCGTCCCAGAAACGCGCCGTGTCCGGTGAAATCTCATCCGCCAGCATAATCCTGCCTTCAAAACGGCCAAACTCCAGCTTGATATCCACCAGCTCCACGCCGATATCCGACATGTACTCAGTGATGATATCGTTGATGCGGCAGGCCGTATTGATGATGTAATTCAGCTCCTCGCGGGTTGCCAGCTTCATGGCGATGGCATGGGTACCGTTGATGAGCGGATTATCAAGATATTCGTCCTTCAGCTCCAGCTCGACAACGGTGCTGTCCAGCTTTGTGCCGATGGCAAGCCCGATTCGCTTTGCAAGCGAACCAGCCACACGATTTCGCACCTTCACGGCAATCGGGATAATCTCGCAGCGGCGCACAAGGCTCTGCCGGGCGTCAAGCTGCCGGATGAAATGTGTCTCAATGCCATGTTGCTGAAGCACCTCGTACAGATGGCCGCACACAGCATTGTTGACCTCGCCCTTGCCCAGAATCCGTCCGCGCTTGAGACCATGGAAGGCCATGGCCTCGTCCTTAAAATAAACGATGGCCGTTTCCGGATCACTGGTCGCATAAACTCGTTTGCCCTTACCCTCAGTCAGCAGCTTGCCAATCTCCACCATGCAGGCACGCTCCCCTTTATCATTCAGGTTTCCGGTTGCTTCCGGTCTGCTTATCTTGCGCATCATCCGCTGCCTCAATACCTGCTTGATTTATACACAGGCACATAGTCTCCCTGAAAACACGAACATTTGCAGGGAAAAGCCGGATAATGACCTATTGTATCACCTTTTTGCCAGTCGAACAAGAGGGAAACGTACGATTCTGGCGTTTTTGTGATATCTTCACGAAAGCCAAAGCTGTCGGTTAGCGTCGTTCAGTGTAAATAGCCGATCATACTTTTCTTCATTTGGGCATTTTTGATAAAGATCATGTTTTTCATTAGACAGCGCTGATATCGCGGTCCATGCTGCAGCAGACAACCAGAAGCCCCGCCCGGAATGAGACGGTCACTTCATCGGATGTCCATTCATTGCTGCACCCAAGGGGGTAATGGTTCGTCAAAACAGCATCGGTAAGCTCCCAAAGGGCTCCGCGAAGCGTCACCCCCAATACCTGCGGTGTATAAGCAAGAAGAGACAGCTTCCGCCCCGGCAGCACGGGAATCCTGTGTGCACCCGGAGCCAGCACCGTCACGCGGTTTTGGGGATCACAAAGCCACAGAGACTCCCCTTTTTCCGCCGCATCGGCCGCGCACTGCAGGCAAGCCAGCGTATGGTCGAAACGCCCGCCAAGACATCCTGCCGCCACAAATTCGCAATATCCCCGTCTGCGACCTTCCTGCAGGCAGACAACCATATCCGTATCGTCCTTATGTACCGGCAAGCGAATGATTTCCCCTTCCACCTGGACATCCGGCATCGAGTCAAAATCACCGATAGTCACATCAGGCTTGAAGCCATGACGCACCGCAGCCGGGTAGCCGCCATCTGCACAGATGAGCAGATCTCCCTCCTGCGGTGCAATCCACTCGCGCTCCTCGCCTTCATACAGCGGCGCGATGATGATGCAGCGAGCCATTGAGCCGCCCCTCCTTCCATGCAAAAAGGAGGCAAGCGCAAGGCTTACCTCCTGATGTGTGACTGGATTACTCCTCGACGGTCTCGGCAGCGGCAGCCTCAGCCTCGGCAACGGCTTCCACGTCGACGACGACAGCTTCCATATCATCCATGACCTCGGCATCTTCGAAGGAGAACTCCTCTTCGACAGCCTGACGGATGGACAGGGAGATGCGCTTCTTCTCGGTGTCCACAGACAGCACCTTCACGCGAACAACCTGGCCGACCTGCACAGCATCCTCGACCTTGTTGACGCGGTTGGGCGCGCACTGAGAGATGTGAACCAGGCCGTCCAGACCAGGCTGCAGCTCCACGAAGGCGCCGAAGTCGGTGATGCGGACAACCTTGCCCTCCACGATGGAGCCCTCGGGATAGCGCTCGGAGGCGTTGTCCCAGGGACGGGCCTGCAGCTGCTTGTAGCCCAGCTGAATGCGCTTGCGCTCACGATCCAGAGACAGGATCTTGACGTCGACTTCCTGGTTGGGCTTCACGACCTCGCTGGGGTGAGAAATGCGGCCCCAGGACAGATCGGTGATGTGAATCAGGCCGTCCACGCCGCCCACGTCCACGAACGCTCCGAAGGGAGACAGACGCCGGACGATACCGTGGATGATGATGCCCTCTTCCAGACGGCCCCAGGCCTCTTCCTCACGGGCAGCAGTTTCCTCGGCGATGACCTGCTTGCGGGAAGCAACAATGCGCTTCTTCTGCTTGTCAACCTCGATGATCTTGAGCTTCATGTCCTTGCCAACGAAGTCAGCAATCTTCTCGACATAGTGCTGAGCCAGCTGGGAAGCGGGCACGAAGGCGCGCACGCCCTCCACGTCGCAGATCAGGCCGCCCTTGACAGCCTCCTTGCCGGCGCCCTGCACGTACTCGCCAGCCTCATACTTGGCCATCAGGGCTTCCCAGGCCTTACGGTTGACGATGTTGCGCTGAGACAGGACAACGTTGCCTTCGCCATCGTTGACCTTGACGATCTCGGCCTCGATCTCGTCGTCGAGCTTAACGTCTTCCTGAGTCAGGTCAGAGCGCTTGATGATACCGTCGGCCTTGTAGCCGATGTTGACGCAAACTTCGTCTTCGGTGATCTGCACGACCTTACCGGTGACGGTCTGGCCCGCGCGGATGCGAGTCATGCTGGCCACAACAGCATCCATGGTGAAATCGGTGGACTGAATGTCGGTCATTTGGGTTACAACCTCCTCTAATGAACCATCCGGCGTGGAAGCACCGGCGGTTATTCCTATGAATTCGGAATTCGTATTTGCAAAGGCAGGCGGAATCTCCGCCGCGCGCTCTACCAGAATTGTTCGCGGACACAGCGCCTTGCAGGCCGCGTACAGCTTTTGCGTGTTTGCGCTGGTTCTGCCGCCGATGACAATCATCGCATCAGCCCGCGAAGCCAGCTCCTTGGCTTCTCTCTGCCGCACCGCAGTGGCGTTGCAGATGGTATTGTGCTTGCGAAGGTCACGCACCTTCGTTTCAAGCACTGCCGTGATGGACGCCCATCGCTCCGGCGGGAAGGTGGTCTGGGCCGCAGCCACAGCCTTGTTCATCTCCGGAAGCACCGCAGCTTCTTCAGGCGTTGCAACCACATAAACCGGGCCCTTCGCCCAGCCGCAGGTTCCTCTGACCTCGGGATGTTCCCTTTCGCCCACCATGATGACAGGCGTACCGTCTGCCGTCCCCTCCGCAACGATGCGGTGGAGCTTGTCCACAAACGGACAGGTCAGATCCAATACGCTGCAGCCAGCCCCTTCAAGCGCTTCAAGCACCTGAGGCGCAACACCATGGCTGCGGATCAGCACCTGACGGCCCTGCGCCTCCTCCGGAGCAGAAACCGGCGGAACACCGCGGCTGCGCAGCATGTCCACCACCGTCGGGTTATGGATCAGCTCACCCAGTGTGCAGGACGGGACATTCGACGCGGCGACCTTCATCGCAGCCTCCACGGCCCGTCGTACGCCCATGCAGAAACCGGCGTGGGCAGCTACCTCAATCGGCATGCATAAGCATCCTTTCGCAAAATGCTCTATTTGTTTTCATTTCGATACATTTTCTCCGATTCCTGCTTGCTTTCGGAAAAAATTCTAAAAAAGTTTCAGAAAATCTCTGCCGAACCCTCTGTCCGGCCGCTGCGGCACAAAATTTCCTGATTACGCCTCCGGGTGTGCCTCTTTGAGTGCCGCATAGGTCTGGGTGATTCTCCCCAGCAGAAGGCCGCAGGTTTCGGTATTGATGCCCATCTCACGCAGATCATCCATGACAATCGGCTCGCCTACATACACATGCAGACGGCGGAACAGCCTTACCTTACCCGTGATGTAGACAGGAATCAGCGGAACCTTGCTGCGCAGGGCAATCATCGCAACGCCCGATTCCAGATCCTCCATCAGTCCGTTCTTGTGCCGCGTACCCTCGGGGAAGATGCCCAGCACACCGCCCTCGCGGGTCACGCGCATGCATGCCCGCATAGCCTCCATATCCGTGTTGTGCCGGTCAACAGGGATCATATGCATGCTGTTGAAAATCGCCGCCACAATCGGCACCTTCCAAAGCTCCTTCTTGCCGATGTATCGGATCTGGTAGCGCTTGACGGGCATCGCTGCAATGACAGGGTCCATCATGGACTGATGATTCCCCATCAGAATGAAGGGCGCTTCGATATCAAGCCGCTCTGCGTTGTGATACTTCACCGGCAGAAAGGTGCTCAGCAGCAGCTTCGCAATGGGGTATGCAACCGTATAGACCAGCGAGCGCTTCGTTGCGCTTGGCTGCGCCGCCTTGATCACTGTCTTGTTCTGATTCTCACTCATGGTGCTTCTCCTTGACGATGTTCAGGATGGCCTGCACCACCTGATCAAAATCCAGCGCCGTCGAATCGACAATCACCGCATCCTCCGCCGGACGCAGCGGCGTGACGGCCCGGTTCATATCCTGCTCGTCGCGAGCCTTGAGATCGGCAAGTACTTCCTCGTAAGTGGATGCATCGCCCTTTTGCTGCAGTTCCAGCCAGCGGCGGCGTGCCCTCTCCTCCGCGGAGGCGGTCAGATAAATCTTGACCGGCGCATCCGGAAGGACATAGGCACAGATATCACGCCCGTCCAGCAGCATGGGCGTTTCCTGTGCAAGCCGTCGCTGGACCGCTACCATTTCCTGACGCACGCCTGCATAGCGCGCCACGGTGGATGCTGCCATGCTGACCTCCGGCGTACGGATGTAGTCCGTCACGTCGTCGCCGTCAACAATGGTTCGCTGTCCCATTTCACCATGCGCCACAGCAATATGCAGCGTATGGCATAGCGCCGTCACTGCCTGTTCGTCCGCCAGATCAACGCCGCGGCGGATCGCCGTCAGGCCCAGCGCACGGTACATTGCCCCTGTATCCAGATGCAGAATACCCAGCGCCTTTGCCACGGCCGAAGCAATGCTCGACTTGCCCGCGCCGACAGGACCATCCATTGCAATATTCAGAATCATCATATATCTCCTTAACACAGTACCTTTGTACTTATACGGCGCGGTGGCCCATACCGATGCACACCTCGTTGAGATGTATGAGGCCCACCGTGAAAAACAGCGCCACCGCAATATGCTCCCCTGCGCGGGCAACGCCGATTTTACCGCCTATCGAGAGACCCATGGCCTTCTGGGATATCTGCGCGATGGCGTCGTGCGCAGCGCCTGCAACAGCGCCCTCCTCATGGTGCGTTTCGCCGATCACGCCTTCACGCTTGGCTGCAACCACGGCGCGTTCAATAATCCGCATCACTGAGGAGACAAATTCTCCGCCGTAATCCGATGCAGCACCGTTGATTCCCTTTTCCGCAAGAGACTGCTTCATCGCATTCTCTTCTTCACGGCTGGACGTCATGGCAAGGGCAACAGCAGCACGCGCTACATCGCGGCTGTCACCAACCTGTTTCATCATCCGGGCACACTCCTTCTCCCGCAGCCATCACGGGGCATTCGTGTTTTTATTATACATGATTGTTCCGGTCATCGCAAGCATCTTGTCAACAATTCCGCCGATTTCCTTTCCACGCCTTACATCAGCAAGCCGCATACTGCCGCACCGACAAGGTAAGCCGCAAGTGATACCGCCATCACGCCGGGCAAACGGCGTATGCCGGCCGCGCCAAGATACACCGTCATAGTGTAAAAGATCGTTTCGCTGGAGCCCATCAGCACCGATGCGATACGCCCTGCACGGCTGTCTGCGCCGCATTGGGCAAATACCTGTTCCAGCGCCGCAATGCTCCCCGATCCCGTCAAGGGTCTGAGCAACAGCAGCGGCGAAACCTCCTGCGGCAGATTCATCAGCTGCGTCAGCGGTGATATGGCACGCGAAAGCAGCAGCGATAGTCCGGAGCTGTTGATCAGCGCCAGCATCAGCAGCATCGCGCAAAGCGCAGGAAGCAGTTCCAGCGCGGACTGCATCCCCTTTTTTGCACCCCGAAGAAATGTGCCATACACATCCGTCCCGGTCATCAGTCCGCGGAGGACAATGAATCCCGTCATTCCAACGATAGCCGCGCCCGACAGTCCGTTCATACTCTGCGACCTCCGCGATTGATCAGCATCATCAGCAGCGCTGCCGCTACGCTGGATGCACCGGAAGTAATCAGCGTCATCCCCCAGACGTCCGCCGGATTCAGCGCACCGGCAGCCTGACGCAGGGTAATGATCGTTGTTGGGAGCAGCTGAATGCTCGCATTGTCCAGCGCCAGCAGCATTGCCAGCGCCTGCAGACCCGTTTGTCCCTGTGCCGCAAGCAGCTTTGCCGCCTCAATCCCGGCAGGCGTTGCAGCATTGCCCAGCCCAAGCAGGTTTGCTGACAGATTCAGGCTCATCGCCGACCAGCAGCGCTCGTCCTTCAGCCCCGGAAAGAGCGGACGGGCCGCCCTGCGGAACAGACTCCCCAAGCGTGCCACATCCCCCGATGCATCAAGGATTTCCATCAGGCCACTCCACAGCGTCATCGTCGCCAGCAGTGTCAGCAGCAGCTCCACCGCTGACTCACCGCTGCTCAGCAGCGCCGCAGCCGTCTCCCCTCCACGCCCGTTGATCAGCGATAAAATCACTGATGCAAGCATCAGTATTGTCCATATTCTGCTCACCTGACGTCCCGCCTTTCTTCGTTATAAAACACAGCGAGCTGTGTATTTTGTTTCAATTCTGTAATGGTTATGGGAAATACTATTAAAATATAAAATTCTTCTTGACTTTCCATGTTAATAATTGTAGAATGATGCTGGCGATACAGTTATGAATACTGTGTCACTTGACTCTGCAGGCGAGGCCTGCACTTAATATCAGGAGGTACTATGGCAATGAAGTCTACCGGCGTTGTTCGTCAGTTGGATACCCTGGGGCGCGTCGTGCTGCCCATCGAGCTGCGCAGGACGATGGATATCGGCGTTAAGGATATGCTTGAGATCTTTGTCGAGGATGATCAGATTATTCTCAAGAAGTATCATCCCAGCTGCATTTTCTGCTCTGACGCCCGCGATGTCACGCCTTACAAGGGCAAGCTGATCTGCAAGAACTGCCTGGCCGAGCTCAGCGGCAAGGAGTAAGCCTCCCCTTCGTACAGCCTATGGTGCGGATGCATGAGCCATCCGCACTTTTTCTATGCACAAAAGCCGCGTTACAGAACATCACGCCGCATGGCTTGCCCATTATGCGTAATTGGTATATAATATAATAAAATGACGATGTCCATATGCTGCTGCGAAGAAAGGATTACGTTCAACATGCTTAAAACCTTTTCCGAGGAATTCCTTATCCGTTCCTATCAGGCGGATGTAACCAATCACATCACACCCAGCGCTATCTTGCAGATCATGCAGGAAATGGCCGGCGCTCACGCTGAGATGCTCGATATTGGCCGCAGCGTGCTGCTGAATCACAATCTGGTATGGATTCTGACACGCGTGGAGGTTCAGATGGACCGTTATCCCACCGCCGGTGAAACACTTTATGTAGAAACCTTCCCAATGCCCAACCGCCGCTGGTTTTTCCCGCGCTACTTTATTTTCCGGGATGGCAGCGGCATGCAGATTGGCTGCGCCGGAAGCCTGTGGGCGCTTCTGGACGTCACAAGCCGCCGCATGAGCAAGCCCGATCCCGTCATGCATATGCTGCCCGACAACAGCGATCTGACCGCACCCATGGGCCTTCCAGCCACAGTGGAGGAGATCGCAATCCCCCCTGTTACAGCCATGCTGCTCCCTCAGTACACAGACCTTGACGTAAACGGGCATGTCAACAATACCCGTTATATCGACTGGTGCTGCAATGCCCTTGGTATTGATACCATGAAGCAATACTGCCTGTCCCGCTTTGTGCTGAACTTCAATCAGGAGATTCTTCCCGGCCAGGCGATCCGCACAGAGCTGCACCGGCAGGGCGATGCATTCTCCTTCAGCGGCTTCGAGGGCGATACCCGTCATTTTGACGTCGGCGGCATGCTGACGCCCCGTGCGTAACCGCAACAGAAAGGAGGCTGCACATGCGCGTAGCAGGCGTGATCGCTGAGTACAATCCCTTTCACCTCGGCCACGCATGGCAGCTTCAGGAGGCTCGGCGGCTGGCCAAGGCAGACGCTGTCATCGTGGTAATGTCCAGCTGCTTCACCCAGCGCGGCGAGGCTTCCCTCCTCTCCCCGGCAGATCGTGCACGCATGGCTTTACGCTGCGGTGCAGATGCGGTGTTTGCACTGCCCGCCTGCTGGTCCGTGCGTGACGCAGAGCATTTTGCTTTGGGCGGCGTCGCACTCCTGAGCGGACTCGGCTGCAGTGTCATTTCCTTCGGTACCGAAACTGCCGACATACCGCTCCTTCAACAAACTGCTCAGACGCTCGAACACCCGGAAAACGAGTTCTCTGCTGCCCTGCAGGCACGTCTTGCAACCGGTATGCCCTATCCAGCCGCCATGTCCGCCGTGATGGAAGAGAAGCTTCCCGGCAGCGGTGTTCTGCTGTCCGCCCCGAACAGCACGCTTGCCGTGTGTTATCTCAGGGCGATGCTCCGCCTTGGCAAGCCAATGGAGATATGCCCCGTTCCACGCCTGACCAGCTATCATGACACAGCACTGACCGACGCTTTGCCCTCGGCAACTGCACTGCGCGGCGCAATCCTGCGCGGCGACTGGGCACGTTCCCGGACTGCCATGCCAGAAGCGGCCTTCGATGTGCTGCTGGACGCCGTCCGTTCCGGGCGTATTCATCGCCCGGAAGCACTGGATACGGCGCTGATCTACCGTCTGCGCACCATGTCCGACGCTGAATATGCTGCGCTCCCGGACGCATCCGAGGGGATCGAACAGCGCCTGGCTTCATCCGCCGGGTACGCTGCTGCGCGGGAGGATCTGCTGATACTCGCCAAGACACGGCGTTATCCCTATGCCCGTCTGTCCAGAATGGCGACGCACGCGCTGCTTGGCATTACAGACGAGCTGCTGCATAAAGCGGCTCTCCCCGATGCAGCGTGGCTATTGGGCTTCCGCCAGGAGGCGCAGCCTCTGTTTCGCCACATCAAACAGCATGGCAGTCTCCCTCTCATCGGAAAGGCAGCTGATCATGACCGCTGCACACCATGGTTTGAAACGGAGCTGCGCGCTTATGACCTCTGGTCGCTTGGCGCATCCATGCCCGCCGGCCTTGGACTGACGCAAGGCGTTGTCCGCGAATGATCCTCCCAATAAGAACAGCCTCCGCCGGATCATTTCCGTGCGGAGGCTTCTTCATGCGCTGCATTATTCAGCGAGGCGCCTGAGGTAAATCAGGTTTCCATCTGGATCCAGAAAGCTCATGTTCACCATCCCCCATGGGCGTCTCAGGGGCGGATCTACGATACGAGCGTCCATAGCCAGCAGCTTCTGATACGCAGCGTCAATATCATCCACAGTGAAGGCCAGACTGATCCGGCCGGTCACGCCGCTCTTGCTCTGCTCATCATTGTAAACAGAGAGCTGTGTTTCATCGCTGATCAGCATCTGGTGCACAGGATCATTGCTTCCGTTGTCGATGCCCAACAGGTCCTTGTAGAAGTCAGCCAGCCTGATCACATCATCAGTGTGCAGGCATACCTCACCGAGCCGCATTGAACACACCTCCCCCAAGTTATGGCAACCGTTCGATCCCGATGGCCAGTACGCCGTATCTGGCCTGCTGCTCCGGCGGATAATACGCCTCCATGTCCTGCGGAGACGCATGATCAACATTCTCCGGTGTGTATCCGCATTCCAGCAGCGGCAGTGAGGCGTACAGCGCCGCAAAATCCGGATACGGGAACAAACCGGTCACGCGCACACACAGCTGCCTGTCATCGGCAGTGCAGGTGAAGCAAATCGTATCCCCGATCCGGATCGCAGCACGCTTCTCGTCATGCAGACGAAGCTCATAGCGCTTGCGGCCTGATGCAATCGCCGCAAAAGGACCGGGACGCAGGCTCATTTCATGACGCACAGACAGCTCCTCCTTCATAGATCACGCATGCATGATTTGTGGGATATTGACACGCACGGATTCCAGCATATGGCCGATATTGCCTTCCCCGGCAAACCGCTCCGGATCGAAGAAGTTCTCCGTCAATGGCATCCAGCACAGAGGATTTGTCTCCTCCACCAGACAGACGTCACGCTTGAGTGCACCTGCATATACCTGCAGCTCAATTCTGCAATATGCATAGCGGAAGTCCATCACATGGGTCAGCGTAACGTCATTGTCCGTGATTCCGGTTTCTTCCCGCAGCTCACGGTAAGCCGCCGTCATGCCGTCTTCCCCCTGCTCCACTTTTCCGCCGACAAGGTTGTACTTGTCCTGATAAGGCGGTTTACGGCGCATGCACATCAACACATGCTCTCCATCCGGATGGTAAACAATAATCACGTTGAGCTGCTTCATGCCTCCGGCTCCCGCTGCTGTGAACGCTGCGTGTCAAACCCCTTCGGATAGCGCTTGTGCAGCTTGTCCAGATTCCCCTGAAGGATGTCGGACAGATCAATATGCAGGCCCGTCGCGGCTTCTGCAAGATACCAGGCGATATCGCCCAGCTCCTTGATGAGCTTCACGCGATCCAGCTCATGCCCCTGATAGAGGTGCTTCTTCATGATATCAATTGCCTCGCCGGATTCGCCGCACAGGCCCATCAGGGCGTTCATCAGCACATCCTTTTCCGTCAGTGAAGGATTGAGAAGGGTCATGGCTTCCTTCTGATATTCGTTGACGTTCATACAAACCTCCCGATTGAAAAAAGGGTACGACTCAGCGCCGCACCCTTGCTTTTTACGCTTCGATTGCCTTCTGCAGGGGCTCGAAGTTGATGCCCTCGCAATCCTTGATCGCATTGTACAGGCCGTTCAGCATAATCTTCACGCCGCCGGGAACATCACTTTCCACGTTGAGGGGCAGCACCGGATCATGCACCGACAGACGCAGCAGGAACCATCCGTTGTCCATGCCGCCCTCCAGATCGAAGGAAATGCGTACACCCTCGCGGTTATCGGGCGCAATGTGCCAGCTGTCCGCCGCATTGGCATAGTCCAGCACCTTCTGAATAGCCACCTTGCCCGCTTCGCGGAAGTCCTCCGCGGTGATGTTCAGGCGAATCTCCTTGCTCTCCACAGGCTCCTGAAGATCAGCAATCAGGCTGCCGAGGTTCTTGCCCTCCTGCTTGAGCTTCATCGCGCGGACGATCAGCACGGTCACCAGATACATGCCGTCATCAAGGAAGTGATTCTCCTTGAGCGCCGCATGGCCGCTGGTCTCAATGGCAAGCGGACAGCTGATGCCATCTGCATTCAGACGGATCGCCTCGTCGATGACATTGCGATAGCCGCGCTTGTAGCGGTAATGCTCTCCGCCCCAGTCGTTGATAAACTTCTTCAGGCCAGCACTGGTGACGGAATCTGTCACAATGGTCTGGCCAGGCTTCTCATCCAGCAGGATGGCAGAAATCAGGGCAATCAGACGATTGCGGTTGATCTCGCTGCCGTCAGCATCCACAACAGCCGCGCGGTCGCAGTCCGTATCGAAGATCACGCCCAGATCCGCGCCGGCCTTCATCACCGCCGCAGAAATAGAAGCCATCGCGTCGGCATTTTCCGGATTCGGAACATGATTGGGGAACATGCCATCAGGCTCCAGGAACTGGCTGCCTTCAATCCACGCGCCCAGCTCTTCCATCAGGTGTGCGTAGAAGCCGCCTGCGCCGTTGCCCGCGTCAACCACAATATGCAGGCCCAGCAGAGGCTTCTGCACATCGGTGCCAAGGCCCTTGCGAATACGGTCAGCCAACTGATCCTTATAAGTGGGCAGGAAGGGCTTCTCGGTGATCGTACCAGCCAGTGCCATGCTTTCAGGATCATAGGTGGACGCCATTTCCAGCAGCGTCTTTACGTCCTTGCCGTCCAGGCCGCCCTCCTCCACGAAGAACTTCAGGCCGTTCTTATCATAGGGGTGATGGCTGGCGGTGATCATGATAGAGCCGTCAGGCTGGAAGCCAGGGGTGATGATGCTCATATACATTGCAGGCGTGGTACACATGCCGAAATTCAGTACCGCTGCGCCGGCCTTGGATACGCCCTCAGCTGCAGCCTGCAGCAGCGCAGGGCCGGAAATACGGCTGTCACGGCCAAGAGCGATGGTCACCTGTGTGACGGGCTTCTTCTTCTTTTCGGCGATAAAGCGTGCAAACGCCATACCAAGGCACATTGCCACATGAGGGGTCAGCGTCGGGTTCTCGCCCACTGCCGTGCCGCGAACATCGGAGCCGCTCTTGAGTTTCATCCAATCCATGTTGATTACCTCCCTGTAATCCTGTCCTGTATCGTGATTATTGCTTACATGCTCTGGTCGCTGACCGCCTCGTCATATGCGCCGCGCATCAGGTGGTAAAGCGGCGCAAGGGCCAGAAAATCCTTCCTGACCTGCTCAAGGATGGCCGTGGTATAGATGCTGTTCATATCAGGATGTCCCTTGCCAACATATACATCCCGCATGGTGTACCAGCCCTGCAGTCCCAGCGGAACCTCAGGCGGAATTTCCATGCGCTTCCACGAATTGCCGTATACCACAAAGTCATTTCCGGCCAGATCGCACCGGCTGATGATCTTTGCGACTTCATCCGGCCTTGCGGCAATGCGGCGGCGCAGGCATTCCATCATCGGGCGGTTCTCCCCCCATGTGCCCATGCCCCAGCCAAGGGTTGTGGGCCCCAGCTCAAAGAAGAAATTAACACTGCCCTCCCTCGGCTCCGCCGCCCTGCGGAAGCAAAGCCACAGATGATCCCGGAAGGGCGACTTATCCTTTGAGAAGCGCGTATCGCGGTGGATGCGCGACAGACACTTGTAGGGCCTGATCTCCATGAGCGGGTCAATCTGCTGCATCGTCGGTGCAAGCTCCTCGATGAACGTATGGAAAACAGCCTTCACGTGCTGCTCGTAGCGCTCGCGATTCGCTGCAAAATAGGTCTTGTCGTTGTGAAAGCGGATATCCAAGAAAAATTGAAGCGTTTCCTCCCGGAAGCCGGTGAACATAACGCACCTCCTGATTACACTCCTCTATTATAAACGCTCCATCAGGATTTTTCAACCGCCGAAGCGCCGATTTTGCAAGAAAAAACGGTACAGTCTGCCATTTCAGCTGACTGCACCGTGATATCATCAGTCGTGTACGAGATCCTTGATCTCCTGCTTGAGCTTAGCCAGCATCTCATCGACGCTCATCACGCCGAAATTGCCGCCCTTACGGTCACGCAGCGCCACAACCTTATCCTCGACCTCCTTGTCGCCAAGAACGATCATGTAGGGCACCTTTTCCATCTGTGCCTCGCGGATCTTGAAGCCGATCTTCTCATTGCGGGGATCGACCTCCACGCGCAGGCCCTCGGCCTCCAGCATCGCCTTGAGCTCATAGGCCCAGTCATCGCTGCGGTCGGTGATGGTCAGGATGCGCACCTGCTCCGGAGCCAGCCACAGCGGCAGCGCGCCGGCGTACTTCTCGATCAGCAGCGCCAGCGTGCGCTCATAGCAGCCGATGGAGGTACGGTGGATGATGTAGGGCGTCTTCTTCTGGCCGTCGGAATCGACGTACTCCATGCCGAACTTCTCCGCCAGCAGCATGTCGATCTGGATGGTGATCAGAGTGTCTTCCTTGCCGAAGACGTTCTTGATCTGGATGTCCAGCTTCGGGCCGTAGAAGGCAGCCTCGTCGATACCGATGGCGTAGGGCACCTCCAGCTCGTCAAGGATCTGCTTCATAGTGCTCTGAGCAATCTCCCACTGCTCGGGCGTGCCCTCATACTTATCGGTACGGGCGGGATCCCACTGGCTGAAGCGGTAGGACACATCCTCGATCAGGCCCACGGCGGTCAGCATGTAGCGGGCCAGCTCCAGACAATCGCGGAACTCCTTCATCAGCTGATCGGGTCGCAGGATCAGATGGCCCTCGGAGATGGTGAACTGACGCACGCGGATCAGGCCATGCATCTCGCCGGAATCCTCGTTGCGGAACAGCGTGGAGGTCTCGCCCAGGCGCATCGGCAGCTCGCGGTAGGAGCGCTGACGATTCAGGAACACCTGATACTGGAAGGGGCAGGTCATGGGGCGCAGGGCGAAGCACTCCTTCGTCTCGTCGTCCGCATCGCCCAGGATGAACATGCCGTCGCGGTAGTGATCCCAGTGGCCGGAGATGCGGTAGAGGTCACGCTTGGCCATGTAGGGGGTCTTCGTCAGCAGGTAGCCGCGGCGGGCTTCCTCGTCCTCGACAAAGCGCTGCAGGGTCTGGATAACCTTCGCGCCCTTGGGCAGCAGAATCGGCAGGCCCTGACCGATCTCCTCCACCGTGGTGAAGTACTCCAGCTCGCGGCCGAGCTTGTTGTGGTCGCGCTTGCGTGCTTCCTCCTGCTGCTTCATATAGGCTTCCAGCTCATCCTTTGAACCGAAGGCCGTGCCGTAGATACGGGTGAGCATCTTGTTGTTCTTGTCGTTCTTCCAGTAGGCGCCGGAGAGCTGCGTCAGGCGGAAGGCCTTCAGCGCCTTGGTGTAGCACAGGTGCGGGCCGACGCACATGTCGATGTAATCGCCCTGCTGGAAGAAAGTCAGCGTCACGTCCTCCGCGAGGTCGCCGATGTGCTCGACCTTGTAGATTTCGCCGCGCTCCTCCATCAGCTTGATCGCCTCGTCACGGGACAGCGCAAAGGGCTTGATGGGCAGGTTCTTCTTGACGATCGCCTGCATTTCCTTCTCGATAGCAGGCAGGTCGCCGTCGGTCAGCTTCGTGTCGCCCAGGTCAACGTCATAGTAGAAGCCGTTCTCGGTTGCGGGGCCGTAAGCGAAGTGCGCCTGCGGATACAGGTTCTTCACCGCCTGCGCCAGAATATGAGCAGCCGTATGGCGAAGGACGTGCAGCTCCTCCTCAGCGGGGCATTCGGCGACCGTACCGTTGTTGTAGATGATCTTCATGATCTGTTCCTCCTGTATATGTGCTTGATATTATACGCGTTCACGGATTTCCTTTTCGATCTTGTCAATGAAGGCGTCCAGCGTGCAGGTTTCGGTGGCGTCCGTCGCACGATCACGGACGGACACCATGCCCTCCTCGACCTCCTTGCCGCCGAGGATCAGCATGTACGGAACGCGGTCGACCTGACGCGCCTCGCGGATCTTGTAGCCGATCTTCTCGTTCCGGTCGTCCAGCTCCACGCGGATGCGGCGGGTCTTCAGCTTCTTGTAGACTTCTGCAGCATAATCCAGGCTCTTGTCCGACACAGGCAGCACCTTCACCTGAACCGGCGCCATCCACGTGGGGAACTTGCCCGCGAAGTGCTCCGTCAGGATGCCGATGAAACGCTCGATCGAGCCATAGCAGACGCGGTGGATCATGATGGGCTGCTTCTTCGACCCATCCTCTGCGACATACTCCAGCTGGAAGTTCTGCGGCAGTTGGAAATCCAGCTGGATCGTGCCGCACTGCCACGTTCTGCCCAGGCAATCGCGCAGGTGGAAGTCGATCTTCGGGCCGTAGAACGCGCCGTCGCCCTCATTTATGGTGTAGGGCATGCCCAGACGCTCCAGCGCGGTCTTCAGGCCGTTGGTCGCGTCCTCCCAGTCCTCGTCCGAGCCCATCGAATTCTCCGGGCGGGTGGACAGCTCCACAAAGTACTCAAACCCGAACTTCGAATACACCTCATTGATCAGGTGCACCACACCGGCGATCTCGTCCGGGATCTGCTCGCGGGTCATGAAGACATGCGCGTCATCCTGCGTGAAGCAGCGGACACGGAACAGTCCATGCAGCGCACCCTTCAGCTCATGCCGGTGGACAAGTCCCAGCTCGCCCACGCGCATGGGCAGGTCGCGGTAGCTGTGGGGCTCATTCTTGTACACCAGCACACCGCCGGGGCAGTTCATGGGCTTGACGCAGAAGTCCTCCTCGTCGATCTTCGTGGCATACATGTTGTCCTTGTAATGATCCCAGTGGCCGCTGGTCTCCCAGAGGCGGCGGTTCATCATCATGGGGGTGGAGACCTCCACATAGTCCGCCGCGTAGTGGATATCGCGCCAGTAGTCGATCAGCGCATTCTTGAGCAGCATGCCCTTGGGCAGGAAGAACGGGAAGCCAGGGCCCTCATCGGAGAACATGAACAGGCCCATCTCCTTGCCGATGCGGCGGTGATCGCGCTTCTCAGCCTCGGCGATCATGCGCTCGTACTCCGCCAGCTCTTCACCGTTGCGGAAAGCGATGCCGCGGATGCGGGTGAGCATCTTGTTGTCCTTGTCGTTCTTCCAATAAGCGCCGGAAACCGCAGTCAGCTTGAAAGCCTTCAAGGCCTTCGTGTAACACAGATGCGGGCCGACGCACATGTCGATGTAATCGCCCTGCTGGTAGAAGGTGAGCGTCACGTCTTCGGCCAGATCGCCGATGTGCTCAACCTTGTACTTTTCGCCGCGCTCCTCCATCAGCCGGATGGCTTCCTCGCGGCTGAGGGCAAAGGGCTTGATGGGCAGGTTCTTCTTGACGATCGCCTGCATTTCCTTCTCGATCGCAGGCAGGTCTTCCTCGGACAGCTTCACGTCGCCAAGGTCAACGTCATAGTAGAAGCCGTTCTCGGTAGCAGGACCATAGGCGAAGTGCGCCTGCGGATACAGGTTCTGCACCGCCTGCGCGAGGATGTGCGCCGCGCTGTGGCGAAGAACATGCAGCTCGTCCTCAGCGGGGCATTCGTTGACCGTACCGTTGTTATAGATGATCTTCATTGGGTTTCCTCCCTTCTCGTCGATGGGACGAAAAAACGCTCGTCCCCCGCGTTGCTTCGAGGGACGAGCGCTCATAAGATCATTTCAAAGGCCGCAGCCATGCAAATCGATCTGACGAATCAGCCCGTGGTTCCACCCTGATTGGTTCTCTTTGGCGCTGTATCGCGCGCCTCGCGGCCCGATCGGGAGGTGGTCTTCACCGGCCCTACTCTGCCGATGCGCTTTCAGCCGAGGGTCATCGACCCAAGACGCATCTCTCTGTCAGGCATTTCATGCCGGGTACTCTTCTCCGTCATTTCAGACGATGCAACAAGTATAGACCCCGGAACCGGATTTGTCAAGCATTTTCGCGTATTATTACCGCAGCGCAGCATCGAGCATCGCCAGCATCGCGCCTGATGCATCCTGATTATACGACCACACGGCCGTGCCCTGCAGTCCCTGCTCAATCAGCCAGGAGCATTTGAAGGCAATCGAACGGTCGTCCTCCGCACTGACGAAGCTGCTGCCGTCAAACCAGTACGCAGCCTGCGCGTCCTCATCATAATGACATACGTAGCCGTCATCGGTAAGCCGCAGCACATGATCAAACCCGACGGTCTTGTTGCCGCTGGTACCCGCACGCTGCGCCAGTCCGTCTCCGCCGCCGCTGACCTGCCGCCACACGCGTCCATATGCGGGGATTCCCAGAAGAATCTTGCTCCGGGACAGTCCGCTGTCCACCAGCGCCTGCACGGCACGCGCCCCGGTGTTGGCCTTATTGGAGCCGGGGTACAATCCGGCATGATGCCCCGTCTGCTTATCAAAGCCAGACAGGTCATAAGCCATGACAACTGCCTGATCCAGCAGAGCATCCAATCTTTCCGGGTCGATGACCTTCATATGGCTGTCGCCTGCACCGAGGGCCACGGACAGGATGTACTCCCGGCCATGAAGCGTCTCCCGCTGGTCAAGGCCCTCCCGCAGGAGTGCCAGCAGCGCATACCAGTTCTCCACGTCCTCCGGGCGGCTCTTGATTCCGTTGCCGGATATACCGGGATATTCCCAGTCTATATCAACCCCATGAAAGCCATGCTTATCCATCAACGCAAGGATGCTGTCTGCAAGAGCCCTGCGCCCCTCTTCCGTCGCGCATGCATCGGAAAAGCCTTCAGCACCCCAGCCGCCCACGGACAGAACGCCGTCAATGTGCGGATGCTTCTTCAGGAAGGCTTCTGCCTTGCGGATTCCCATCCAGTGACTGCCGTCTGCCTTTCCGTTTTTGATGAGCGCAAAGCTGTAATTGAGCTGGTCAAGCTTATCTGCATCAGATGCACGCAGGTCAAGGCCTGCTTCATCCATCACGTACATTACCGTACGCCCCCAACGCGTCTTCATGGGCGCCTCCCCTTCCGCAATGACCTGCGGTACCGGCGGATCTGCGCCAAGCACCGTCATCGTTCCTGCTGCCAGTACAAGCGCCGTCATCAGCGCCCGCATGCGTATCCGTCGTACCTTTCGATCCTTTGTACGCGGCCTGATCACAGGCATCACGTTCACCTCCGGATATGCTTTCGCGATGGATGATACCACATATTATCGAATCTGTCACTGTTATTTTGCGGAAGCAATGCATTTCCTGCCGGATTCTGCCGCAGCTTCGCGGATTCTGCTTGACACATCGCAACGAGTGTTGTATCTTTTACCTCAGGAGAAACCTTCGGGAGGTATGTGCATATGATATTCATAGGTATCTGCGGCGCCAGCGGCAGCGGCAAATCCACACTGGCGCAATCCCTTTCGGACAAGCTGGGAAGCCGCTGCTATGTCCTGCAGCAGGACTGCTATTACCGCGATCATTCACATCTGTCCTTTGAGGAACGCACGCAGCTCAATTATGACGAGCCGTCCATCTTCAACCATGACGAGCTGCTGGCCGACGTACAGCGCCTGCTTGACGGACAGCCCATTACCCGCAAGGGGTACAACTACGCCGAGCATCGCCGCGCTGATACGGATGAGCTGATCACTCCGCCGGATGTACTGATTCTGGAGGGAATCCACTGCTTCCACGATTCCCGGCTGCTTGACCTGATGTACCTGAAGCTGTACATGAACGTTGATGCGGATATCTGCCTGCTGCGCCGCATTGAGCGGGATATCACCGAGCGCGGGCGTTCCATTGACAGCATTTCGGACCAGTATCGCCGCACCGTCCGCCCCATGTTCGAGCAGTATATCCGTAATTATATCAGCCTTGCGGACGTGATTGTCGCACGCGGCGGCAAAAACGCACGCATCGTTGAGATTCTCGCTGGTTATGTTTCCGACGAGCTGAACAAACGCAGAAGCGAAAATTCATAACCCCTGACCCTGAACCGATAAGGAGGAGGTCATCATGATGGCGTCAAAGGTTTTCTTTTCCCGTACGATCACGCCAGAGAAGGTGCTGGAGCTTTACGGACTTTGCGGTCTGTCTCTGGAGGGGAATGTCGCCGTAAAGCTTCATTCCGGCGAGAAAGGCAATCAGAACTTCCTGGGGCCGGATTTCTGGAAGCCTGTGATCGATCATGTCCACGGCACGGTTGTTGAGTGCAACACCGCCTACGCCGGCAGCCGCAACGTGACGGACAAGCACATCCAGACCATGGCCGACCATGGCTGGAGCAAACATTTCCCCGTTGACATCATGGACGGCGAGGGCCCTGATCTGCAGCTGCTGATTCCCGGCGGCAAGGCCATCCAGAAGAACTTCGTCGGCAAGAATCTGACGAAATACGATTCCCTGCTGGTGCTCTCCCACTTTAAGGGACACCCAATGGGCGGCTTCGGCGGCGCAATCAAGCAGCTGTCCATCGGTATCGCATCCTCTTATGGCAAGGCATATATCCATGGCGGCGGCGATGCAAAGAAGTCCTTCGGCGGAGAACAGACAGCCTTTCTGGAATCCATGGCCGATGCAGCATCTTCCGTGGCAAAGCGCTTTGCCGGAAAAGCAGTATACATCAACGTGATGAAGAACCTGTCCGTTGACTGCGACTGCTGCGCCGTAGCCGAAGACCCCTGCATGGCGGATATCGGTATAATGGCGTCCCTTGATCCCATCGCCATTGATCAGGCCTGCCTTGATCTCGTGTATGCTGCAACGGATGATCCCGGGCAGAAGCACATGTTGGAGCGCATCGAAAGCCGCAATGGCGTACATACCATTGAAGCCGCTGCTGCATTGGGCTTTGGCAGCCGCGAATATGAACTGGTTGAGCTCTGATTGAGCCCTGTCCGAGGAGCTGCGCGTCTGCGGCTCCTCCTTTTTGGTTTTTCTCGGAAAATCAGGGATCAGAAAAGGAGACCGTCTTTCGACGGCCTCCTCTTTTGGTTTCAGGCTTATTTGACGGTGATGTAACGAGCCATCATCCAGCCCTTGGTGCCCTTGTAATCAACGTAGTACCAGCCATCCTGCTCCTTGATGACAGTGACGGTCTCGCCCTTGTCAATACGGAAGATGATGCTGTAACCAGTGCTGGGGCCCTTGCGGAGCGCAACGCGGACAGCGTTGACAGTACCATTGCCGTTGCCGGCGCCGGTGCTGCTGCCCTGCACAACCGTCACGGTAGAGGAAGTAACCTCAATGCGGTTGCCGTTCGCCTCGTACACAATGACCTTCAGCACGTAGCTGCCGGCCACGGTGGGCACGAAGGAGAAGCTGAAATCGTTGGTGCCCACAGAGGAAGCCACAACGACGCCGTCACGGAACAGCGTGTAGTCACGACGCACAGCGGTGTTGGTGCCGGTGTAGGTGGTGAACCAGGCGATGTTGGTGCCGGTGGTAGCAGTGGTCACGCTGGGCACAACCGTCACGGGGTTGTAGTCAACAACCTTGGTCACGGCGGAACGCTTGGTGACCGTCTGTCCGTCAGCAGCCGTAATGGTCACTTCCAGGGTATAATTACCGGGAGAAGTAACCTGATAGTTCACGGACAGCAGGCCGGACGTGCTCTCAACGCGGGTGTTCTCAGACACGAGGATCGCATCGCGGTAGACCTTGAAGTTGACATTGTAGTTGGGACGGCCGCCAGTATAGTTGATATCCCAGGACAGCACGTCGTAATTGTTCATGGTGGTAGCGCTGGGGGTGATGCCGTTGATCGCCAGGGCAGCATAGCCGACGGTGATGTTGTAGGCAATCAGGATATCATTCTTGAAGCGCTCGGGAGTCACCAGAATGGTGGCATAGCCGTTGCTCAGAGCGGTGACAATATTGCCGGTCACATTCACAGCGCCAGTGGGGTTGGACACGTCCATCAGGATGGTATCGCCAGCCTCGGGGCACACACCGTGCTCAAGCACCAGGGTCTCGCCGGCACGCAGGGTTACGTTGACCATCTTGGTGGTGGGCTTGGGCGCAACGAAGACCAGCTCATTAAAGGTATCTTCGCAGGCATACAGCGCAGCCACAGCACCCAGAGAGTCGAGCGCCTCGACCTGGATGGCATACTTCTGGCTGGTGATCAGGCTCACATGCTCCTCGCTCAGCGTCACGGAGTGAGAGGTGGTCAGGTAGGTCTGATCCTCCTCGAGGGACACATAGCCATCGGAGAAGTTCTGCAGGACAATACCGGTGCCGCCGTTGATCGGAACCAGGCTCCAGCGGAAGGTGTAGGAACCGGAACCGCCGCAGACATTCACATTCCAGGTGAAGACGTCGCCGACATAGCCGCCGTTGATGTCCACGCCGGTCTGCTGGGCATAGGTCAGGTTGGTGCCGCTCAGGCCGTAGAGCTGCAGCACGCCGGCCTCGGGCATGGACATGATGTTGGACCAGGGACCGTAGCTCACGTCGCCATTGGAGAACTCGCGGATCGCGCGGACCTTGTAGTAGTAGGTCTTGCCGTCCTCAAGGCCGGTAGCGACAAACTTGGTATCGGTGGTCTTGCCGATCTCGGTGTACAGGCCGTCCATAGAGGTGGAGGAGTACACGAGGTAGTGGCTGGCGCCGATAACGGTGGGGCCGCCTTCGGAGTCAGTCCAGTTGATGGTCTGCTCATTCTTGGCGGTGTTCTGCACAGCGTTGATGACTGCAGCATTCACAACAGTGAAGTAGCGGATGGTGCTGGACAGAGAGAAGCAGTTGTAAGCGCCCACGGGAGTCATGGCGTACACATAGTAGTAGCACACCTCACCGGGGATACGGCCTGCGTCAACGTAGGAGGTCACGTTGCCCACGATAGCCAGCTTGCTGTAGGAGCCGCTGGTGCCAACCTTGCGATACAGCACATAGCCGGTAGCGCCGGCACAGGCAGTCCAGTTCAGCACAGCATTGTTGCCGTCCGCCGTCACAGACAGGGAGGGACGGGTCATGGCGGTGCCGCAGCCAACGTTGGAATACGCAGAGTAGAACTTCTCGCCGCTGGAGAACGTACGCACCGCGCGGACACGGAAGTAATAGCCCTGACCAGCAGTCAGACCATCCACGTTGCACAGCGCGCTGGTCAGATCCTGACGGGACAGGTTGAAGGGACCAGCAGCAGAGTTGGCGATCTCAACCTCATAGGTGGAGGCGCCCGCAATGGAGGACCAGTTCAGACGCACGGAGTCATCATCCAGACCGCGGGGATCGCTCAGAACGGGCGTTGCCAGCGTGATGAAGGGCAGCGTGTTGGACTGGGGGCTGTAGGTCACGACGGGGGTGCTGCCGTCGTAGGACACATTCACAGCCTGCACGCGATAATACACGACCTGACCGGGAGTCACGCTCGTATCATCGTAGTACAGCTGCTCATTGGGGGTGGAAGCAATGCGGGTGTACTCAGACTCGCCGCCCAGCTTGCGATACACGTCATAACGCGTCGCAAAGGCCACGGGGGACCAGGACAGGCGGATCGTCGTGGTGCTCATCGCAACGCCCAGCAGATCGGAGGGCTGCAGCAGCACCAGCTCGCGGTAAGGCGCAGGGCCGTCCACACCTTCGTTGGTCAGTACCACGAGGTCTTCAGTATCAGGAAGCACAAATTCAACGTCTTCCTCCACCGGCTCCTGAATGATCTCGTCGGGCTCTTCAGCGAACACGTCGCCGAAAACTTCGCCTTCGTCAACGATCACGCTGTCGTCTACCACTTCAATCGTCTCGGCGAAACCCAGGCAGGGAACCAGCATGCAGACAACCAGCAACAGGGATACCAGTCGTTTCATGGTCAGTGTCACTCCTTCATCCGGAAAGTATATTGCTTCTCCAACGAATATAACGAACGAGAATACCAATCTGTTTCATCTTTTGGTATTATTTTCGTTTTTTTCGTCGGGAACAACCAGTAATTAGTGCTGCGCGGCATTTTCCCGCGCCTTAGCCCAGGCTTCCCGCTGCTTTGTCATGAACTTCTCCCGATAGAAATCGTAGGTCGGTTCGAGCGTGTCGCGTGTCGCCTGATCAAACTTGGTCCAATCCCGCGTGAACTCTACGTAGGACGGTACCATCACATCCGCGTCATCGAAGCCGATGACCTTCCCCTTGTGCAGCCACATCACCCGATCGCAGAAATGAAGCATTTGCCATGGAGCATGTGTTACAAAGAAGATAGTTTTTCCTGAATCCCGAAATTCCTGCATCCTCGCCAAACATTTTTCGGAAAATGCCGCATCGCCAACCGAAAGCGCTTCGTCCACGATGAGTATTTCCGGATCCACATGCACCGAAATGGCAAAGCCAAGCCGGGAACGCATGCCGCTTGAATAGGTACGCAGGGGCTGATCGATGTACACGCCCACCTCGGCAAAGTCGATCACATCCTGTTCGATGGCGGCAATCTGCCGTTTCGTCAGGCCCATGAGCATGCACTTGTAATGGATGTTCTCCCGGCCGGTGAGCTGATCATTCATGCCGACATTGGCAGCAAGCATGTTCACCGAGCCAAGAACCTCGCACGTACCGCCGGTGGGATAGGTAATCCCGGCGATGATACGCGCAAGCGTGGATTTTCCCGAGCCATTCAGGCCCGCCAGACCCACGATCTCACCGCGGACAAAGTCCTGCGTGACGCCCTCCAGAGCATTGAAATGCAGCCCTTGTGCCGGCAGCCCCAACAGCGCCTTGATGCGGTCGCCCTCGCCCGTATAGAGATCATAGGTCTTGGTTATATCACGGCACCGGACGATTACGTCCTGCGCCATGGGCATCGCCTCCTTCCCTTCCCGCCCATCAAAGCTGATCGATAAACCGTTTGCGCAGGCGCATGTGCAGCATGCTGCCCACCACGAGCAGCACCGCTGTCAGTGCCCAGAAATACAGTCCCTGCTGCCACGCCGTGAGGATCCCCTCCTGATACAGCAGACATTTGCGGTATCCCTCGACAATGTAAGCAAAGGGATTGAGCCGCATGATGTTCTGCAGATCAGCCGGCAGACTCTCCAGCGGCCAGACGACGCTGGAAATGTAAAACAACAGGCGCATGATGGGGTTCAGGAACTCGAAGAAATCGCGGTACACGGCGCTCAGGCTGCTGGTGATCAGCGCAAAGCCGGTCAGGAAGGCCCAAGCCGCAGCAAGGTAATAAGCCAGCTCCAGCCAGTGCCACGTAGGCCATATGCCATTGAACAGCAGCGCCGCCACAAGGATGGCCATGGTCCACAGGTGCTCGTAGTATGCACGCACGATGGCCTTCATGGGCATGATGGTCACAGGGATGCATACGTTTTTGAGCACCGAAGCGCTGAACTGGATGGCGTTCGCAGCATTGGTGGACGAGGCGTTCATGGCCAGCCACGGCATCATGCCGCACATGAGCCAGATGCTGTAAGGGAAGCCGTTGCGAGTCTCCGTTTTAAGGCCCACGGAGAACACAAACCAGTAAATGAGAATCTGAAACAGCGGATTCAGAAAGTCCCAGATACGCCCCAGCAGCAGCTGGCTGCGCCGGGAACGGTTCTCGTAGAGCGCGAGCCGGACGGTGCGCGGCAGATGGATGACAATCTCCCGAAGGACAATCAGCGTTGCTTTCATGCCTGCATCGCCTCCGTCAGCCCGTTGCGCCGCAGGAAATCACGGAAAGAAGCAAGCCTCTGCGGATACACCCGGTTGAACTCCGTGAAATCCGCCAGATCGTAGTAATACGACAGCGGCCGGTTCATGGAAAACGCCCGCGCGTCCATCGTCGGCAAACGGAAGAAATTCGTCAACTCCTGCATACGGCCGTCAATCACCATTGTCAGCGCTGGAATGCCATTCATGATTGCAAGCACGTTGCCATGGAAACGGCTGCCGATAGAAAAGTCGATCTGCCGGAGCCATTCTGTCCACGGCCCGATCTCAAAGAACACGCGCTTCTGCTCATCCAGCCAGCGGCTCAGGTATTCGAACTGCGGCGCGTTGTTCTGGCAGTTTTCAAGGGTCAGCTCCTGCTGCGTCTGCTCCACAAAGGGCAGGCGCTGATTTGCAGCAAAGGTCAGGAATTCGCATTCTGCCGGCTGCAGGCTTCCATAAAAGGTACGGAAGTTGACCGCCGCCTTCATGTCCTCCCTGAACGGTTGCTTGTCCAGGCGGAAACTGTCATCCATGCCATAGTACAGGCTCGGGCAGCCGATGATCTGCAGGTTCAGGACGCCCAACCGCTCCAGTACGGCGGCGGTGTATTCCCCTCGCACCCCCAGAACAGCCCGTTCGGATATCGTCCGCAGCAGCTTCACTGTATCGGGATTGAGGTTGACCTTTGCAGATTCCGTCCGGCTGTGAACACCGACGCTGATGGGCACCAGCGGCTTATCGCCAATCCCGTCCAGCATCTTCCACACATGTGGGTACACCGTGTTTTCCGTCAGCCAGATAAGCTCTGTGGTGACATAATGCGTGACGGACGGATCGTCCCGAAACGCGCCCGAATCCACATCCCACAGCGGGAAAATGATCGGATTGAAGATGTTCTTGAGCGCGCGGATGAACACAAGATTTCCCGTGTTGTTGCCCACCCAGAAGAATTTCATCTTCCAATCATGCTTGTCAAAGTGCACATTGTCGTTCCAGAAAAGACCAACGGCCATATCAGCGCACCCCCCTTCTGAACAGGGATTTCACGCGCTTGAGCCCGTGCCAGCCGAGCTGCGCAGCCTTCAGGAGACGCGGGTGCTTTGCCAGACGATGCTTCGCCTTTTGCTTGAGCAGTCCCCTGTCAAACAACAGGAAGCCGATGGTACGCTTCATCAGCGGCGTTTCAGAAGGAATGAAGCCTACCATGCCCCAGCGCCCGTCTGCCGCATCCGCATTGGCGGCAGCAGACTGATCACGGATGAGCGCGGCCAGATCCAGATCGTCACGGCCGGCAAAGACCGTATCCTCAAAGCGAATCCCCGTCATCATGTCGATGTCTGCTTCCGGCAGATATCGAAGAGCGCTCTCAAAGGGCATCGACAGGGGGATGGGCTTGACCTGCTCCACCAGGGTGCCCTTAAAACGGGACGTGTAGTCAGACACGAAGCGCAGTGCATTCTCCTGAACACAGCGGATGAAGAATCTTGCCGCAGCATTGTATTCGCTCCTGCCGTATACAGGCTCGACGCCCTTGTCCGTTCGGCAAAAGCCGATGCACGGCGGCTCGTCCGAGGACAGCAGGAACTCACGGAACGCACCTGACATGCCCGGCTTCAGGCCGTAAAAGCAGCTTGCTTCATATTCGTAGGCACGTTCCAGACGGGGGCATTCCTTCTCATCGTCGTGGATGAAGTACACCGGCACGCCGAAGCCTGCCAGCTGACACAAAGCAGCCTGCAGCCTCCCGCTGTAACCCATGTCAAAGCATGCAGTTCCTTCTGTCAGGATGGGCTCGTAATACTCCCGCAGGGTGTTATACGTCCTTTGATGTCTGCAGCCGTCGTAAAGGTGATCCAGATACCAGCGGATAAACTCCAGATATCTGTACCTGCCCGGGAAAGGCTGCTCCCAGCTGAAGCCTGCAGCCTCCACCTCCTGCCGTATCTGCTCCGGAGGTTTGTCCGCCGTACAGAAGTCCAGCAGCCGCACCACCTTGCCCACGGAATAAGCCGGGGTGTTGACCGGTAGAGCATAAAAGTCCGACGGGTGCACCGTCAGCGCCGGCAGGAGACAGCGGCGCGATGCAGGCTGATAATCGACAGTCAGGCCGCTGTCCTCAGGCAGAAGACGCTTCACAGCCTGCATGATCAGCCAGCCATCGCGGGCCAGAAACACAAGACGCTTCACGCCGTCCGCCCTGCAGCGCCGGATCAGCCACTGCGCCGCGGCAAGCACATGTCCGCCGACCGCGTAATACCCCAGCAGCGCAGGCGAACCGGCAAAGCTGCTGTCGCGCTGCGTAGGCGCAAACCCGTTGTCGAAGAACCGGTCTGCCGTCAGGGCCTGCATGCATCGGAAGGACAAGGCAGACTGAAGCGAGCCGTTTCCGCCAAAGGAGGATACCGACTGCAACCCCAGCTGACCCAGAGCGGTGCGCCCCTTGTCCGTCATCACATCCATCGCCCGGGGATGGTGCATGGCATGCATGCCCATTTCGCGGGGCTTGATGAAGTCATTGTGCCAGTTATCGCCGATGTGCAGCACCGTTTCCGGCGCAGCGCCAAGAGCATTCAGCGCGCAGGTATACAGCGCACCGTTCCATTTCAGCGCGTTCTCCTCGCTGGACAGGAAAAACGCGTCCCAATCCGCCACACCGCATTTGTGCAGCATGGCAGTGATGGTTTCCTTGTCGAGGTACATATCGGAAATGAGGATGACACGTCTTCCCAGATACCGGGCAAGCTGAAACAGCTGAACGCCGGAAAGCCTCGGCAGGCAGTACTCAATCTCCGTTTCGCGCTCCACAAAGCGCATCGTATCAGCGCAGTCCTCGCTTGCGCCGCAGGTCACGCGAAGGGCATTGTAGATATCGTACAGCTCGATATCCTCTCTGCGTCCCCTGGCCCACACGCGGGCGGAGGTTTCTGCTTCCGCACGGGCTGCTGCAAAGGATATCAGGCAGCGGCGGTTTACCTTCTGCCATCGATCCTCCATCATATAGTATAGATCATCCGGCTGACGGAAGGGGCGCTGCAGGAGCGTATCGAACACATCGAAGGAAACAGTCTCCGGCGTGTACCCATCCAGACCGGCAATGGCGCGTTTGATCTTTTCCGCACCGTCATTCCACGGCAGGGTGTAACGGTCAAACCACCAGATCTCGCTGTTGTCATAGGGAGCGTCAGCGTCAAAGCCGGGCGCCAGACGCTCTGTCAGCGCTTCTGCCCGTGCCTTCTCGTCTCCCGAACCTGCACAGGTATGCCGCGCTTCCGTCCACATCCGGCAATACCACTGCCGTGCCTTCATCAGGTGTGCAAGCGCATCGCCATCCTGCTTGTCTTTCAGGAACTGCTCCACAAACTCAAACACCGTGACGATATCGCCGTAGTTCTTGAAGAATCGCTTCGCATCCGCATAGGCGGAATTGGTGCTTGATGCGGCATGCATGCAGTAAAACACGCCATCGCCGCGGTGCCGTGCAAAAGACTGCGCTTCATAGAGCAGCACAGAGGAGAACGCAATGTCCTCCGTCATGATGATATGCTCCTCAAGCTGGCGGAAGCGGGGCAGGCACCGGTTGAACAGATCCCTGCGGTACACCTTGTTCCAGATGGTATGCCAGCTGTAACACGTCAGCTCCTGTCCGAAAAACGCGCGGCGCACGTCTTCCCCATAGAGAGGCTCTGAAGGGACTGCATCCGTATGTACAGGCCGGACAATACAGGAACCATCCTGCTGCACCCAGACCGTATCGCCCATGACCACGTCAAAGCCGCCGTGATCCGCCAGCGTCACCGCCGCACGGTAAAAATCTACAGATACATAATCGTCGCTGTCAAGAAAGGCAATGTATTCGCCCTGTGCTGCTTCCGCACCGGTCACGCGGGAAGCGAACAGGCCGCGGTTTCTTTCGTGCCGGACAACGCGGAAGCGGCTGTCCCTGGCTGCATACTCCTCCATGATGCGTGAGGAGCGGTCAGGCGACGCATCATCCACCAGAATGAACTCCGTCTCCCGGAGCGTTTGGGAAGCAAGCGAATCAAGACAGGTCCGCAGGTATTTTTCCGTACCGTATACCGGCACGACCACCGACAGCCTGACTGACACGTCCTTCCACTTCCCTTCTGGCATATACTCCCACGGTGACATACCTATGCCTATTATCATTCTACCATATTAAAACTCCGTTGGCAAGAGCAAACCATGTATCATTTTGGCATGTGATGATTGTAACTTTCCGGCATGTCCCCTTGACCAAAGGCGTGGTTCAGCCTATAATAATATTGGTATATCATACGCTCCACCAAATGATAAGGAGGCCATACCCATGAGGATGACCCAGAGACTCACAGCATTAACGCTGTCCCTGCTCATGCTGCTGACCATGCTTCCCGGCGCGGCAGCTGAATCAGCCGGGCAGTTCAGTACCTCGACCGAGGTGATCTCTGATATTCCGCGGGACTTCGTCTTTGGCAGCAGCGCAACCGAGCCGCCTGCCGACAAGCCTGCGGAAACGCCCGATGCGAAGCCTGACACAGCACCCGACGCCAAGCCCACGGCTGCGCCCGCCAAAAAGCCCGGCGGTATGTTCGGCATCGCTGATTCCAAGCCCACCTTCAATGCCGGCCTTGCTTACCTTGCCGGCGGCACACGCCTGTACGAGAGCAAGAACCTGCGCGGCGACTATCTGCTGTCCGGCGGCAAAGGCATCGTATACGCCGAGAAGGAAAACAGCAACCATTCGGCTATCCTTATCGTGCTCAACGACGGGACCAGGCTGCTGGAAGTCTGGGTCAAGGCTGACGCTGTGACAATGTTCACGCAGGCCGAGGCAGATGCGCACGCACTGAAAGACTTCGGCGAAGAGCTCGTCCGTACCCACCGCGGCTGGCAGCTGCCGGTAACCGAGGTACGCGGCAATGAGCCTGCCGTCACGCCCGTTGTGACCGAAGCGCCTCAGCAGACCGCCGCTCCGGTGACGCAGACTCCCCCCTCCGCAACGCAGACGCCTGCTGCAACGGATCAGCCTGCCGCCACCCAGACGCCTGAAGCCGGCGACCTCAATGACGATTCCGACATTTTTGTCGAAGAAATTCCCGAGGAAACCGTTGCCCCCCTGCCGGACCCCTCCTTCGAGCCCGACGAGATGCCCGAGGTAAAGAAGTTCGTCCAGTATCGCACGATGGATGCGCCTTCCAACCTTTCTGCAAGCCACACCCGTCTGGGCCTGATGACCCTGACCTGGGACGGCACAGAGGCCGCAGAAGCCTATCAGGTGCTGTACAAGCCTGTCAACGGCGAAGAATACACCCTGCTGGCTCAGACCACCGAGACTTCTTACAGCACCTCTGCCCTTGACCCCAGCGTGGTTTACTATTTCCGCGTGCAGGCTGTAGAACTGGACGACGACGGCAATGTCATCAACCAGAGCCCCCAATCCGGCTCCTTCCCCTATATCGTGCTGGGCGACGCAGTGATCAAGGACCCCCGCGGAAAAGATACCAGCACCATCCGTCTGGAATGGCATGCAGTGCCCGGCGCCAATCTGTACGACGTGATGATGTCCGTTCACGGCAAGAATGATTGGAGCATCGTGCGTACTGATCTGACGGGCACCCTCTGCGATATCCGTGATATCTCCTTTGACGAAACCTATGATTTCCGCGTGATCCCCAAGCGCAAGCTGTACAACGAAACGGTCATTACCGGCAACAGCTCCCGCGTGGCCATGGTCGGCAGCCCCATGGAGACCCCTTCCTTTACTCAGTACGACTGGACCTCTACCGGCCTTCAGCTGACGTGGGACGCCATCCCCGGCGCAAGCGGCTATGTGATTTACCGCCGTGCCTTCCATGACGATGTGACCGCCTACAAGAAGCTGGTCGTGCTGGACGAGCCCGTAACCTCCTACGTTGACACAACGATGACCCCCGGCGTGGTGTACTACTATTTTGTGTACTCCTTCAAGACCTGTCAGCCCGAAGGCTGGCGCTGCTTCAGCCTCAAGGGTGAAATCGGCATGGGCATCTGGCTGGAGGCTCCTCAAGGCATCAGCGGCCTGAGCCTGACCAACGGCACCATGCTTTCCTGGAACGCAGTGACCGGCGCAACGCACTATGATGTGCATATCTCCTCTGTTTCCGGCGCTGCGCCCGTTTCCAACGGCCGCGTCTCCAAGCCGCAGGGTTCCCACAAGAATTCGACCATCGGCAAACAGTACTACTACCATGTCCGTGCTGTCCGCCTCTTCTCCAACGGCGACGTCAGCTGCGGTCCCTGGTCCGAAGAGTACTCCTTCACCCGCCAGCTGGTTGATCCGACCTACCGCGCGCTTCTGATCGGCAACACCTACCCCAACGAATCCAACTACCTCCCCGGCTGCGACAATGACGTTAATGCCATGGCAGCCATGCTGCGCCGCATGACCGGCACGCCCTATTCCATCAACAAGCAGATCAATCTGTCCGACAGCGGCATGATCAGCGCGATCCGCTCGACCTTCGCAGATGCGACAGCCAACGACGTTTCCCTGTTCTATTACAGCGGTCATGGCGCCAACGCTGCCGAAACGCCCGACTACCACGGTTCTCTGGTGGGCACCTACCACACCTACCTGTCCATCTCCCGCCTGAAGGAAGAGCTTGACAAGATTCCCGGCCGCAAGATCGTCATTCTGGACAGCTGCCACTCCGGCAACATGATTGGCAAGAGTACCGGCGGCGAACCCGGCACCGGCGATCTGAATGCCTTCAACAGCATGGTCGTGAACGCCTTTGCGGCAGACGGCAACATGATTGACAAGGCAGTCGAGGCCGAACCTGTGGCTGAGGGCGAGGAAATCTTCGTTGAATGGGTCGATACCATCGCCCGCGGCGAAAACGATCTTGCCAACAGCGGTTACTACGTCATCACTGCCGCGCACTCCTCGGAGCGCTCCGTTTCCACCGCCTATGACCAGAACGGCGACGGTGAAGCGGATATGTACTTCGGCCTGTTCACCTACGGCCTGTGCTACGGCAGCGGCTGGAACATTCCAACCGGCTCCGTGACTCCCCTGTATGCCGACGCTGACAAGAACAACGAGATTTCGCTGTACGAGGCATACCGTTATGCCAAGGCTGCGGCCCAGAGCCATAACCCCTACCAGACCGCGCAGATCTACCCTGCCAACTCCGCGCTTGTGATCTGGGCAAAGTAATCCCCACAAAATGGCGCCCTGACTTCCGCAATCGGAAGTCAGGGCGCTTTTTCTGCGTGTGATTGGCTGCACATCGGCCTGTTGATGATTCATGTGATCCGGGAATCCTGCAATGTATATGGTTCATTCAGGCAGCGATTCTGCCTTCGTTGTCAGAATGCGCCGTACCGTCCGCGCAGCCGCACTTACCGCCGTAGGGACAGCCAGCTTGTCCAGCTCCTCAAGGGTTACAAAGCGCCATCCGGCAGGCGCTTCTGCTTCAGCAGCATCCATGGCATACAAACGCATCAGCCACACCTGATGCGTAAAGACGTGCTTCGCTTCCCCTTCCGCACGCACATTGGTGACCGTCAGCTTTGTCAGCCTGCGTACGGCTGAAGGCATCTGCCGCACGGTATGATAGTCTTCCAGCATCGGAAACACCCACAAACCCTGCAGCATTTTCTCCGTGCGCTGACGCATCAGGACGTGTTGCCCGCTGAAGATCAGCATTACATCGTACGCAATCTGCCGGGGCGGATTCTTGCGCGGCAGTATCGGCAGTTCATCTGCGTCACCTGCATCATATGCATCGCAGACGGCCTGCAGCGGACAGCAGTCACATGACGGCGTACCGGGTACGCAGACCGTTGCGCCCAGATCCATCAAGGCCTGATTGAAATCGCCCGGCCGCGTTTTCGGTACAAGCGATGCTGCGAGCTCCTCCAGCTTCCTGCGGACCGACGGAACGCCGACATTCTCGCGCACACCCGCCAAACGGGCAGTCACCCGTATCACGTTTCCATCCACCGCCGGAACAGGCTGATCATAGGCGATGCTGGCGATTGCTCCTGCCGTATAAGGCCCGATACCGCTGATCCGCTGCAGTTCACTGACGTCCCGTGGAAGCACACCACCAAATTCGTTCATGACCTGCTGCGCACCCTTATGAAGATTGCGGGCACGGCTGTAATATCCAAGTCCCTCCCACAGCTTGAGCACATCATCCTGCGGCGCGGACGCCAGCTCGGCAAGGCTTGGGAATCTTGCAAGGAACCGGTCGTAATATCCGCGGACGGTCTCCACTCGTGTCTGCTGCAGCATCGTCTCGCTTACCCATGTACGATAGGGATCGTGAATGCCGCGCCACGGCAGTTCACGCGCATTTTCATCATACCATGCCAGCAGAAGCTGTCGGCACTGTTCCATCATAGCCTTCCTCCGAAAAAAACTTTCTGCTTATTATAGCACGATTTGCGCTTTGTGGACAGATACTTTCGCAATTTGCACATTTTCACAGCAATGAGGATAAGATTTACAAAAATAGAACATCCGTTCCTCTTGCAGTATGATAGAAATCGCGTATAATTAGATTGCTGATTAGCACTCTCAATCGGCGAGTGCTAACACCTAACAATCGGATTTGAAACAGGAGGAAACACCATGACCGTGAAGCCCTTGGGTGACCGCGTCGTCATCAAGAATGTTGAAGCTGAAGAAACCACCAAGTCCGGCCTGATCCTGACGGCCGCTGCGAAGGAAAAGCCCCAGATGGCGCAGGTTGTCGCTGTCGGCCCCGGCGGTAATGTGGACGGCAAGGAGATCACCATGCAGGTGTCCGTCGGCCAGAAGGTCATCTACAGCAAGTATGCCGGCACCGAAGTGAAGATCGACGGCGAAGAGCTGATCATCGTCCGCCAGAGCGATATTCTGGCCATCGTCGAGTAAGGCAATATTGCCGCCTGGCATTTCCGCCAATGCTGCGGAGTGCTGCACTGGGCCACCGCGCCCGGAAGTTATGTCTTGTATAAGGAGTGTATTATCATGGCAAAGCAGATTCAGTATGGCGAGCAGGCCCGCCGCAGCCTTGAGAAGGGCGTAAACGCGCTGGCTGATACCGTCAAGATCACCCTGGGCCCTAAGGGCCGCAATGTCGTGCTCGACAAGAAGTACGGCGCTCCCCTCATCACCAACGACGGCGTGACCATCGCCAAGGAGATCGAGCTGGAAGATCCCTTTGAGAACATGGGCGCTCAGCTGGTAAAGGAGGTCTCCACCAAGACCAACGACGTGGCCGGCGACGGCACCACCACCGCGACCCTGCTGGCTCAGGCCATCATCCGCGAGGGCCTGCGCAACCTGGCTGCCGGTGCCAACCCCATGGTGCTCAAGAAGGGCATTGCTGCTGCCACCGAGGCTGCTGTCGAGGGCCTGAAGGAGCTCAGCCAGCCCATCAATGGCAAGCAGGCCATTGCCAACGTCGCTGCGAACTCCGCTGCGGACGAGACCATCGGCAAGCTGATCGCCGATGCGATGGAAACCGTGGGCGCTGACGGCGTCATCACCGTCGAAGAGTCCAAGACCA